>CP102260.1:1351000-1685000 GCA_025146925.1 [Bacteroides] pectinophilus | reverse complement strand
TGATCTGCCCCGGGTAAGTCGGGGCCTAAGGCGAGGCGGAGACGCGTAGCCGATGGACAACAGGTTGAGATTCCTGTACTGCAATGGATCAGAACTGTGGGGACACGGGAGGTAAAGGAAAGCCGGGAAAGGAAAGCCCGGTGAAAGCCGAGGAGGCGTATGCGAGGCAAAACCCGCATGCAAGCCAGAGCGGTGAGAGGAGCGAAACAAAAGTAGCGAAGTTCCGGAGCCTGCCGTCAAGAAAAGCCGCTATAGTGTCCATTGTACCCGTACCGTAAACCGACACAGGTAGATGAGGAGAGAATCCTAAGGCCGGCGGGAGAAGCATTGTCAAGGAACTCGGCAAAATGACCCCGTAACTTCGGGAGAAGGGGTGCCACAGCAATGTGGCCGCAGAGAATAGGCCCAAGCAACTGTTTAGCAAAAACACAGGTCTATGCAAAACCGAAAGGTGAAGTATATGGGCTGACGCCTGCCCGGTGCTGGAAGGTTAAGGGGAGATGTCAGGAAACGAAGCATCGAACTTAAGCCCCAGTAAACGGCGGCCGTAACTATAACGGTCCTAAGGTAGCGAAATTCCTTGTCGGGTAAGTTCCGACCCGCACGAAAGGCGTAATGATTTGGGCGCTGTCTCGACAATGCACCCGGTGAAATTGAAGTGCCAGTGAAGATGCTGGCTACCCGCGCCAGGACGGAAAGACCCCATGGAGCTTTACTCTAGTTTGGCACTGGGATCTGGCATTGCACGTACAGGATAGGTGGGAGGCTGAGAAATGATGACGCCAGTTGTCATGGAGCCGGCGTTGGGATACCACCCCTGCATTGCTAGGTTTCTAACCAGCCGCCGTGATCCGGCGGTGGGACAATGCCAGGCGGGGAGTTTGACTGGGGCGGTCGCCTCCGAAAGGGTATCGGAGGCGCTCAAAGGTTCACTCAGAATGGACGGAAACCATTCGCAGAGCGCAAAGGCAGAAGTGAGCTTGACTGTGACACCGACGGGTGGAACAGGTACGAAAGTAGGACTTAGTGATCCGGTGGCATAAAGTGGGATTGCCATCGCTCAACGGATAAAAGCTACCCTGGGGATAACAGGCTTATCACTCCCAAGAGTTCACATCGACGGAGTGGTTTGGCACCTCGATGTCGGCTCATCGCATCCTGGGGCTGGAGTAGGTCCCAAGGGTTGGGCTGTTCGCCCATTAAAGCGGTACGCGAGCTGGGTTCAGAACGTCGTGAGACAGTTCGGTCCCTATCCGGCGCGGGCGCAGGATATCTGAGAGGAGCCGTCCTTAGTACGAGAGGACCGGGACGGACTGACCTCTGGTGTACCGGCTGGCATGCCAATGCCACGGCCGGGTAGCCAAGTCGGGCAGGGATAAACGCTGAAGGCATCTAAGCGTGAAGCCCCCCTCAAGATGGGATATCCCACTGAGTAATCAGGTAAGACCCCTTGAAGACGACAAGGTTGATAGGCTGGAGATGTAAGTACAGCAATGTATTCAGTTGACCAGTACTAATAGGTCGAGGGCTTAACCGAAGAAAGAAACGGATAGAAAGAGAGTGCCTGAGGAGTTATCCGAAGGTAAGGGATGTAAAAGATAATTTAATGTGCAGTTTTGAAGGGTCAATTACTTCATAGGGGTGTGGTGAAGTGGTATCATAGGGGTCTCCAAAACCTTTGGTGGGAGTTCGATTCTCTCCACCCCTGTTAATTAAAATATATCGCTAAGGCTTTTACGAAGCTTTAGCGATTTTTTTGCAGTAGAATGTTTTATAAGATTTTATACGGAATAGTCAGCGATTTTATAGTCAGCGATTTTAGAGAGAATTTAACAGCATGTACAGACAAAAACATGAATGCAATGAGCAGCTTCGGAAGTATTTGAATGGCTGCCTTAAAGATGTTATCCAAGAAGCAGTTGCTGCCGGAATCCCAATACAGGCGATAGAGCCGGAGGTTGTTATTAATACAAGGGCAAAGTCTTTTTGGGGACGATGTACGGCAGTTATCAGTCGGTCTGCAGCATCCACAGTATATAGAATAGAAGTTACGACAAGGCTGATTGGTACTGATGAATCTAGTATTAAGAATACACTGATGCATGAAGTGATTCATACATGTAAAGGATGCATGAATCACAGTGCTCTTTGGAAAAGGTATGCATCAATTGTTAATGAGAAGTATGGTTATAATGTCAAGCGTGTTACATCATCCGAAGAAAAGGGGATTGATGGGCTTGAATCATCAACCGGAGCATCTGACATTGCTGGTGGCACTGGTGATGGTTCATTCGGCAGAAATGCAATCAGCAGGCGCAGGACAATGCCGGTAAAGTATATTGCGACATGTACGAGCTGCGGCAGGTCACAGGGCTATAAAAGAGCCGGCAAGGTAGTTACAAGACCTCAGAATTACAGATGCAGATGCGGAGGCAGGATTATTATCAGGGGTCTCTAACAAATTGTTTTATGTATACCCTGCAGCGGTAATTACGCAATTGTAATGAAGAAGTAATCAAAATGCCGGCAAAAGGCATATAAAAGCCGACAAAAGTAAAATTACCTCTTCCAATTTTCTGAAAAATGTATATAATAGTGAGAAGAGGAAGACCGCTCGTCCACAATAAGAGAGCGGTATAAGAAAGGAGCTTATATTATTATGAGTACAATGGCAGACAAATTTGAAGAGCTTGGAGTAATTCCTGTAGTAGTTCTTAACGATGCTAAGGATGCACTTCCACTTGCTAAGGCATTATATGAAGGTGGACTTCCATGTGCAGAGGTTACATTCCGTACAGCAGCAGCTGAGGAGTCAATCCGCCTTATGCATGAGGCATATCCGGATATGGTACTTGCAGCCGGTACAGTTCTTACAACAGAGCAGGTTGACCGTGCAGTAGCAGCAGGCGCTTCACTTATCGTTAGCCCTGGATTCGATCCTGAGATCGTAGATTACTGTATTTCAAAGAATATTGAGGTTGTTCCTGGTATCGTAACACCATCAGAGCTTGCTCAGGCAGTTAAGCGTGGTCTTACAAGAGTTAAGTTCTTCCCTGCTGAGGCAGCTGGCGGACTTAAGATGATTAAGGCTATGTGTGCAGCTTACACAACAGTAAGAATTATGCCTACAGGCGGAATCAACGCAAAGAATATCTCAGAGTACCTTGAGTGCGACAAGATCTTCTGCTGCGGTGGTAGCTGGATGGTTAAGGGTGACCTTATCAAGGCTGGCGAGTTTGACAAGATTAAGGATATGACAGCAGAGGCTGTAGCTCTTGTTAAGAAGATTCGTGGCTAATTACTTATAAGGATTAATCAATTATAGAGATTTATTGATTATCAATCCCTCTGGAAGATGTGTTGTATTACAGGCAGCTTTCAGAGGGAATTTTTTGAATATGGAACGGAGATTAGTGTAAAAAATACAGATTGATATCTGATTTTTCACACGCAGGATTTGTGCCCGCACAAACCTGAGATGCCCTGGAAAACGGGCAGAAACGGAGATATGATGAATCTTGTAATCCTTACGGGACCTACGGCAGTCGGTAAGACGGCAGCATCGGTAGAACTTGCAAAACGTATCGGTGGAGAGATAATAAGCGCCGATTCGATGCAGGTATATAAGCATATGGATATCGGAACGGCTAAGATTATGCCGGAAGAGATGCAGGGAGTAAGGCATTTTCTTATAGATGAATATGAGCCTGACGAAGAATTTAATATAGTTAAGTTTCAGGCAGGGGCAAAGCAGGCAATAGAAGAGATTACCGCAAGAGGACATATACCGATTATTGCGGGTGGAACCGGATTTTATATACAATCGGTACTGTATGACGTGGATTTTGATTCTGCAGCGGATGCCGCGTCAGATAATAAGACAGATATTGATGGCAATGAAGAAGCAAAAGCGTACCGCGCGAAGCTGCAGGAGAGGGCAGAAGCCGGAGAACAGGCAGTGCTTCATAAGGAACTTGAAGCAGTGGATCCTGTATCAGCAGAGAACATCCACCCTAATAATGTTAAAAGAGTTATAAGGGCACTTGAATATTACTACCAGACCGGTGAGCCGATATCCAGACATAATGAAGAACAGAGAAATAACAGTTCGCCGTATAATTTTGTATATTTTGTACTTAATGATGACAGAGAGAAGCTGTATAAGAGAATTGATGCAAGAGTTGATAAGATGTTTGAAGCAGGACTTGTTGATGAGGTGAGGATGCTAAGAGACATGGGGTATGACCGTTCATATGTATCTATGCAGGGAATCGGCTATAAGGAGGTTCTTGATTATCTTGATGGCATCTGTACTCTTGAAGAGGCTGTTTATATAATAAAACGTGACACCAGACATTTTGCCAAGAGACAGCTTACATGGTTTAGGCGTGAACGTGATGTGACATGGGTGAACCGGCAGGATTTTGGTAATGACGAAGCGATACTTGACTTTATGATTAATAAATTGCATGATAAAGGAATTATTGAAAGGTGATTGCGTCAGAAGTGATTGCATGAAAAGTGATTGCGTTAAAATTAATTGCAGTTAGAACAGGAATGGAGAATTTGTAATGAATGCAGAACAGTTAGAAAATATGGGAAAAATGTATGAGTCTATGGGGCTTTCAAGGGAGCTTCTTGATTATTCAAAGAAGATTGCTGACAGTCTTAAGCCGAGATTTGATGCCATAGATGAGACTGCGGAGTATAACCAGATGAAGGTTATTGCAGCAATGCAGAAGAACAGGGTATCAGCAGAGCATCTCTACGGAACAACCGGTTACGGATATAATGATGCGGGCCGTGAGACGCTTGAGGCAGTATATGCCGATATCTTCCATACGGAGGATGCACTGGTAAGACCACAGATTACATGTGGAACGCATGCACTTAATGTGGCACTTGCAGCTAATTTAAGACCGGGAGATGAGCTTATGTCACCTGTCGGCAAGCCATATGATACTATGGATGAGATTATAGGAATAAGACCATCCAAGGGAAGCCTTGCCGAGTATGGAATAACATATGCACAGGCAGATCTTAAGCCTGACGGAAGCTTTGATTATGATGCAATAAAGGCGGCAATCAATGAGAGAACAAAGCTTGTGACGATACAGCGTTCTAAGGGTTATGCGCAGAGACCGACACTTTCGGTAGAACGTATAGGAGAGCTTATAGCATTTATAAAATCAATAAAGTCTGATGTAATATGCATGGTAGACAACTGTTACGGAGAATTTGTACAGACGATAGAACCGAGTGATGTCGGGGCTGACCTGATTGTCGGTTCTCTTATTAAGAATCCGGGCGGCGGACTTGCTCCGTGCGGAGGATATATTGCCGGTAAGAAGGAGTATGTTGAGCAGGCAGCTTACAGGCTTACATCTCCGGGACTTGGCAAGGAGGTTGGTGCTACGCTTGGAGTTAACCAGTCATTCTTTCAGGGACTTTTCATGGCACCGGTAGTTACTGCAGGAGCACTTAAGGGAGCAATATTTGCGGCTAATCTGTATGAAAGGCTCGGATTTAAGGTTATTCCTAACGGAAGCGAGCCGAGATTTGATATCATTCAGGCGATTGAGCTTGGCTCTGCCGAGGGACTTATCGCATTCTGCAAGGGTATTCAGGCAGCAGCACCGGTTGACAGCTATGTTACTCCTGAACCATGGGATATGCCGGGGTACGATTCGGAGGTCATTATGGCAGCAGGTGCATTCGTACAGGGCTCATCAATCGAACTCAGTGCAGATGGTCCGTTAAGAGAGCCATATTCAGTATTCTTCCAGGGCGGACTTACATGGTACCATGCAAAGCTTGGTATTATGATGAGCCTTCAGAAGATGATTGATGCAGGAGTGGTGACATTGCGATGAGAGAGAATCTTAAGAAAATGTTTTCGTACTATAAGCCGTACATGAATGTGTTCATTGCAGACATGTTCTTCGCATTCGGTGCTGCGGCTGTAGCACTCTCGATTCCCATAATAATAAGATATATAACATCAACGGTTCTGTATTATGATGATGCAACGGCATTCAGGACTATTGCAGAGCTGGGAGTGCTAATGGTTGTGCTCGTTGCTGTCCAGTGCTGGTGTAATTTCTTTATATCCAATTACGGACATGTTATGGGAGCACGTATGGAGTATGATATGCGTGCGGAGGTATTTGCACATTACCAGAAGCTTTCATTCTCATTCTTTGATAATCAGAAGGTCGGACAGCTTATGGCAAGAATCACAACGGATTTGTTTGACATAAGCGAGCTTCTGCATCACGGTCCTGAGAATATTGTGATATCTCTTATTAAGATAACCGGTGCATTTATAATTCTTATGACAATCAGCCCGTATCTGGCGGTTGCTGCATTTGCACTGGTGCCGTTTATGTTTGTGTATGCATATGTGTTCAACAGGAAGATGAAACGTGCATTCAGACGCAACAGGGAAGAGATTGCGGGAATTAACGCGCAGATAGAAGATAATCTGTCGGGAATGCGTGTTGTTAAGTCTTTTGCCAATGAGGATATTGAAAAAGAGAAGTTTGCAATAGGCAACAACGGATTTCTTGCAGCCAAAAGAGAAAGCTACAGATACATGGGCGGATATCAGGCCGGACTCAGCTCATTTACAATAATGATTCAGGTTGTTGTAATTATTGCAGGCTCTGTATTCATTAAGAAGGGGCTTGTGAGCATTACAGACCTTGTTACATTTATCCTATATATTAATGTATTCACAGACCCGATTAAGACGCTGATTGACTTCACTGAGCAGTTCCAGAACGGTTATTCGGGCTTCGAGAGGTTCATGGAGATACTTAATATTGAACCGGACATAGCAGACAGACCGGATGCAAAGACTATAAGCAATGTACGCGGTGAGATTGAATTTGATGATGTATCATTCAAATATGAACAGGATACGCAGACGGTTCTCAATCATATTAATCTGAAGGTCAGTGCGGGTGAATATGCAGCACTCGTAGGTTCTTCGGGAGCGGGCAAGACAACGCTTTGCAGCCTGATACCGAGATTTTATGATGTTACAGAAGGCAGTGTTAAGCTTGACGGTACTGACGTAAGGGATATTAAGCTTAAGAGCCTGCGCGGTAATATCGGAATAGTGCAGCAGGATGTGTATCTTTTTGCAGGAACTGTATTTGAGAATATCAGATATGGAAAGCCTGATGCAACGAGGGAAGAAGTTATTGAGGCGGCAAAGAATGCCAATGCACATGAATTTATCATGTCACTTCCGGACGGGTATGATACCGATATCGGGCAGAGAGGCGTTAAGCTGTCCGGAGGCCAGAAACAGAGACTTTCAATAGCAAGGGTATTTTTGAAGAATCCTCCGGTACTTATATTTGATGAGGCAACATCAGCACTTGATAATGAAAGTGAGAAGGTTGTACAGGAGTCACTTGAGAAGCTTGCAAAGAACAGAACAACGCTTGTCATCGCGCACAGACTGTCAACAATTAAGAATGCGGGGAGAATACTTGTGCTTACTGATGACGGAATTGCGGAGGAAGGCACACATGATGAACTCATAGCCAAAGCTGGAATATACAGGCATCTGTATGAGCTGCAGTTCAGGGAATAGAGTTACGGAACAGAGATATTTGCAAAATTATGCTTGCAAAACAGACTTCTATATGTTATTTTAGAATAGTTGTGAAAAGAAGAGATGGTCCTCTGTTACGCAAGTATTACGAACATCAAGATTATTAAGGAGGTCACACATGAGCGAAATTATTAAGGAAATCGAGTCTGCACAGCTTAAGGCAGAGGCTCCACAGTTCAACGTAGGTGATACAGTAAGAGTATCAGCTAAGATTAAGGAAGGCAACAGAGAGAGAATCCAGGTATTCGAGGGTACTGTTCTTAAGAGACAGGGAACAGGCGTTCGCGAGACATTCACAGTAAGAAAGAATTCTAACGGCGTTGGCGTTGAGAAGACATGGCCTGTACATTCTCCAATCGTTGAGAAGGTTGAGGTTGTTCGTCATGGTAAGGTTAGAAGAGCAAAGCTTAACTACTTAAGAGAGAGAACAGGTAAGAGCGCTAAGGTTAAGGAACGTGTAACGAGATAATTCCTGCCGGATTTTATTAATAAGTGTCTGCGTGAGGCAGACTGAAAAGGGACATATACTTAAGACGGGTATTTGTCCCTTTTTGTAATATAAGAGAGGGACAAAGCTATGAGCGGTTTCAGAAGAAGATACAAAGAGAATACGACACTTCAGCGGATGGCAAAACTGATTGCTGACACGATAATTGTTATATGTGCAGCGTATATGGTTATGGCACTTCTTTGTACAAGGGCACATATTATAGGTAATTCGATGAATGACCTTCTTAGCAACGGACAGACGGTGCTTATTAACAAGCTGCCGTATGCATTTACATCGCCAAAGAGGTATGATGTTATAGCATTTGAAGCATCAGGAGTAAGCTCATCGAGAATATATGTGAAGCGTGTCATAGGACTGCCGGGAGAGACAGTACAGATTAAAGACGGTAAGGTATATATTAACGGAAAGCAGCTTGAGGATGATGTCGTAGATTCAGACATACTTACGGCGGGACTTGCTGCAGAACCTGTCATACTTGGAATGGATGAATATTTTGTACTGGGTGACAACCGTAACAACAGTGAGGACAGCAGATTTTCCAATATAGCAATGGTGAAGAGAGATAATATTATCGGAAGCGTGTGGGCTGTAATGTCACCGCTCAGAGATTTTAAATTTATATAGAGAAAAGGAGCAGATGATGAACTACCAGTGGTATCCCGGTCATATGACCAAGGCAAAGAGAATGATGGAAGAGAATATCAAGCTTATTGACCTCGTTATTGAGATAGTTGATGCGAGAATTCCTTTGAGCAGCCGTAATCCTGATATTGATTCTCTTGCAGTTAACAAATCAAGAATGATACTTCTTAATAAATGTGACTTAGCATCCGATAAAGTTAATGATGAATGGGTCAGATATTTTACTGACAGGGGCTTCATTGTGCTTAAGATTAATGCGAAGAACGGAACCGGAATACGCAATGTCAATCCGATGATTCTTGAGGCATGCAAAGAAAAGATTGAAAGAGACAGACGCAGGGGGATAAAGAACCGCCCGGTGCGCTGTATGGTTGTCGGAATACCTAATGTAGGCAAGTCAACATTTATCAATGCAATCGTAGGAAAGGCATGTACAAAGACTGGCAACAAGCCGGGGGTTACCAAGGGCAAGCAGTGGATTGCACTCAGTAAACAGATTGAGCTTCTGGATACACCGGGAATTCTGTGGCCTAAGTTCGATGACGAGAAGATTGGCATGAACCTCGCATTTATCGGTTCAATCAATGATGAGATTCTTCATATGGATGAGCTTGCATGTTCACTGATTAAGATTCTTCAGAGTGATTATCCAGGAACACTTGCGTCAAGATATGGAATTGAGGAGACAGCAGAGGAAGCGCCGCATGATATCCTTGCAAAGGCGGCAGTGGCAAGAAGCTGTATAAGAAAGGGCGGAGAGCCTGATACTGATAAAGCGGCTGATATGATAATTGATGATTACAGAGCAGGACGTCTTGGCAGGATATCGCTTGAGCGTCCGGAAGATGGAGACATTCTTAATGGATGAGGCAAAAAGACAGGCAAAGCTTGAAAAAGAGCGTGAGAGAATAGAAGCACTCTGTGAATTTGAAAAGGAATACGATTACTGCCAGTATATATGCGGAATTGATGAAGTGGGAAGAGGACCGCTTGCAGGACCGGTTGTGGCAGGAGCGGTTGTACTTCCGAAGGGCTGCCGCATATTGTATATTAATGATTCCAAGAAGCTGAGTGAGAAGAAGCGCAATGAGCTGTATGAGGTTATATCCGGAGAAGCTGTAAGCGTTGGAATAGGAATTGCATCGCCTGAACGTATAGACGAGATTAACATTCTTCAGGCTACATATGAGGCAATGCGTATGGCAATCAGCAAGTTGAGCGTTGTGCCTGACATACTGCTTAATGATGCTGTTACGATTCCGCAGGTTGATATACGGCAGGTTCCGATCATAAAGGGCGATGCTAAGAGTATAACTATAGGTGCTGCAAGCATTATGGCAAAGGTAACGAGGGATGCCATGATGACAGATTATGACAGCATCTATCCGGAATACGGTTTTGCACGCAACAAGGGATACGGAACGAAAGAGCATATTGCGGCACTTAAGGAGTTTGGCCCATCACCGATTCACAGACATACATTTATTAAGAACTTTGTTAAAGAGGTTTAACAGAAAGTAAAGGAAGATAATGATTAATGTCAATGGACATAATGACAGGCAGATGTACAATGGACAGGCGCAGGGAGGGGTTAATGCCGATGCATCGGGCAATGTACATGTAAGTGCAGTGCGTCCCGGAGGTTCGGTGACTTCTTCTGATGCGTCAAAGCTTGTGACCGATATAAGGAATCTTATGACGGGGGATGCGTTCTCTGGAGAGGTGGCATCACTTGACAACGGAGTTGTTACAATTAAGCTTGCGGATGGTTCACAGCTCAGTGCGTCTTTGCAGAATCAGGTTAATAATATTACACCGGGACAGAACCTTACATTTGTAGTAACCCGGAATAACGGCAATACAGTCCTGCTTAAGCCTATGGCACAGGATATGCAGTCATCTTATATTGCAGCTAAGGCACTTGAGGCAGCAGGACTTGCAGATATACCTGCTAATGAAGAGATGGTTCATGAACTGCTCAATCAGAATATGTCAATCAGCGCACAGACGCTTAATGACATGGCGAAGCTTGCGGCAAAGTATCCTGATGCGGGGACGGATACGCTTGTAAGGCTTAATAAGCTTGGAATCCCTGTGACACAGGAGAATATCCGGCAGTTTGAAGCCTACAGCTCATATGAGAGCAGCATATCAGATGATATCTCATCGCTTGGCAGCGGGATTGCCGACAGGCTTTCACAGATTGCGTCGGGGCAGGGTTCAGCAGAGGCGGCACAGCTTATGCAGACCGTTACCGATATCCTGTATGGTCAGAATGCAGACGGAAGTGTACATGTGGTGAATGCAGATGCAGATTCAGGTACAGCGCAGACGGAGGCTTCACAGGCCGGGGCTGCCGAAGCTTACAAGAATACGGGAGTTGGAGTATTGGTTAATGCTGAGACAAGGAATGCTCTTGCAGGAATGATTGAGGATACATTCGGAAGCATACCGCAGAATCTGGCACAGGGGCTTGCTGATGGTCAGATGACCGCACAGGAATTCATGAACACGCTAAGCGGCATGATGTCATCATCAGATGTTGACGCAGAGAAGCTGTCAAAGCTCCTGTCATCAGATGGCTATAAAGAGATGTTCGGAATGGTTATGCGCGATACCATGCGCCTGTCACCCTCAGATATCCAAAAGAAGGATGCAATAAGTGAATTTTATGAGAAGGTGCGCAATAATGCAGGGAAGCTTGCTGATGCACTGGGGGAAAAAACACAGGAAAAGCAGGACTCACAGCTTTCCAAGGCTCTTAATAATATACGAAATAATGTTGAGTTCATGAATGACCTGAACCGCAACATGACCTATTTTCAGATGCCTGTTAGGTTCTCGGAGAATAATGCCAATGGAGAGCTGTATGTATTCACCAATAAGAAAAAGCTTGCAAAGAAGGGCGATGACGTGAGTGCACTGCTGCATCTTGATATGGAACATCTCGGACCTATGGATATATATGTAAAGCTTAAGGGAAAGAATGTGTCGACTAATTTCTGTCTTGAGAGTGAAGAGATGCTTGATTTTGTATATGCACATATTGACCAGCTTAACGACAGGCTTGAGAAACTCGGTCTTAACTGCCATTTTGACATGAAGGTCAGGGAGCCGGAGGAGCAGTTTGACTTTGTGCAGGATTTTGTTGATGCAGATGTTCCTAAGATGGCACCGACAACCCAGTTTGTGTTTGACAGAAAGGCATAGGTATGGATAGAAGCCCGATGAATAATCCAAAGGATGATAACCTGAATAACAGCAATAACAGTAATAACAGTAATAAGGTTGCCGTGGCACTGTCATATGAAGCCGGTGAACAGGCACCGAGAATTATTGCAAGCGGCAGGGGATATCTTGCTGACCAGATTATTGAAAAGTCAAAAGAATCGGATGTTCCGGTATATCAGGACAATAAGCTTGCGTCAACACTTGCCAAGCTTGAGATTGGTGATATGATTCCTCCCGAACTGTACGGAGTTGTGGCAGAGATACTCGTGTTTGTTGATGATATGGACAGGTTAAGAGCCAAGGTAAAGAAAAAATGATAAATAAAAGACAGAGGGGAGCAGAATATGAGGAACTTGCGGCAAAGTATCTTATCTCAAAAGGATACAGGATTCTTGAGCGCAATTATTCTGACAGAGCGGGTGAGATAGACATTATTGCATCTAAGGACGGGATGCTCATATTCTGTGAAGTCAAATACCGGGGAGGTACCGGCTACGGAAGTGCACTTGAAGCAGTTACTTTGCGCAAACAGCACAGAATCTGCCGCACGGCAATGCACTATTATGCATATCATGGCTGCGCGCAGGGGATACAGTGCAGATTTGATGTTATTGCGATTGACGGTAATGAGATTGAACATATTGAGAATGCATTTGAATATGTGTGAGATTGGAATGGAGACTGGCTATGAATAAAATTCCTGCAATAAAATATATAAATCCATCAAACACCACGGTTATCCGTAACACCAACGGTGTGGCATACATCCAGAGCCGTGCACTTGCGGATATTGAGTATGTTAAACATTCATTTTCGACGAGACTTGGAGGAGTGAGCGGGGGAATATGGTCTTCGATGAATCTCAACTTTGGAAGGGGAGATGACGAGGCGAATGTGCTTGCCAACTTCAGGCTGTATGCAGAGGCAACGGGAACTGATGTTGATAATATGGTCTATTCAATGCAGACACATACAACTAATGTTATCCGTGTCGGCAGGGCTGACTGCGGCAATGGTGTCACGAAACCGCAGCGGTTTAATGATGTTGACGGGCTTGTAACCAATGAACCGGGAGTGTGCCTTGTAACAACGTATGCAGATTGTGTACCGCTGTATTTTGTTGATACGAAGAACCGGGCGATAGGACTTTCACATTCGGGATGGCGTGGAACCGTAGGTAACATTACACAGGTGACGGTCAGTCTTATGAGAAGTGAATTCGGAACAAAGCCTGAAGATATTATTGCATTTATCGGTCCAAGCATCTGTAAGAGCTGCTATGAGGTAAGCGGGGATGTGGCGGATAAGTTCAAAGCTGCGTACTCGGCGGAAGAGATAGAAGATATACTGACTGATAAGGGTATGATTAACAAAGAACACAAATATCTCCTGAATCTTCATGCGGCTAATGTGGCTAATATGGTGAATGCGGGAATACCGGCAGATAATATAAATGTGACTGACATATGCACCTGCTGCAATCCTGACTTCCTGTATTCTCACAGGGCATCAGGAGGCAGACGTGGCGGCTTATGTGCATTTCTTGAATTAAGATGATTAAGAAAGATCTTAATCAGAACTTTTTCTTAGGCTTGCTTGTTGTCTTAATGAGAAGCCATAATATCAGACCAAGACCTCCGATTGTGACAACGATTCCGAGAACATATCCGAACAGCTCCGAGAACATAGAAGTATCAGTAAAATGCTCTTTCATCTGGCTGTAGGATACGTTGTCGACTATATCCTTTGCAACACCGGCTGCATCTTCGTTGAATATATAAGTTGTTGTATCGTTAGGATCACCCGCACTCGGAAGCTTGGTCTGGAGAGCTATTGATATCTCACAGCCTTCGGCTATCGTATAATATTTGCGGGAATATACGGTTGTCTCATCGGTTGTTGTACAGAAGTCAGCAACAAAATATATTCCTGAAGGACCATTGTAGCGGGATACGGAGTAGACAGTGTCATACTCGGCCTGCCTGCAGTGGTTCTCATATTCTTCAAAGGCTTCAGCAAGCTCATCAGATGACATATCACTGTAATTCTTAAGCCCATCTTTCTTGACACCACCAAGGATTACTTCATAAGAGAGATTCTCAGGCATTGCCTCAAGATAAAGATTATTCTTGTCGAACATTATTCTGAGCTGGTCAGCAGAAGCATTAATCCTGCTTAAGTTCGGGTCGGCAGATGTTACGCTGTTGGTGAATGTTATCATTGACTTTGGAACACGGATTCTGGTATTAATCTGTGCAAATGTATAATCTGTGTATTCTCCGGAGCCGGAGGCTTCATCGGATGCGGAAGCTGCGGAAGAAGAGTCAGCTGCGCTGGCTGTTACGCTTCCCGTCATTAATGATGCAAGTGTTATGGCAGCGGCGGCAAGACAACCGGCTGCTGTTTTTATTATTCTGTTATAATGCATATTTTGTTAAGTCCTCTCAAATAATGAAATACAAATATATTCCGAATATAGCATAATATTTTGCAAAAATCAATTTTGTATGATATTATTTAATCGTATGTTTAGATTTAGCAATAGATTCAGCATATCGATCAGTATTAATAAAGAAAGGTATAGATAGATATGAGCAAACCGATAGTTGCCGTGGTCGGAAGACCTAATGTCGGCAAATCAACACTGTTTAATGTACTTGCCGGAAGAAAGATATCAATTGTCAAGGATACGCCGGGTGTTACAAGAGACAGAATATATGCAGATGTGAACTGGCTGGACAAGTCATTTACATTGATTGATACAGGCGGTATTGAGCCTGATTCAAAGGATATTATCCTCTCACAGATGAGAGAGCAGGCACAGATTGCCATAGATACGGCAGATGTAATTATGTTTATTACTGATGTGCGGCAGGGACTTGTAGATGCAGATGCCAAGGTGGCTGATATGCTCAGGCGTTCAAGCAAGCCGGTAATCTTAGTTGTCAACAAGGTAGATAATTTTGAAAAGTTTATGCCTGATGTGTATGAATTCTATAATCTTGGAATAGGCGATCCTGTGCCTATATCAGCAGAGTCACAGCTTGGAATAGGCGATCTGCTTGATGAGGTTATAAGCCATTTTCCTGAAGGAAGTGCTGATGAGGAAGAGGATGAGCGCCCTAAGATAGCCATAGTAGGTAAGCCTAATGTCGGCAAGTCATCAATAATCAACAAGCTGACCGGAGACCAGAGAGTAATTGTATCTGATATTGCGGGCACAACAAGAGATGCAATTGATACGGACGTTAAGTTCAACGGCAAAGAATATGTATTTATTGACACGGCAGGACTCAGACGTAAGAATAAGATTAAGGAAGAACTTGAGAGATACAGTATCATCAGAACTGTAAGCGCAGTAGAACGTGCCGATGTTGTAATTATTGTTATTGACGCAACAGAGGGTGTTACCGAACAGGATGCCAAGATTGCAGGTATTGCGCATGAGCGTGGCAAGGGTATTATTGTTGCCGTTAATAAGTGGGATGCAATTGAGAAGAATGACAAGACTATGAATGAACATACGAAGAAGATTAAAGATGTTCTTTCATTTATGCCATATGCGGAGATTCTTTTTGTGTCAGCAGTTACGGGACAGAGACTCAATAAGATATATGAGCTTATTGATGAGATTATCGACAGCAGGACTATGAGAGTGCAGACCGGTGTGCTTAATGAGATTCTGACTGAAGCAGTTGCAATGCAGCAGCCGCCTACGGATAAGGGTAAGAGACTTAAGCTTTACTACATTACACAGGTTGCGGTAGGACCTCCTACATTCGTAATATTTGTTAATGACAAGAAGCTTATGCATTTTTCATACACAAGATATATAGAGAACAGAATACGTGATACATTCGGATTCAGAGGTACGGCTCTGCATTTCATAATACGTGAACGCAAGGAGAAGGATGCCTGATTATGGAAAGAATAATTTGCTTGGTAATTGGATATGTGTTTGGACTTTTCCAGACAGGATATATATACGGAAGACTGAATCATATTGATATACGTGAGTACGGAAGCGGCAATGCAGGTACAACTAATGTTATGAGAACACTTGGCAGGAAGGCAGGCTTTATAACATATTTCGGTGATGCACTTAAGGCAGTTCTCTGCATTATACTTATTCATTTCCTGTTTGGAGTAAAGCATCCTGATATTGAATTTCTACTGGTGCTCTATGCGGGACTTGGTGTAATACTTGGACATAATTTTCCATTCTATCTGGGATTCCGCGGTGGTAAGGGAATAGCCACAACTTCGGGAGTTATTCTTTCACTTCTTCCGTACAATTGGATGCTTGCGGTGCTCGCATTTTCAACATTCATGATTGTGACATTTGTATCCAGATATGTATCACTTGGCTCACTTGTAATGGTGACAGGTTTCTTTATAGAATTTGTTGTGTTCGGACAGCTGGGAATGCTCAATGTGCTTCCTGAGCATCTTGCAGAGGCATATATAATTGCATTTATAATAACTGCACTTGCGTTTATCAGACACAGAGCTAATATTAAGAGACTTATGACCGGAACAGAGCGTAAGATTGGACATAAAAATAAAGCATAATAAAGCTTGGAGGAACGAGGATTAAGATGGCTAAGGTTAGTATTATAGGAGCTGGGAGCTGGGGGATTGCGATATCACTTCTGCTTAACAATAACGGACATGAGGTTACTGTATGGTCAGTGCTCAAGGATGAGATTAAGATGCTTAATGAAAAGAGAGAGCATACTAAGTCACTTCCAGGAGTGAAGATTCCGGAGAGCATAGTCTTCAGCGATAATCTTGAGGCGGTACTTGCAGACCCTGATATTGTGGTACTTGCTGTTGCATCTCCGTATACAAGAAGTACCGCACATATGATGAGTCCTCATGTAAAGGAAGGCCAGATTATTGTCAATGTCGGCAAGGGAATTGAGGAGACTACACTTGAGACATTATGCCATGTGGTAGAAGATGAGATTCCACAGGCACAGGTTGCGGTTCTTTCGGGACCGAGCCACGCTGAAGAGGTTGGAAGGGGAATCCCTACTACATGTGTGGTTGGTACACGTAAGAAGGCCAATGCAGAGTTTATACAGAATGTATTCATGAGTAATGTGTTCCGTGTATATACAAGCCCTGATATGCTTGGAATCTGTCTTGGCGGTTCGCTTAAGAATGTCATTGCTCTTGCAGCAGGCATGGCTGACGGTCTGGGGTATGGTGATAATACTAAGGCAGCCCTTATTACAAGAGGCATGGCAGAGATAACAAGACTCGGAGTAAAGATGGGCGGCAAGCCACAGACATTCTCAGGACTTTCGGGAATAGGCGATCTTATAGTTACGTGTGAGAGTATGCACAGCCGTAACAGACGCGCAGGTATTCTCATAGGTAAGGGATATACGGCAGATGAAGCAATGAAAGAAGTGCAGATGGTAGTTGAGGGAGTATATTCAGCCAGGGCAGCGTTGAAGCTTGCAAAAAAATATGATGTAAGCATGCCTATTGTTGAGCAGGTTAACCATATCCTGTTTGATGATAAGAAAGCGGCTGATGCTGTTATGGAGCTTATGTTAAGGGACAAGACAATAGAAAATTCGGAACTCCCATGGGAAGAATAATGCAAAATGGCAATCAGAACTACTAATAATATATATATATCGGACAGGCTCAAAGAGAAGCTGACGAATACGAGGAATAATAAGTTTACATTTGTCCATGCACCTGTGGGTTACGGCAAGACAATTGTAATCAGGAATTACTTAAGGAACGCAGCATACGATGTAAAATGGATGAACTGCGACACTACAAAAGAACTTTTCTGGAATGAATTCTGTGAGGTCATCGCAGAGGCATGTGATGTTGATGCGGCACCGCTGATAGAGTGCGGATTTCCGAAAGATATAAAGGATGCAATGCACGCTGCCGATTACATAGCTACACTTGAGTTCCGGCAGAAGCTGATGTTTGTATTTGACAACTATAATGTTATAGACGGTCCGATTATTAATAAGTTTTTCTTTTTATTAAGGGATAATGATGATGTTGAGATGAATGCCATATTTATCACGGGCAATCATCTTGACCCTTATTCGCTTAAACTGATTGTGCGTAACTGGGTTAATTACATTAACGATGATGATTTTTCACTTCATGCAGAGGACATAAGGACGTATTTCCGTAATAACGGAATTACAATCACGAGGACCCAGGCATCGGAATTATATGCGGTAAGCCGTGGATGGCCGATAATAGTGTCATTCCAGCTGATGCAATATAAGGAATCACATAATTTTAATATAACGAGCCGGGCCAATACATTTATCAATAATGAGATATTTTTTTCGATGCCTGCAGATGAAAAGATGTTCCTTGTAAAGATGAGTGCATTTGAGTCATTTACGCTTGCACAGGCAGCTGCATGGAATGATATGTCAATGGAACTTGCGAAGAGTTATATTGAGGATAATATCTTTGTGAGATATAACAGCATTGACAGAGTATATTCGATGAATCCACTTATAAGAAAATATCTTGAAAAAGACTTTAATGATATACCGGTCGCTGAACGCAACAGCATGTTCAGTTCGGTCGGAGATCTGTATAATGAGACAGGTAATTTCTTTGAAGCTGTCAGCTGTTATCACAGGGCAGGCGTATATCAGAAGATGTTTACTGCAAAGTCGGATCTGAACAGGCTTTTTCCATATGTAATAAAGGCTAACAAACCGGTATTTCTTGCTGCAGCACATAATTATTTTAAGATTGCTGATAAAGGTGATTATGAATTCGCAATTGCGCTTGTAATAATTATGTTTCTTTATAATGAGAATCCATTGAGCAAAGAACTTATGGAGACTATGAAGTCGGATATTGAAGCAGATGAGAGCCTCAGCGAAAGCCAGAGAGATTCAAAGATAGCAGACCTTACGTATGTTGATGCATTTCTGCATTTTGGTGAATATAGCAGAGGGGGCAGGAAGCTTGACAGCATAATCAATAAGAAACCGCGTTCGAGCGGACGTCTGTATGATGGAATACCGTTTGGTTATGGTACTCCATCAATGCTTATGCTGTATCATAACGAACCGGGAAGAGCAGACAGTGAGATAAAGTTCATGGAGGACATTGCCCCGCTTTATTACAGACTGACAGACGGGCACGGCAAAGGATTCGAGATTGCTGCCAAGGCAGAGCTTTTGTATCTTCGGGGGGATATTGAGGGAGCAGAGATCCTTTCGCTTAAAGCAATGTATGTTGCAGACAGCCGTAATCAGATCAGCGTGTTTCTGGCAGCAAATCTGATTCTTACAAGAATATCACTTTTTACGGGGGATGCACTTTCATTTGCGGGACGAATGGAATTCTTTGGAAAGAAAGCGGCACAGGCAGGAAATCAGGAGCATATGTACTCCAGGATGATTGAACTTTGCAGGGGATACATGTATGCGCTTATAGGCAGTAAGGACAGAATACCATCGTGGCTCAAAGATGACAGGACAATAGAGAACAATTCCAATTTTATAACGCTGGCATTTGCTAATATTGTATATGGAAGGTTCCTTCTGCTTGATGAACAATATCACCATATGCAGGCTGTGAGTGGTCAGTTTATCGGAATTGCAGAGGCTGCATCTTATACGGTATCCAAGATATATACATATATATATATTGCAATATCAAACTTTAAGACAGGCAATGAACAGAAAGCTGTTTATTTCCTTGATATAGCCGTAGGGCTTTCTTACAGCGATATGATATGCATGCCTTTTGTAGAGAATTATTCAATGCTGGAGCCGATTTTTAATATGATGCATTTCTCTTCTGAGAAGACACCTTTTATTAAAAATATCAAAAAAATGAACAGAAATTACGACAGGTCAGTACGTGCCATAGCCAAGAGCTATGATGAGAGCTCCAACTATGGACTCACTGCAAGAGAATCTGATGTCGCAAAGCTGGCAGCAAGGCGGCTTAGCAATAAGGAAATAGCAGATGTCCTGTGCATAGCAGAGAGTACGGTTAAGTCAACGATGAAGCTTGTGTTCAGAAAACTTGGGATTAATGCAAGGGCTGAGCTTGAAAAATATTTTTAGAAATTTGGGAATAGTGTGAAAATAGGCAGGAATGGAGAAAAAATATGAGAGTTATAGCGGGAACGGCACGAAGCATGCCGCTCAGATCAATAGAAGGCCTTGAGACAAGACCTACGCAGGACAGAATTAAAGAGACACTTTTTAATGTGATTCAGGCTGATGTTCCCGGCGCAAAGTTCCTTGATCTGTTTGCAGGAAGCGGTGCAATTGGAATCGAGGCCCTGAGCAGAGGCGCGGCAAGTGCTGTATTTGTTGAGAATTCAAAAGCGGCTGCAGCGTGTATAAAGCAGAATCTTGCATTCACAAAGCTGGCAGATAATGCAACTGTTATGGAATGCGATGCACTTACGGCAATCAACAGGCTTGCGGGCAAGGGTGTATTCGATGTTATACACATGGATCCGCCATATAACCATGAATACGAAAAACAGGTGCTCGCAGCACTTAAAAATAGTGATATACTTGATGAATATACACTTATAGTTATCGAAGCATCATTAGAGACAGATTTTTCATATCTTGAGTCACTGGGATATATGCTTGTTAAGCAGAAGAACTATAAGAATAATAAACATATCTTTGTAAATAGTGACAGGAACGGAGAATAACGTGAAAAAAGCAATCTATCCGGGGAGCTTTGACCCCGTAACGCTGGGACACCTTGATGTTATCGAAAGGTCAGCCAAGATGGTCGATCATCTGATAGTCGGTGTGCTTAACAATAATACCAAATCGCCATTGTTTTCTGTAGATGAACGTGTTAATATGTTAAATGAAGTCACGAGCCATCTTCCGAATGTAGAAGTAGTAAGCTTTAGAGGACTTCTTGTTGATTTTATGGAGAAGAACGGAATAGATGTCACTATCAGGGGACTGCGTGCCATAACTGATTTTGAATACGAACTTCAGATGGCACAGACTAATCATGCAGTCTATCCGGATATGGATACTATATTTCTTACAACGAACCTTAAGTATGCATACTTAAGCTCAAGCATAGTCAAAGAAGTGGCTATGTATGGAGGAGATATTCATAAGTTTGTACCGGAATGTGTTATTCCGAGAATATACGAAAAATATGGCATTACAAAGTAATTTGGAAGGGAGAGATTATGACGAGCAGAATAGAACAGATTGTGTCAGAGCTCGAAGAGTATGTAGATAACTGCAAGCCTTATCCATTCTCGGGTTCTAAGATTATAGCCAACAAGGATGAACTTGAGGAGTATCTTGGTGAACTTAGAAGAAAGCTGCCTCAGGAGATTACCAAATATAAGAATCTTATAGAAAAAAAGGATGCAATTCTGTCTGATGCGAGAGAGCAGGCAGCAAGCATTCTTGACAAGGCACAGATCCAGACGGATGAGCTTGTTAATGAGCATGAGATTATGCAGCGTGCATATGAGCAGGCTGACCAGACGATACAGGCAGCCCAGAATCAGGCACAGGAGATTGTTGACCGTGCGGCAGCGGAAGCCAATGAGATGAGAAGTGCGGCAGTTGCATACACGGATCAGATGCTTGCAAGCCTCCAGCAGATAATCGAACATTCTGTTGAGACTAATAAGGAGCAGTATGGAAGCCTTATGTCTAAGCTTAATGATACTCTTCATGTTGTAGTCAACAACCGCAATGAACTCAGAGGACAGAGTGAACCTGAGTCTGATGCACAGGATGTACAGCAGTAATCATCACATGAATACATATACACATATTACGGCAACAATGGCTGTGATTGCAGCCATGCTAAGCTTGTGGTATGTGTATTTTTTTATGGAATAAAAAGTATGTGATATAACGCTGCATGTCTGTGCGGCGCATGATAATCCCCCGAAAGCGATTGCCGTGCATACACATACTACTTTCATCTGTGCGGATATGTCTGCTGCACAGACAGCCGCAGTGCCGGTTGTTATTTCAGATACAGCACATATGGCAAGGTGTAAGCCGCGTCCGACAGGGAGCGACGCGGTGAATTCGGAGAATATTGTGAAAAGTATTATATACCCGCCAAGTTTTGTTATTATCTCAAATCCGTTCATTATGGCATCATCGACACATTGGACATCAGGCATATGGGCAGCATCAGATAAGACTGCCGTACTTTTGGCAGTGGTATTATGAAGAATATCAATGGAGGAAGGCCTTCTGAAGTAAAAGTCCCTGTGTGCGATAAGTTCGACAGCAAGGAATAATATGACCGGAATATATAAAATGGCAAGAATAAGGAGCGTATGTTCTTTCATAATAAGTGTCTGGGCTATACAATAACCCGTGATAAATGCCGGGCTGGAATAGTTACAGACTGCAAGAAGAAATTGTGTCATACACGCATTTTTATAATCATGGCCATACAGATCGGTGCAGCTTTTGGCTCCCATCGGATAACCGCAGAAAAGTCCGGTGATAATTATGTAGAGCCATGGATATCTAAAAGAGCGTCCGTATGCATTTATAATGAGATTGGAAATAATAATGCATGGGAGCATACTTGGAAGTACGGTATTAAACCATAACCGGACACCTTTTACCGCACCCTGGAGTGTTATGTACGGAGCAGCAACAAAAGCTGCAAACACAAGAAGCATAGTGATTTTCCATATATTTTTTGATAAGATGCCAGACTGCATATTAATCTCCATTCTGCAGGCACAAACGGTATTGATGCTGCATAATATAATATGAGCATATTTACTGAATAATTCAAAATATGGAATATATTAAAAAAATAAGAACCCTTCGTGCACTTACAACGATATTGCTTGTAATGGCTGTCATGGTCAGCATTATCCGGTATATATGTGTATATGACCTGTCATATATTCCGGCTGATATAGTAGGAGCTGATAATAATGAGTTCAGAAAAATGGATTTTGGCGAGGGCAGCATAGAAGTTATAGTGAGGCTTGCAGATGAGTGGAATATTAAGGCGGGAGAGATAGCGGCTGCACTGATGCTGATGAATCATTACTCGGTTACGGCACAGGATGCCTCTCTGGCAGCAAAGGGAGATGTAAAGTTGTTCATTCGCAGAATGTACCGTTTCTGCCCGGAGGAATTTGACGGCATGGCATCATATTATGATGCACTGATTGAAGATTCGGAAAATGCATTTTTCCCTGTGCCATTATCAACCGACAGTCATAAAAAATGGATAAGTTACGTTAATTCATGGGGCAATGAACGTAAATACGGAGGCAGGAGGACACATGAAGGAACAGACTTAATGTCGATTGACAATATAAGGGGCCGGATGCCTGTTATTGCTGCAACAGAGGGGACGGTTACCAATATCGGATGGCTTGAAAAAGGCGGATTCAGAATTGGAGTCATGTCAGATAACGGAGTATACTATTACTACGCACACCTGGATTCTTATGCACAGGGAATAGAAAAAGGAAGCCGTGTGAATCCGGGAACTCTTCTCGGTATGATGGGAGATACCGGATACAGTGCCGTAGAGGGTACAAAAGGCAAATTTCCCGTGCATCTGCATTATGGAATGTATATCTATAATAATGGCGAAGAGATAGGAATTAATCCATACAGTTTTCTCCGCTATTATGAAAAGAGCGTTCCGCGTTACGATTATTAGTGCATATATTATCAGTACACATATTATCAGTATATATGGGGTATTACGCTCTATACATTAATGCAGTGAATATGCTATAATATAATGATTAAATGCGTTTGAATTGCGTAAGAATGGAGACTATATGAATTTACCACAGAAGTATTTGGATACAATGAAGGATATGCTTGGTGATGAGTTTGACGCATATCTTGACAGCTTTAATGACAGCAGATATTATGGACTGCGCGTTAATACGCTCAAGATAACTCCTGAGGAGTTTCTCAGGATTTCACCTTTTGAATTAAAGCCGATTCCATGGATAGAGAATGGATTTTATTTCAGTGAGAATGATAAGCCGGCCAAACATCCGTATTACTATGCCGGACTTTACTATATACAGGAGCCGAGTGCAATGACACCGGCTAATGTTCTGCCGGTTAATGAAGATGATGCTATACTTGATATGTGTGCCGCGCCGGGAGGCAAATCAACAGAGCTTGGAGCAAAGCTTAACCACACAGGAATGCTTGTCACTAACGATATAAGCAACTCAAGAGCCAAAGCACTTCTTAAGAATATTGAGGTGTTTGGAATTCCCAATGTGCTTGTTATGAGTGAAGACCCGAAGAAACTGGTATCATATTATCCGGAGTTCTTTGATAAGATTATGATCGATGCTCCGTGTTCGGGTGAGGGAATGTTCCGTAAGGACAATAAGCTTATAAAAAGCTGGGAGAAAAACGGACCGGAATTCTATCATGAGATTCAGAAGGGAGTGCTTCTGGCTGCGTCAAAGATGCTTAAGCCGGGCGGAATAATGCAGTATTCTACCTGTACATTCTCCAAACTTGAGGATGAGGAGAGTATCAGATATATTCTCAATGAATGTCCTGAACTTAAGCTTATTGATGTTAAACCATACGAAGGATTCTCACATGGCTATGAGGATGACGGACAGGAAAGAGACATGCAGATGTCTAAGACTGTACGTATATGGCCGCACAGAATGGCGGGTGAAGGGCATTTTGTCGCATTGATAAAGAAGGATGGTTCGGATGGTGCATCGGTTATTCCTTCATCACCTTCACGCGGATTGAAGATTCCAAAAGAACTTCAGGAATTCCTTGATGAGATAACATATCCTGTAGATACAGCAGATATCAGTATAAGGGATGAGAGGGTATTCATCCTTCCTAAACAGGCCGGCAATACGGCAGGCTTAAGAGTTATGAGGACGGGACTTCTTCTCGGAGAGATTAAGAAAAACCGCTTTGAGCCAAGCCAGGCACTTGCAATGGTACTCAGAAAAGATCAGTATGTATCAGCGGTTGACCTTAAGTCTGACGATGAGAATGTAATCAGATACCTTAAGGGTGAGACTATACAGATAGACCCCGAAAGCTGCGGCGTAGTAAGACAGAGCGGATGGCAGCTTGTGTGTGTTGACGGGTATCCGCTCGGATGGGGAAAACTCGCCAATGGTACACTCAAGAACAAGTACCTTGCAGGCTGGAGAATGATGTAGGAAAGAGTATGGCTAATATAAGACTGGACAAATATCTTGCTGACATGCAGGTTGGAACACGCAGTCAGGTAAAAGAACAGATACGGAAGAAGCTGGTAAGTGTCAACGGTGTAACGGTGACAAAGCCGGATGTCAAAGTGGACACGGACAGGGATAAGATTATGGTTGGCAGTGATATCATCGGTTATACTCAGTTCGAGTATTTTATGCTCAATAAACCAAAAGGAGTACTGTCAGCAGCCAATGACCCCAAGGCACAGACGGTTGTTGATCTGATTACTGATAACATCTGCAGGGATCTTTTTCCGGTGGGAAGACTGGATAAAGACACCGAAGGACTTATGCTTATTACTAATGACGGAGAGCTGGCGCATAAGCTGCTAAGTCCAAGAAAGCATGTAGATAAGTCATATTATGTGAGATTTGAGGGCATTATAGCTGATAACACGGTTGAATCATTTGCAAAAGGAATTGATATCAATATTGCCAAATGTGCAGATGATGAGGTTGATAATAATCCGAAAGAAATCTATCATACAAAGCCGGCAAAGCTCAGGTTAATGTCAGCAGATGAAGCTGTTATAACGATAAGCGAAGGAAAGTTCCACCAGATAAAGAGGATGTTCATGGCAGCAGGCTGCCGTGTAACATATCTTAAGAGAATCTCAATGGGAACGCTGCAGCTTGATTTTGATTTGAAGCCGGGGCAGTACCGCCGTCTTACAGACAGCGAGACAGATAATCTGAGAGGTGTTAATGATATGGATACAAATTGCAATATAAAAGCAGCAGATGAGAACTCAAAAGCTGTCAGCCTCGACACAGTACTTAAGGACATAAAGGGTGTCATATTCGATATGGACGGAACACTGATAGACAGTATGCATGTATGGAAGGACATTGATGAGGAATTCCTTGGAAGCAGGAACCTTACCGCACCAAAGTCGATGACACAGGATGTGGAAGGAATGAGCATACATGAGACAGCGGTTTATTTCAAAGAGACATTTAATCTTCCTGAATCGACTGAAGAGATAACACAGTTGTGGAACGATATGGCATTTGACAGGTATGCCAACAGCTTACAACTGAAGCCGTATGCAAGGATGCTTCTTGATGAGCTTGTAAAAAGAAGAATCAAAATCGGAATTGCAACAAGCAATTCGAGAAAACTGGTTACAGAATGCCTTAATGCACACGGAATAGCAGATATGTTTGCGGCAGTTGTGACTGGCTGTGATGTCAATCATGGCAAGCCTGACCCGGAGATATATCTTACGGCAGCGGAGAATATGGGAGTATTTCCATGCAGCTGTCTTGTGTTTGAGGATGTTGTCAAAGGAATACAGGCCGGCATATCAGCCGGAATGACAACATGTGCGGTATATGATGAATTTTCCAGAGATACCGATGACGAGAAACGCAGGCTTGCGGATTATTATATAGATTCATTTGAAGAGTTATTTGTGCAGGATAAGAATGTACAAAAATAAGGAGCAGGATGATACATGATTTTTTGCCCATATGTAAGGGCGATATGAAAAAGAGGGGCTGGGATGAGTGCGACTTTGTGTATATCACGGGGGATGCATACGTAGACCATTCATCGTTTGGACCGGCGATAATAAGCAGGATACTTGAGGCACACGGCTACAGGGTTGGAATTATTGCCCAGCCAGACTGGAAGAACAGGGAGAGCATTACAATACTTGGAAGACCGAGACTGGGCTTCCTTGTGAGCGCCGGCAACATGGATTCAATGGTTAACCATTATACCGTTTCCAGGAAAAGGCGTCATACGGATGCGTACTCACCGGGAGGCAGAATGGGGCTTCGGCCGGATTATGCAACGGTTGTATACTGCAATCTTATAAGGCAGACATATAAGGATGTACCTATAATTATCGGAGGAATAGAGGCGAGTCTGCGTCGACTGTCACATTATGATTACTGGTCGGACAAGGTTAAGCATTCAATACTGATTGATTCGGGAGCAGACCTGATATCATACGGAATGGGAGAGCATTCAATAGTAGAGATAGCAGATGCACTGGATGCCGGAATTAATGTAAAAGATATAACATATATAAGAGGAACCGTTTACCGTACTGATTCGACGGATAATATAACCGAGGAATATATAGAACTGCCATCGTATGATGAGGTGAGTACGGACAAGAAACAGTATGCACACAGCTTCTACAGCCAGTACTGCAATACGGATCCGTTTGTTGCAAAGATACTTGTAGAAAAAGTTAAGAACAAGATGTATGTGGTTCAGAATCCACCGGCGTATCCGCTTACACAGCAGGAGATGGATGATGTGTATGCACTTGATTATATGTGTGATTATCATCCGGTGTATAAGAAGGATGGTGGGATACCGGCACTGTCAGAGATTAAGTTCAGTCTCACGAGCAACAGAGGATGCTTTGGCGGATGCAGTTTCTGCGCCCTTACATTTCATCAGGGACGCATAGTCCAGACGAGAAGCCATGAAAGCATAATTAATGAAGCAAAGCATATGACTGAGGAAAAAGATTTTAAGGGATATATCCATGATGTAGGAGGCCCAACTGCTAACTTCAGGCATACATCCTGCGACAAACAGCTCAGATATGGTACATGCCCTTCAAAACAGTGTCTGTTTCCAAAACCGTGTAACAACCTGAAAGTAGACCACAAGGATTATGTGGCGCTGCTGCGTAAGCTGCGTAAGCTTCCTAAGGTCAAGAAAGTATTTGTAAGGTCGGGAATAAGATTTGATTATGTTATGGCTGACAGTGATGATACGTTCTTAAGGGAATTATGCGAGAATCACATAAGCGGGCAGCTCCGCGTGGCTCCGGAGCACATAAGCGATAACGTACTTAAGATGATGGGAAAGCCTTCTAATGATGTATATATGGCATTCCTTAACCGGTATGCAAAGATTAACAAAAAGACAGGCAAGGAGCAGTTTGTTGTTCCTTATCTTATGTCATCGCATCCGGGTTCGACTATGAAAGAGGCAATTGAACTTGCTGAGTATGTAAGAGATATGGGGTACATACCTGAACAGGTGCAGGATTTTTATCCGACCCCGTCAACATTGTCTACATGCATGTATTATACAGGATATGATCCACGTACAATGGAGAAAGTGTACACACCGAGAAGTCCGCATGAGAAGGCGATGCAGCGTGCACTTATCCAGTACCGCAATCCGGAGAATTATGAACTTGTAAAGGAAGCGCTGCTTTCCAACGGAAGAAGTGACCTGATAGGATTTGACAGACATTGTCTCATTCCACCGCGTAAGATGGCAGCAAGAGGTGAAAGATTTGAAAAGACAGGGAAGAAGAGAAAAAGGAATACCAGGGTACATTAAGGCACGAAAGACCATGTACATTGTGGCTGTATCAATAGGACTTGCCATTGTTGCGGCGTTCTTTGTGACAGGACTTATACTGTGTAAGACGCGCAATAATCTGCTGACTGTGATGGCGATACTCATGGTGCTGCCGACAGCCAAATTTGCAGTAGATCTGATTATGTGCATAGCATGCCGGCCGGTAAGTGATGAACTGTATGAAAGAATTGAAGCTGCAGATGACAAATTCCTTCACAAATATGAGTGCTTATTCACATCCAGAGAAAAGGCAACATATGTTACGGCACTTGTCATAACACCTCATGCAGTGTGTGCATATACAACAGATGCAAAAGCAGATGCAGGCAGATTTAAGGCAGATCTTGAAAAGTACATAAAAGAGGCAAGGCTTTCGGCTACAGTATCATTATATAATGATGAGAATCAGTTCATCAAAAAAGTAAAGCTTATGTCTGAAAGCAGGGAGACAAAGCTTACGAAGGAAGAATCGGACCGCATGCAGTGGATATGGGAATCGGCACGCTGCATGTGTATGTAATCACATAAAATGGAGAGGTGCAATGAAAGAACTTGTTATATCTTCACGCGAGGCAGGGCTGAGACTGGACAGATATCTTGAAAGATATCTGTGCAACGCGCAGAAGAACTTTATATATAAGATGCTCCGCAAAAAAAATATAACACTGAATGACACAAAGTGTAACGGTAATGAAAAGCTGGCTGGTGGCGACAGAATTAAGATATTTTTCTCTGATGAAACTCTTCGTAAGTTCACATCGGCCGAAAAAGATACAACACACCGGGATGTCCCTGATAAGATAAAGCTGAAAGTTATGTATGAGGATGAAGATATTGTTATCATAGACAAGCCGTCAGGAATGCTCTCACAGAAGGCATCAGCCGGTGATAAGTCGCTTGTTGAATATGTAACGGAGTACCTTCTTGATACGGGAAGTCTTACGCAGAAAGATCTTATTACATTCAGACCCGGTATCTGTAACAGACTTGACCGTAATACGAGCGGACTTGTTGTTGCGGGCAAGACAATAAAAGGACTTCAGGAGATGTCAGAAGCATTCAGGGACAGAACACTCCACAAGTATTATATATGTGTTGTTGCTGGACGGATTAATGAACGCAGCAGAGTAAGCGGCTATCTTGTACGTGATGAAAAGACTAACAAATCCACGATATATGCAGATTATAAGGAAGCCATGGATAATGCAGAGGCTGACATGATCAATAATATTGAAACGGAATATATTCCGGCTGTTTCTAATGACAATTTCACCCTTCTTAAGGTGAAGCTTATAACCGGACGTACACATCAGATAAGGGCGCATCTTGCGTCGCTTGGGCATCCGATTGCCGGTGATGTGAAGTATGGCAGCAGGCAGATTAATAAACGAATGTCAGACCAATATCATATAAAAAGCCAGATGCTGCATGCGTATGAGCTTGATTATCCGCAAAGAGGGCTGTGTGTCAGAACGGATATTCCGAAGGAGTTTGACAGGGTACTCAAAGGTGAACATATATGGGAACATGGAATTCAAGAGGACTTAGAGGCTCTACATTAGAAGAGCTGATTAATCATAGCAATGACAGATACAGAACATCAGGACTGGCACTTATACAGAAGGTTCCGACACCGATTACCCCGGTGAAGATGGACAAAGGCACCGGGCAGATTACCCTGGCATATTTTAACCAGAAGAGTACGGTGGATTATATAGGTGTTGTCCAGGGAATTCCGGTATGCTTTGATGCCAAAGAATGTGCGTCAGATACATTCCCGATTCAGAATATCCATGAGCATCAGATTGAATTCATGAGCGATTTTGAGAAGCAGGGCGGGATTACATTTATCATTGCTGATTTTGTGATGCGTAATGAGACATATTACATTCCGTATTCAGATGTCATGCGGTTCTGGAAACGTGCCAGAGATGGCGGGAGAAAGAGCTTTACTTATGAAGAGATAAATAAAGAGTTTAAAATTCGTTCGCATAATGGTATAATGGTTCATTATATTGAAATGCTTCAGAAAGATCTTGATGTGAGGGACAGCTATGGAAAGTAACTATATTGAGAAGTACGAACTGATTGATGGTTGGGCAATTATTAATGTTAATTTTGAGATTGTATCTGCTAATGAAAGTTATTACAGATTTGCAGGTATTGCGAGAAATTATACAATAACAGATGTAATACATCAGGTTGATCTTGACGATTTTATAGAGGTGGCTAATTCACTTAAGACCAATGCATCCAAGACAATGGTTCTGCGTATGCGCCGTGTTGATAATTCATACAGATGGATTATGGCCGAGATACGACGGGGGGAGCTGCGTGGCAATAAGACTGATGATGCCGATGAAGAATCTGCATATGAATATCTTGAACTTAAGCTTAATGATATACAGGCACTTAAGCATCAGAATCAGAATCTCCGTCAGATGATTAATGAATACAGTCATCTGCTTTCACTCGAAGGAGAGCTGGTATATGCAATTGACTGCAGGCTGAGAGACGTTACAATATACAGATTTATAGATGATGAGATGTCTGTCGTTGATACAAGACCGCTTGTTGATATAGCAGCAGAGTACAGGGCACCGGGAATTATTCCTGATGATGAGAAGGCTGAATTTGAAGCACTGTGTTCGGATATAGATAATGGTTCGGCAAGATTTGTACATAAGTTTCACGTTAATTCATCGGAATACAGTATACTGAGCAGCGGTCTCATTGAATTCAAGGGAAGTACTTATTATCTTGAAGGAAAAAAGACAAGAATAGTAGGAACTATTAAGGTGCTTGAAGAGGGAATATCATTCTCAAAGAATCTTCTTGGTAATGATAAGGAAAGCCGTAATCTGACAAGCACCGGTGTGCTTAAGTATATTAAGGACAGCATTACATATACTCCGTCCGGTGAGATGATGCTTATGCTTCTGCAGATTGACGAACTTGCTAAGATGGCGGCAAAGTACGGCAAAAAAGCCGCTGATGACACGTTCAGGCTTGTGCTTGATATGTGCAGGGATAAGGTATGGTGCAGAGGTGTTGCCGGTGCAGATGATAATAATATAATTTATATTGCCGTAAGGGATATCAATGTTGAAGTTAATGCGAGAGCATTTATCGAATCTCTCAGAACCATGATTAAGTGGAGATACATGCTGCTTAACAATGATAAGATTACATTTTCAATAGGCGTTTCCCGCTATCCGTTCAACGGCAAGGATTATGACAAGATGATTCTTAAAGCCAGAAGAGCACTGGAGATTGCCAATGAAAAAGGACACAACAGATTTATAATATATAAAGAGATGCTTCATGGAGAGATATAAAGCCATTGACATAAGTTCATGTTTATTATATAATTCTAATCATTCTAGCGCGATAACACGTTACCACGCTAAAGTGACATAGCGTAAGGAGAGATTTATGAAAAAGGAACGACTGCTTCATACACCTGAAGGTGTACGTGATATTTATAACGGAGAATGTGCCAGAAAGCTTATGGTCCAGAACAGGATTCATGATGTCCTGAAGTCATATGGCTATAATGACATATCTACTCCTACATTTGAATTCTTTGATGTGTTCAATAAGGAGAGAGGAAGTGTGGCATCTAACGAGATGTTCAAGTTCTTTGACAGGGATGGCAATACACTTGTGCTTCGTCCTGATATGACACCTTCGATTGCAAGGACTGCTGCCAAGTATTATGGTGACAGCAATATGACGCTTAAGCTGTGCTACATCGGCAATACATTTATTAACAATCATAATTATCAGGGACGTCTCAAGGAGACAACACAGATTGGAGCAGAGCTTATCGGAGATTCGTCAATATATGCCGATGCAGAGATAATCTCTATGGTGATTGATTCTCTTTTGAGTTCGGGACTTAAGGAATTTCAGGTTGAGATAGGACAGGTCCAGTTCTTCAGAGGACTTCTTAAGGAAGCAGGAATAGATACAGATACGGAAGATGAGCTTGTTGAGCTTATGCTTAATAAGAATTTTTACGGAGTAGAGGAACTTCTGAAATCACAGAATCTTGATGACAGTCTTACCGATACACTCCTTGTTCTGCCACAGCTTTTTGGCTCAGTTGAAGTACTTGACAGGGCACGCTCTATTACAAGTAATGAAGAAGCACTTGAAGCTATTGCATATCTTGAGGAACTTTATGGAATGCTTGCACAGAACGGATATGACAAATATATTACATTTGACCTTGGAATGCTCAGTAAGCATAAGTACTATACCGGAGTTATATTCAACGGATATACATACGGTACGGGGGATGCAGTAGTCAAGGGCGGACGTTATGATAAGCTTATAGGACAGTTCGGAAGTGATAAGGCATCAATCGGATTTTCACTCACGGCCGACCAGCTTATGGTAGCGTTAGAACGCCAGAAGATAGAGATACCTTGCGACAGGAACGGAGTAATGATACTTCACACGCCTTCACAGTGGAGCAGAGCGGTAAAGCTTGCAGCACAGCTGCGCAATGCAGGAGTCAGCGCCAGCATGTTATGCAGCAGGTCAATTGATGACAGCGAGTGCAGGGCATATGCAGAGTCATCGGATATTACGGATATTATCTCAATGACAGACGGTGAGGATGTAAGAATCCTTAATCTTGCGTCAGGTGATATTAAGACTGCTGCAGCACAGGATGTTTTAAAATTGCTTTAAGAATTCAGCGCATGATGCGCTATGATGGAGGTTGTTATGGGTAACGACAGATATATAACATTTGCACTTGCCAAGGGAAGACTTGCCAGGAAGACATTGCAGATATTTGAAGAGATAGGGATTACTTGCGATGAGATGAAGGATGAGAACTCAAGAAAGCTTATATTCACTAATGAGGATCTTAAGCTCAGATTCTTCCTTGCCAAGGCAACGGATGTTCCTACATATGTGGAGTACGGAGCTGCTGATATAGGAATTGTTGGGAAGGATACGATACTTGAAGAGGGACGCAAGCTCTATGAAGTTCTTGATCTTAAGACCGGCAACTGCAGGATGTGCGTGTGCGGACCGCAGTCGGCAAGGGAGCTTCTAATGCACCATGAACTTATCAGAGTTGCGACAAAGTATCCTAATATTGCCAAGGATTATTTCTATAATAAGAAACATCAGACGGTTGAGATAATCAAGCTTAACGGTTCAATAGAGCTTGCACCTATCGTAGGGCTGTCAGAGGTTATTGTCGATATAGTCGAGACAGGAGCCACACTCAGGGAGAATGGACTTACGGTACTTGAGGAGGTATGTCCGTTATCTGCAAGAATGGTTGTTAATGAAGTAAGCATGAAGATGCAGAATGAGCGTATTAACGATATCATTACAAGATTAAGAAAATATATTGACGAGAAGAATGCATAATAATGCATATAGCATAATGCATATAACATAATGCATACAGCATAATTCATAACAGTGCATTGCACACAATGTATAATCGTCAGGGCAGGAGGCTAAGATGCGCAAAATAAAACTCACAGAGGAAAGTGAGAATAATATCCTGGAGAATCTTCTTAAGAGAAGTCCTAACAGCTATGGACAGTTTGAGAGTGCTGTTAATGAGATTCTTGAGAATGTTAAGAAGAATAAGGACGCAGCAATATTTGACTACACAAAGAGATTTGATGGGGCGGATATTAATGCGGACAATATCGTTGTAACTAAGGAAGAGATTGAAGAGGCTTATACACTTGTTGACGAGAAGCTCGTGGAGGTTATCCGTAAGGCACTTGTAAATATCAGGGATTACCACCAGAAGCAGAAGCAGTACAGCTGGTTTGACAGTAAGCCGGACGGAACAATGCTTGGACAGAAGGTAACAGCTCTTTCAAGAGTAGGTGTATATGTACCGGGAGGCAAGGCTGTATATCCGTCATCAGTTCTTATGAATATTATTCCTGCTAAGGTAGCCGGAGTAGAGCAGATTGTAATGACAACGCCTCCTGCAAAGGACGGAAAGGTATATCCTGCGACACTTGTTGCAGCCAATGAAGCAGGTGTTGATGTAATCTATAAGGTTGGTGGAGCACAGGCTATAGCTGCACTTGCATACGGAACAGAGTCAATTCCTAAGGTTGATAAGATTGTCGGACCAGGCAATATATATGTAGCACTTGCCAAGAAAGCAGTATACGGGCATGTAAGCATTGACTCTGTAGCAGGTCCTAGTGAGATTATGGTTATTGCAGATGAGACAGCCAATGCACATTATGTTGCGGCGGATCTCCTTTCACAGGCAGAGCATGACCAGATGGCATCTGCAATACTTGTAACTACAAGTGATGAGCTTGCAGATAAGGTATCGGCAGAGATTGACGGATATCTTCCTAAGCTTTCTCGCCGTGAGATAATTGAGAAGTCACTCGAGAATTACGGATATATACTTGTTGCCAGTGATCTTGAAGAGGCAATTGATGTGGCTAACGAGATTGCATCAGAGCATCTTGAGATAGTAACTAAGGATCCGTTCAATACAATGACAAAGATTAAGAATGCAGGAGCTATTTTCCTTGGGGAATACAGTTCAGAGCCGCTTGGTGATTACTTTGCAGGACCTAACCACGTACTTCCTACCAATGGAACTGCCAAGTTCTTCTCACCGCTCAGTGTGGATGACTTCATTAAAAAATCGAGCATCATTATGTACTCAAGAGAAGCCCTTGAGCCTATCCATGAGGATATTGAGACATTTGCAAAGGCAGAAAAGCTTACTGCACATGCCAATTCAATACATGTAAGATTTGAATAGTTAACTGACACGGAGGAACAGGATATGTCATCAGATTTCAGAACTGCAACTGTGGAACGTAATACAAATGAGACACAGATTAAGTGTACATTTAAGATAGATGGAAGAGGCGAGGCATCGGTAGATACGGGAATAGGCTTCTTTGATCATATGCTTAAGAGTTTTGCCAGGCATGGACTTTTTGATCTGCAGATGAACGTAAAGGGAGATCTTTACGTTGACTGCCACCATACGATAGAGGATACGGGAATTGTGCTCGGAGAGGCAATCCGCAAGGCTGTGGGAGATAAGAAGTCAATCAGACGTTACGGTGACATAATTCTTCCGATGGATGAGGCGCTTATACTGTGTGCAATAGATCTGTCAGGACGTCCTTATCTGGTGTTTGACGGTGAATTCTCATCGGATTCGGTTGGATATTTTGATACACAGATGGTAAGGGAATTTTTCTATGCAATATCATATGCTGCCGGAATGAACCTTCATATTAAGCAGATGGCGGGAAGTAATGACCATCATATAATTGAGGGCATGTTTAAAGCATTTGCAAAGGCGCTTGATGAAGCTACGATGAGAGATTCAAGAATTAAGAGTGTACTGTCAACAAAGGGTACGTTATAGAATACAGAATGGAGATTCGGATTAATGAGATTATATCCTGCTATTGATATTAAGGACGGCAAGTGTGTCAGACTGACACAGGGACTTTTTGATAATGTTAATGTGTATTCAGATACACCATGGGAGATTGCAAAGGAATTTGAGAAGGCCGGAGCAAAGTTTATTCATGTTGTAGACCTTGACGGAGCGCTTAAGGGGCGTTCGGTTAACGCTGAGGTTATAAGAAAGATTGCTTCATCTGTCAATATACCTATTGAGCTGGGTGGAGGCATAAGAACTCTCGGGAATATAAAAGAAGTTCTTGAACTTGGAGTGTACAGGGCTATAATAGGAACGAAGGCAGTTGAGAATCCTGAGTTTATACGTGAGGCTATTGAGAGGTTCGGAGCAGAGCATATAGTTGTCGGCGTTGATGCCAAGGACGGATATGTTGCTGTAGAAGGCTGGGAAAAGTTAAGCGATAAGACGGCTCTTTCAATGGCACTTGCAATGAAGGATATGGGCGTTAAGACAATCGTGTATACTGATATATCCAAGGACGGAATGCTTCAGGGACCTAATGTTGAGCAGACAAAGCTTCTGTCAGACAAGACAGGAATTGACATTATAGCATCCGGCGGAGTATCCGGAATGGATGATCTGCGCAATATACAGAATGCCGGAATACATGGTGCAATAATAGGAAAAGCAATATATGAAAAGCGTATCAACTTAAAAGAAGCGGTTGATGAATTTGAAGAAAGGTAGTTACAGACATGTCGTACAAAAAACTTATTCCAATAATATATCTTAAGAATGAGAAAGCTTATACATCAGCAGAGTGCAGAGTACCTATTGATGCAAGGTACTCACCTGTTGAGGTGGCTTCTAAGTTCAGCGAGAATGGGGCGGATGAACTGATTGTAATAGATCTTTCATATGATGACGAATCACATGATAAGGCAATCGGAATACTCAGAGAGATATCAAAGCTTATTGATATTCCGATGTATGCATCAGGTAACATAAGACGTGTTGAGGATGTAAAGAAGTACCTTTATGCAGGCGTCTCAACAGTGCTTCTTGAGGATGCCAAGGAATCTAATCTCCTTATGATGAAAGAAGTTAAGGACCGTTTTGGCAATGACAAGCTTGGTCTTTGGTACACGGGTGCGGATGCAGATGCAATCGATATGGCAAAGGATAATGAACTGTCATGTATATTTGTATCAGATACAGATAAAGATAAGGCTGATACTGCCAAGTCATCAGGAATTCCCGCAATTGTAGAACTTGCATCGTCCAATGACGGAACAGATATAATAAAGGAACTTTCACAGCCTGAGGTTGCAGGCGTGTCAGGATCTGTAATCAGCAGCGTTGACTTCTCATTCATGGAGGCAAAGCAGGCGATTAAAGAAGCCGGAATTGTAATGAATACATTTGAAAGCTCAATACCGTTTGCACAGTTCAAGCTTAATGAGCAGGGACTTATTCCTGTTGTTGTACAGGATTATAAGACTGATGAGGTACTCATGGTGGCATATATGAATGAAGAGTCATATAATGCAACTCTTGCAACAGGTAAGATGACATATTTCAGCAGAAGCAGACAGCAGCTCTGGGTAAAGGGCGAGACATCAGGACATTACCAGTATGTGCGTTCAATCGAGATTGACTGCGATAACGATACACTTCTGGCCAAGGTTAAGCAGATAGGCGCAGCATGCCATACAGGTAACAGAAGCTGCTTCTACCGCAATCTGGTCTCAACCGAGTATACACAGGTCAATCCGCTTAAGGTATTCAATGACGTAATGGCTGTTATTGAAGACCGTAAGGCTAATCCTAAGGAAGGCTCATACACTAATTATCTGTTCGACAAGGGAATAGATAAGATTCTTAAGAAGGTTGGAGAAGAAGCTACTGAGATAGTAATTGCAGCCAAGAATCCGGATCCTGAAGAATCTAAGTATGAGATAGCAGATTTCTTATATCATGTAATGGTTCTTATGTCGCTCAAAGGCCTGACATGGGAAGACATAGTTAAAGAGCTTGCTAACCGCTGATATGCCGGTACAGACCGGCTTTATACATTGTAAAAAATAATATGAATATTTTCCTTGACGAATGAGAAAAATATGTTATACTATTCATTGTGCAATAAATTAGTACCCTTGGTATTGTTGTGCACAATTCAGCAGCAGAAGGGTGGTTAGGGCGAGCCAATGTCAAACGTAATCGTTAAAGAGAACGAGACTTTAGATAGCGCATTACGCAGATTTAAGAGAAACTGTGCAAAAGCAGGCATTCAGCAGGAAATCCGTAAGAGAGAGCATTACGAGAAGCCAAGCGTAAGACGTAAGAAGAAGTCTGAGGCAGCGAGAAAGCGCAAGTATAATTAATTCTAACTAATAATAATCCGAAGGTCATGTGAGTGGCTTTCGGATTATTTTTTTGGAATTATGTACATTTGATAGGCATATATTTACATATACATAATGAAAGCAGGTGTATTAATGGGAATCAGGGAGTCACTTCATCTGTCACAGGATGCGGTGCTTGGCATGCCTGTCATAACGATTATCGGATGCAGGGAAGTTCACATTGAGAACTTCAGGACGATACTTGAATACAGCGATACATTTGTTAAGATGAGGACCAAGAAGGGGTGTGTAAGCGTCAGCGGAAAGCGTCTTACAATAGAATATTACAATGAAGAGGAGATACATATAACAGGTTTTATCGAGAGCGTAATACCATAACGAAAGGAATTAAGATGCGTTGTGTAATTAGAAATCTGCGTGGGGTAGTTCTTGTGTCAACAGATAATCCGGCTCCGGAGCGTTTTTTTAATCTGTGCAGAATGAAAAAAATCCGCATATGGGATATTACGAAAACAGATAAAGGATGTCAGTTCAGTATCGGAGCGGCAGATTATCTGCAGCTTAAGGAACCTCTGAAAAAATGTGGGATGAAGCTTGTTATTCTGAGAAAAACAGGGCTTCCTTTTTTTATGTTCAGGTACAGAAAACATTATTCATTTGTGGCGGGGATGCTGCTTGCAGCGTCTCTTCTGCAGATAATGTCGATGTTTGTATGGGAGATAGAGGTTGACGGAAACAGCTATTACACGGATAATGTAATAGTTTCTTACCTTCAGGGAAATGATGTATATGTGGGGTGCAGAATGTCAAAAGTAATGTGTGACAGCCTTGAGCAGAAGATACGTAAGGATTTTGATGATATTACATGGGTATCAGCAGAAAAAAGCGGAACAAAACTTATAGTGCATATTAAGGAAAATGACGGGGACAACGTTGCTGGGAAAGCAAAAAGCCCTTCGGATATTATTGCATCGTCTGACGGAGTGGTTGAGAGCATTGTAACAAGGTGCGGAACACCGCTTGTCAAGAAGGGAGACGAAGTAAAGACAGGAGATGTTCTCGTGAGCGGGGAGATAGTACTGTATAACGATGCAAAAGAGCCGACGGACAGCTGTTATGTACAGGCAGATGCGGATATACTGGTAAGGACGTCAATACAGTATGAAAATACAGTACAGCGCGGATATAAGTGTAAGATATATACGGGAAAGAAAGTTACACACCACGTTATCAATGTGATGGGCAATGTGGCTGAACTGGGGCTCATTCCGGCGGATTACGAAAAGTACGATGTCGTTACCGAAATTGGCAGACTGAGGCTTACAAAGGACTTTATGCTTCCGGTGTGTGCGGGACGCAGAATTATATACGAATACATAACCGAAGACGGAATGCACAGTGAAGAAGAAGTTACACAGATATTGACTGACAATTACGAAAATTATTTGAATAAATTGAAGAAAGAGGGTATCCAAATAGTGTCAGATAGTGTTAAAATAGACATAACAGATGTGAATGCAGGCATGAGCGGAAGCATTCACGTAGTAATGCCATTTAAGGAGCGCAGATCTTGTGATGTCAGAACAGTTGATTAGTATACCTGCCGAACACAGTGTCAATGTATTTGGCAGATTTGATGAATATGCCAAGAAGATAGAACGAGCGTTGAAAGTCAGTATAATTACAAGAGGCTCTGAGGTTCATGTGAGTGGTGATGAGCATTCAGTCAGCATGGCTGTTGGAGTGCTTGAGTCACTGCTTAAGCTGTCACAGAGCAACGGAGTGGTTACTGAACAGAATGCGGATTATGCAATTGCAATGGCGATGGAAGAGCGCCGGAATGCTGTTGTTGAACTTGATAAGGATATAGTATGCCGGACTATTGCAGGCAAGCCTATCAAGCCTAAGACTCTTGGACAGCAGCATTATGTCAATGAGATAAAGGATAAGATGATAGTATTCGGCATAGGGCCTGCCGGAACGGGTAAGACTTATCTTGCAATGGCTATGGCAATTAATGCATTTAAGAACAATGAGGTAGGAAGAATAATCCTTACACGACCGGCAATCGAGGCGGGTGAGAAGCTCGGCTTCCTTCCGGGAGATCTGCAGAGCAAGGTGGATCCGTATTTAAGACCTTTGTATGATGCGTTGTTTCAGATTATGGGACCTGAATCATTCAATGCCAACATGGAGAAGGGACTTATCGAGGTTGCGCCTCTTGCGTACATGAGAGGACGTACGCTGGATAATGCGTATATTATTCTTGATGAGGCACAGAATACAACTCCTGCACAGATGAAGATGTTCCTTACGCGAATTGGCTTCGGCTCCAAGGTAATAGTTACCGGAGACCAGACACAGAAGGATCTTCCCAAGGATGCGGTATCAGGACTTGATGTTGCACTTAAGGTGCTCGCCGGTGTTGATGAGATAGGAATAGTGAAGCTTGATAACAGGGATGTTGTAAGACATCCGCTTGTCCAGAAGATTGTTAAGGCGTATGAGACATATGAAGAAAAAGAAGAGCTTCGCAAGAAGAGAATAGCTAACGGAGCTGTATACAACAAGAATAAGAAGGACGACAGGCGTCGGAGGAATTATGACAATTAATATTGATTATGAGACAGATATCAGGATAGTACCGGAGATACCGGAAGAAGAGATTATTAATAAAGTTATAACGCAGGCATGCGATTACGAAAAATGCCCATACGAGGTTGAGGTTAATGTATTGCTAACTGACAATGAATCTATACATGAGACGAACCGCGAGTACAGGGGAGTTGATGCTCCTACCGATGTGCTGTCATTTCCGATGATTGATTATGAGGCACCGGCAGATTTTGCATTCCTTGAGGATTCTCCTGTAGAGGATTATTTTGACCCTGACACGGGAGAACTTCTGCTCGGTGATATTGTTATATCGGTAGAGAAAGTTATGGAGCAGGCAGAGAAGTATGGACACAGTGTAAAGCGTGAGCTTGCATTCCTTGTGGCACACAGCATGCTGCATCTGTTCGGATATGATCATATGGAGCCGGATGAGGCAGAGGTAATGGAGGACAAGCAGAATCAGATACTGCTTAATATTGGAATAACAAGAATGGAGGACAATATATGAGAAGAAAAGGGGTAATTAAAAAGTGTGCGGCGCTGTCACTTGCACTGATAATGTCGATGGGAACTCTTGCAGGATGCGGTAAGGGTGGTGATTCAACAACAGATACACTGCCGTCACAGAATGAGAGCAAGGTGGCTGATGCCAATACGGATGCCAAGGGAGAACCTGCTACAACTGATGCGTCACATCCGAATGAAGCAAGAAGCATGCTTACTGGCAAGTGGGTGCCTGCTGATACTGCCAACAATTCACCTGTATGTGTAATGTACAGCAACATCAAGGATGCAATACCACAGTCATCAATAAGCTATGCGGATATAGTATTTGAATCACTTGTTGAAGGTGGAATTACAAGACTTTGCGCATTCTTTGAGAATAAAGACAATCTTGTTAAGATAGGACCTGTAAGAAGCTGCCGTCTGTATTATCTGTTCCTTGCCAAGGAGTATGAGGCGACATATGTACATTTTGGATATTCAGATCTTGCTGAAGAGTATCTTAAGATGGACAAGATGCATTCACTCGACGGAATGGTATATTGTGGGTTCTACAGAAGCACTGACAGAGTTGCCCCGCATAATGCATACACATCATGGCAGGGAATTATGGACAGTGTGGCTGCCAAAGGATATCCTACAACATATCCTGAAGGATACCGTTCACCTCTTCAGTTCAATACTGATGATAATAATGATATAGACCTCTCCGGGGATCCTATTGCACAGAAGTGTAATAAGTTTGTTCCGGGCTATCCATACAATAAGCCGTGGTTTGAGTATAATGCCGAGGATGGGCTTTATTACCGTTATCAGTTCGGTGATGCACATATTGACAAAGAGACGGGCGAACAGCTTGCATTTAAGAATATCCTTGTGAAGTATGTTACGGGTGATTATGTTGACGGAACACCTGACTATGTTAATTCAGATGCAGGAATGGCCCTCTATATAACTGACGGATATGCAGTCCCTGTTACATGGTGGAAGCTTGAAGAATTCGGACAGACATATTATTATGGCGCTGATGGCAAAGAGATTACGGTTAATCAGGGTAAGACATTTATCTGCTATGTAGAAGAAAGATATAAAGATAATGTGGAAGTGCTTCCGTAAAACGAAGTATGATACGTTGAAGCCTGCAAAAGGAGGAATTTATGACAGAGACTGAACTTCTAGATGAGGCGAGACATGCGATGCTCAATGCATATGCACCATATTCAAAGTTCTGTGTTGGTGCAGCACTGCTTGCAGAGGATGGTACGGTATATACCGGATGCAATATTGAGAATGCATCATACGGTGCATCGATATGTGCCGAACGCGTTGCAATAGCCGGATGTATCTCTGACAAAAAACGGCATATACGCCGGATAGCTATATGTTCAACGAGTGGGAATGAGACATTTCCATGCGGAATATGCAGGCAGGTTATGAGCGAATTCATGGATGAAGATTCGCAGATAATTCTCGAGACAAAGGATGGCGGCTTTCATGTATACACATTGGCAGAGCTGCTGCCATATTCATTTAATTCGGATAGTATGAATTCCGGCAAATAGTTAATACTAAAGGCATGACACTTTGTGTTGTGCCTTTTTACGCATTGTGTCCCAAAAAAAGCGCATGTTATGAATGTGCGGAAAGCAGTGCAGTATGAAAATGAGCCGGTATAATAAAATATGTCTTTGCGTATGTGGAATGCTCAGCCTGTTCTTTGCGGGTTATATGGTGAGCTATAATTTTTCAGCCAATGACAAGGAGAGCTTTCTTGTAAGAGATATTCCTACACAGGCAGCAGATGCTTCAGATGAGATTATTGTGTCGAATGTAACATCACTTAATATAGAAATTTATGATATTGACAAAAAGACATCAAAGACACAGACCAATACAATTCCGATTGCTTATCTTGGACTTACAAGGCATGAACTTATAGAGACGCTTCAGGATTATATGCTTAATCCTTCGGTGAATGATAAGGCACATGGACTGATTGCATGTGAACTGGTCGAATTCACGAAGCAGTCGGTGACAATCCGCAAGACATACAGTGCAAAAAATCTTCCACAGAGATATTATATTGTAGCGGAAAAGGGCGTGCTTGTAATATACCTTGATAACGGGCGTACACTTTATGACAGGACTGATATACGTCTTACGCAGCTGCCGCAGAGCGTGCAGGAAAAGGTAATGAACAAAATGAGGGTAGACAGTGCGGAAGAACTGTATGATTTCCTTGAAACATTTACAAGTTAGTAAAAAAATGATATGATAAAAATATTAATTTGCAGTGTGAAGCGTTGCAATGTACGGATGCTTAAGCTTCTGCAGAATCGGAGGGTAGCGTATATGGGAACACCACATAACAGTGCATCAAAAGGTGATATAGCAAAGACGGTTCTCATGCCGGGAGATCCGCTGAGAGCAAAGTTTATCGCAGAGCATTTTCTTGAAGATGCGGTATGCTTTAACAGGGTGCGTAATATGTTCGGATATACCGGAACATACAAAGGGAAAGAAGTATCTGTAATGGGAAGCGGAATGGGTATGCCTTCCATGGGAATATACAGCTACGAGCTTTTTTCGGAGTATGACGTTGACAGAATTATAAGAATCGGTTCAGCAGGCGGATATGCAGATGATGTGCATGTAAGGGATGTAATTATTGCAATGGCGGCTTCAACAGACTCCAATTATGCAAGCCAGTACAGACTGGGTGGAACATTCGCACCGACTGCAGACTATGGAATGCTCAGTGCGGCAGTGGAGGCTGCACAACAGAAGAATATTCCGGTTAAGGTAGGCAATGTGCTTTCTACAGATGTGTTCTATCATGTTGACAGTGAGTATGCCACAAGATGGAAGAATATGGGTGTGCTTGCAACAGAGATGGAATGCGCGGCACTCTATATGAATGCGGCATATTTTGGCAAAAAGGCGCTTGGCATATTCACGGTTTCAGACCACCTGTTTACCGGTGAGGAACTCTCTGCCGAAGAAAGAGAGACAACATTTACCGATATGATGGAGATAGCACTTGCAATATAGGGCGTATGTGCACGACAACACAATGAGCACAAAGAAGCACGATAGTATGGAAAGTATGACATGTAAAGATTTTCGTAAAATGATAGATGCCTTTGACAAAAAACAGCTTGATATCGATACAATGAGCAGATTCGTTGAACATGTATCAGGCTGTTTGGACTGTCAGGAAGAATATGAGATATATTATATTATGAAGTATGCACTGTCGGATGATGAGATTATGGATAAAGAGATTGCATCACAGCCGATACCAGTACAGCGTCTGGTTAATTCGTATGATTTTAAGGCTCTTGTTACATACAGACTTCGTGAGGCAGCCTCAAAGCTGGATAAGATAAAACGCAATGATTACTATAACAGATGTCTGTTTGCTATTGCCCAGTTCTGCGTCGTTCTTATGGCAGTTTTCTATATTTTTTCGAATGTATTCATGTAGTAACAATAATATTTTTAATGTGAGGATGTAATGGCAAAGTTAGTTTTAATAGATGGACACAGTATTCTGAACAGGGCATTCTACGGGGTGCCGGATCTTACCAATGCGCAGGAGGTTCATACCAATGCAATATACGGATTCCTTAATATCATGTTTAAGATAATTGATGAGGAGAAGCCGGAGCACCTTATAGTTGCATTTGACATGAGCGCACCTACGTTCAGGCATAAGATGTTTGCAGAGTACAAAGGCACAAGAAAGCCGATGCCCGAAGAATTAAGACAGCAGGTACCGCTTATCAAAGAGGTTCTTGAGGCTATGGGGATAGAGATTGTCCAGAAAGAAGGCTATGAAGCTGATGATATCCTCGGTACAATTGCAAAGCATAGTGAAAAGAACGGACTTGATGTATCAATAGTATCCGGAGACAGGGATATTCTTCAGATTGCTACTGAACATATAATGATACGTATTCCAAAGACAAAAAAAGGTGTTACTGAGATAGAAAACTATAATGCATGTGATGTCGAGGCACTGTACGGAGTTACACCTGCCGAGTTCATTGATATGAAAGCTCTTATGGGAGATTCATCAGATAATATACCGGGAGCACCGGGAATAGGTGAGAAGACGGCAGGAGCAATTATACAGAAGTTCGGTTCAGTGGAGAATGCGTATAACCATATCGATGAGGTTACACCTAACAGGGCAAGGAATTCACTTGCTGATAACTATGATCAGGTGCTTCTTAGCAAGAAGCTGGCAACTATAGACATTGATGCACCGGTTGAATATGATGTTGATAGTGCAACACTTGATAACATGTTCTCTGATAAGGCATATGAGATGTTCAAGAGATATAACTTCAAGAGTCTGCTCAAGAAGTTTGATGCCGCAACGACGACAAGAGAACCTGAGATATTTGATAAGTTCAGGACTATAGATGACTTCGGAGAAGTTGAAGAATACTTCGCAGGTGCAGACTTTGGCGGCTGCATCGGATTGAAGCTGCTGTATGAGGATGGATGTGTATCAGGTGCTGCGCTGGCACATGAAGATAACAGTGTATGCTACATACCGGTTCAGGGCTTTGTTACAGAGGATTATCTCAAAGCAAAGATAACGGATATGGCTGCTGTATGTGACTGCATTGCGGGACTTAATATTAAGTCAGTCCTCCCGGCAATAGACAGACAGGTATATCCAAAGCTTATTGATGCCGGACTTGGCGCATATCTTCTTAATCCCCTTAAGGAAAGCTACAGCTATGATGAGCTTGCAAGGGATTATCTCAATATGCTTCTGCCTAACAGGAATGAGCTGACAGGCAGGATGTCATACGCAGAGGCATCAATGGTGAAGAGTGAAGAACTTGCCAGACTTGCATGCATGGAGGCATATTGCGTAAGACACGCATGGAACGTGATAAGTGTAAAGCTTGATGAAGTGCAGATGAAGCATCTGTTTGATGATATAGAGATGCCGCTTGTATTTGTGCTGTACGACATGGAGTGCGAGGGAATAATGGTTGACTCCAAAGGGCTTAAGGAGTACGGTGACAAGCTTGCAACAAGAATTACAGAACTTGAGAACACAATATATGAGCTGGCAGGGACAAAGTTCAACATTAATTCTCCAAAGCAGCTTGGAACTGTATTGTTTGAAGATATGAAGCTTCCGAGCGGTAAGAAGACAAAGAGCGGATATTCGACGGCAGCAGACGTACTCGAGAAGCTTGCACCGGAATATCCCGTTGTTGCGAAGATACTTGAGTACAGGCAGCTTACCAAGCTTAAGTCAACATATGCAGACGGCCTTGCAGTGTATATACTTGAGGACGGAAGAATACACGGACATTTTAACCAGACTATTACTGCTACGGGGAGAATAAGTAGTACCGAACCGAATCTTCAGAATATTCCGGTAAGAATGGAGATTGGAAGACAGATACGAAAAGTATTCGTGCCAAAGCCGGGATGTGTATTCCTTGATGCCGATTATTCGCAGATTGAGCTCAGGATTCTTGCACATATGTCTCAGGATGATAAGCTTATAGCTGCGTATAATACCGCACAGGATATACATGCAATTACTGCATCACAGGTGTTCCATGTTCCGCTTGATGAGGTTACAAGGACACAGAGAAGTAATGCCAAGGCAGTTAATTTTGGAATAATATATGGAATAAGTTCATTCGGCCTCAGCCAGGACTTAAGCATATCCAGAAAGGAAGCTTCAGAATATATCGAACAGTACTTTGCTACATATCCGCATATAAAGGAATTTATAGACGGACTTGTTGCAAGTGCAAAGAAGAATGGATATTCGACAACTATGTTCGGAAGACGCAGGCCTGTGCCGGAGCTTAATTCAAGTAATTTCATGCAGAGACAGTTTGGTGAGAGAATTGCGATGAATTCACCTATTCAGGGCTCTGCGGCAGATATAATAAAGATAGCAATGATTAATGTAAGCCGTGCGCTTAAGGATAATAACCTTAAGTCAAAGATGATACTTCAGGTGCACGATGAACTCCTTATTGAGACATATGAGGATGAGGTGGATGCTGTAAGACAGATTCTCATTGATAATATGACGAATGCAGCCAGTTTAAGAGTGCCGCTCGAAGTTGATGTGAAGGAAGGCCATGACTGGCTGGAAGCACACTAAGAATGGCAGTGATGGAGGTCGTTACAATGTACGTTTTTGGTATAACCGGAGGCGTGGGTGCCGGCAAATCAACGGTGCTCAGGCTGATAAAAGAGAACTTTAATGCATCGGTAATTGAGGCAGATGAGGTTGGAAGAATGCTTATGGAGCCGGGTAACAGTGCATATCTTAAGATAGTTGAGATATTTGGAGAGGATATTCTTGATAATCCCGGTGAACAGGGTTCTCCAATCAACAGGGCAAAGCTTGCCGGGATAGTGTTCAACAATAAGAATAAGAGGATGGTTCTCAATGGAATAGTACATCCGCTTGTTAAAAAATACATCACCGAAGAAATCGGAAGGATAAGGTGTGCTGAAAAATATGATTATGTATTTGTTGAGGCGGCACTTCTTATAGAAGATCATTATGACATTATATGTGATGAACTGTGGTATATATATGCTGATGAAGAAACAAGAAGGGAAAGGCTTAAGTCAAGCCGTGGGTATTCGGATGAAAAAATTGATTCGGTATTCGCAAGCCAGTTGTCAGATGAACAGTTCCGCAGCCATTGCAGCCGTGTGATAGACAATTCACATGATGAACAGATGACACTTGGGCAGTTAAAGGAGATTATCGGTTATTATGATTAATGTAGAAAAGATTAGGGATGATCTCGTCTTCGGACTTGATATAGGAACACGTAATGTTGTAGGTGTCGTTGGATATATGAATAAGTCCAGGTTCATGGTTATCGCCATGGCATGCAGGGAACATGATACAAGGGCAATGATTGACGGACAGATTCACGATATATACAAAGTAGGTGATACAATAAGAAGTGTTAAGAATGACCTTGAGCGTCAGCTTGACATGAAGCTTACGGATGTATGCATAGCAGCAGCCGGACGAGTGCTGCGGACACTGAATGTATCGGCAGAATATACATTTGAGGAAGAGACAAGAGTTACGCAGGAACACATATACTCACTCAATCTGCTTGCTGTCGAGAAAGCACATAATGAGATTAACGGCAGCAGCGGACAGACACGGTTCTTCTGTGTGGGTAATACACCTGTAAGATACAGACTCAATGGATATGATATCAATAATCTGGAAGGACATAAGGCTGAGACGATAGGGGTTGACCTTATTGCAACATTTCTTCCTGAGGAAGTTGTTGACGGACTTTATGAGGCTGTCTCTTACGCCGGTCTGCAGGTGGCAAGCCTTACACTCGAGCCGATTGCGGCAATCAATATTGCTATACCGGAGAGCTACAGGCTTCTTAATATTGCGCTTGTTGATGTTGGAGCAGGTACATCTGATATATGTATAACTAAGGATGGAAGTATTGTTGCATACGGAATGATTCCTTATGCAGGAGATGAGATTACAGAAGCGGTTGCAAGAGGATGCCTTGTTGATTTTAATACCGCAGAGCAGATAAAGGTTCAGGCAAGCCAGAAGAATGGCAAGGTTACATACAAAGATATTATGGGGCTCTCACAGACTGTTCCGGCGGAAACAATCCGCAATATTGCATCTGAGGCAATGATGAAGATTGCTGAGGAAACGGCAAGGAAGATACGCGATATTAACGGCGGCAAGCCTGCCAATGCCGTGTTCCTCGTAGGAGGAGGCGGCAAGATGGCGGGATATTCCGATATGCTTGCCGAGAAGCTTGAGCTTCCTAAGGAAAGAGTTGCAGTACGTGGAGAAGAGGTTCTTACCTCAGTTGACTTTGATGTGGATAATTATAAAAAGGATGCACTTTTTGTGACTCCTGTCGGCATATGCACGAATTATTACAGCCAGAAAAATAATTTCATGTTTGTAAGTGTTAACGACCAGAGACTTAAGATGTATGACAATAATCATCTTACTGTTGTGGATGCAATAATGCAGGTCGGATTCCCTAATGAGAAGCTTTTCCCAAGACGCGGCGAGGCACTTGAATTCACGGTTAACGGCAATGCAAGACTTGCAAGGGGAAGAATGGGAGAAGCGGCAGTTGTGACGCTTAACGGCAGACCTGCCAATCTTAATGCTCCTATTGCACGTAATGACAGCATATATGTAACAGAATCGACGATGGGAGAACCGGGAGCAATAACTATAGGACAGCTCGATGAATTCAATTCGACTGTCAAGCTCGTTGTGAATGATAAGACGGTGCTCTGCCCAAGGTTTGCATATGTTAACGGGGAATTACAGTCACAGTTCTATGACATCAGACAGGGCGATGACATTGTAATGGAGAATTATTATACTGTTGCACAGCTGTTTGAATTCCTCGACATTGATATAAGCGGCTTTGATGTTTATGTTAATAATGTGCTTGCAGATGCAGATACAAAGGTATATGAGAATTTTACAGTCAGAACGGCTGCTGCAGATGAGGAACCGGCAGTTGAAGCAGCTGGAGCTTATGCGGCAGTACAAGAAGAGGCAGCTGCGGCAGATGAATATTGTGAAGAAAATACCGCAGAAAATGCCGCAGAAAAAGCCGCAGAACCGGAAGCTGCGCATGATATATATATTACGGTTAATTCAGAACCTGTTAAGTTATCGGGCAAGAAAAAATATGTGCTGGTAGATTTGTTTGATTTCTATCAATTTGATTTGAATTCGCCTCAAAAAGGTGGTAATATCGTGCTTAAGCATAATGGCGTAGCCGGTGACTACATGGGACCGCTTAATGACGGTGATAATGTTGAGTTATACTGGCAGTAGTAAGCAGCCTTACATTAATGAGAGGATTAGACATGAGGATGATGAGCATAGCCAGTGGAAGCAGTGGTAACTGTATCTATATCGGCTCTGATAATACACATATACTTATTGATGCCGGTGTTAGCCGCAAACGCATCGTGGAAGGATTACATAAGGCAGACATTGACATTAAGGATATATCTGCAATCCTCGTGACACATGAACATTCAGACCACATAAGCGGACTGGGCGTTGTATCGCGTAAGGATGAAGTTCCGATATATGCTTCGGCAGGGACAATAGACGGAATACTTGCACAGAGTTCGATTGGCAAGATGCCTGAAGGATTGTGCCATAGTGTTGAAGCCGACAGGGATTTTAAGATTAATGACCTCACAGTTCATCCGTTCAGGGTATCACATGATGCCAATGAGCCATATGCATATTCTGTTGAATGTGACGGGCATCACATGGGGGTTGTAACTGACCTTGGCAAGTATGACGACTATGTCATATCTAATATGAAGAACATGGAGGCGCTTCTTATCGAAGCTAATCATGATGTAAGAATGCTTCAGGTTGGAAGTTATCCGTATTATCTGAAGCAGCGTATCCTCGGTGATAAGGGACATCTTTCCAATGAATCATCGGGAAGGCTCTTAGGGGAGCTGCTCAATGACAGGCTTAAGGGAATAATGCTTGGACATCTGAGCAAAGAAAATAACTATGCAGAGCTGGCATACGAAACTGTGCGGCTTGAAATAGACATGGGCGATACAGGTTACAAGGCAGGTGACTTCAAGATGGAAGTTGCAGGCAGAAGCTGCCCATCAGATATTATTGAAGTATAAATTCAAAAAGGAAGGATACCAAAAATGAAAAAAGTAGTAATAACAGTAGTAGGCAAGGACACAGTAGGAATTATCGCAAGAGTATGTACATATCTTGCTGATGCAGGAGTTAATATTCTTGATATCTCACAGACAATTGTGTCAGGCTATTTCAATATGATGATGATTGTTGATATGAGTGCTTCAAAAAGGTCTTTTGACGAGATGCAGGCTGAACTTGATAAAGCCGGTGAGGATATTGGCGTATCAATTAAGTGCCAGCGTGAAGAAATTTTTGACATGATGCATAGAATCTAAGTGGGCATGGAATCAGAAGCACATAATAATTAAGGAGAATATACATACAATGATTAACGTATTTGAGGTAAATGAAACTAACAAGATGATCCAGCAGGAGAATCTTGATGTGCGTACTATAACAATGGGTATCAGCCTTCTTGACTGTGCTGATTCAGATCTCAATAAGCTTAACGAGAATATTTATAATAAGATTACAACATGCGCAAAAGATCTTGTTAAGACAGGACAGGAGATAGAGAAAGAGTTTGGAATTCCAATTGTTAATAAGAGAATATCAATTACTCCTATTGCTATGGTTGGAGCAAGTGCATGCCATACACCTGAGGATTATGTGACAATTGCAAAGACACTTGACCGTGCAGCTAAGACTGTGGGCGTTAATTTTCTTGGAGGATATTCTGCGGTTGTTTCTAAGGGCATGACGAAGAGTGACGAGCTTCTTATCCGTTCAATCCCACAGGCACTTGCACAGACTGAATTCATATGCAGTTCGGTGAATGTAGGTTCAACAAAGACAGGTATCAATATGGACGCCGTTAAGCTTATGGGCGAGATTGTCAAGGAGACAGCTGAGGTTACGGCAGACAGGGATTCTCTCGGATGTGCCAAGCTTGTTGTACTCTGTAATGCTCCCGACGATAATCCGTTCATGGCAGGTGCTTTCCATGGTGTATCAGAAGCAGACTGCATTATAAATGTCGGCGTAAGCGGACCGGGGGTTGTTAAGTATGCACTTGAGAGCGTACGTGACGCGAATTTTGAGGTGCTTTGCGAGACAATCAAAAAGACAGCATTTAAGATTACAAGAGTAGGCCAGCTTGTTGCACAGGAAGCATCAAAAAGACTCGGTGTACCGTTCGGCATAATCGACCTTTCGCTTGCACCTACACCGGCAATCGGTGACAGTGTTGCAGATATCCTTCAGGAGATTGGTCTTGAGCGTGCCGGTGCTCCGGGAACAACAGCAGCACTTGCCCTGCTTAATGATCAGGTCAAGAAAGGCGGTGTAATGGCATCTTCATATGTAGGAGGACTCAGCGGTGCATTCATTCCTGTCAGTGAAGATCAGGGAATGATTGATTCAGTACTTGCGGGAGCACTTACAATCGAGAAGCTTGAGGCTATGACATGCGTATGTTCGGTAGGGCTTGATATGATTGCAATTCCGGGAGATACAAAGGCAACAACAATCTCAGGTATTATCGCTGACGAAGCGGCAATCGGAATGGTTAACCAGAAGACAACAGCTGTAAGAGTTATTCCGGTAGTAGGAAAGACAGTAGGTGATACGGTAGAATTCGGCGGACTTCTCGGATATGCGCCTATTATGCCGGTCAATAACTTCGACTGCAGCAGGCTCGTGAACAGAGCGGGAAGAATTCCGGCTCCTATACACAGCTTTAAGAACTAATATAGAATATTTACAGTAAAACAGCAGGTGGAATATGGCAGATAATAAATCAAAAAAAGCATCAAAGAAGAAATCAGGCATAACCATACAGATTGTGCTTAGTATCGCTGCGCTTGCAGCGATTGCATTTATGACTGTAAGGATATGCAGACTTGGCATAATTCCATTAAGAATGTATGCAACACTGGCGGCTGTACTGACAGCTGCCGTGATTGCAGCTTTTGTGGCTGGAATTATCAGATTCCACAAAACGGGCTATGTATGTACGGTAATTGTGGCAGCTGTAGCGATTATGCTGATGATATTTTCCAATAATACAGCGGCTGTAATAAGCGGAGGCAGCGGTGTGTCGAAACAGAAGGACACATTTTCGGTACTTGTACTTATGGAGAATGATGCAAAAGCACTTTCGTCGACATATTCATTTATATACGGATATAATGAGTCAACAGATGTTTCACTCACAGACCGTGCAGTTATTGAGCTTACTAAAGATGCACAGTTCCGTCCGGCACTTAAAGGATATGAGACTGTAAAGGATACTGTTGATGCACTGCTTTCAGGCAAGGTGGGCGCAATCATTTTTAATGAGGCGTTCAGACCTGTAATGCAGAAAGTATATCCTGAGTTTAATACACGTACAAGAATACTTAACAGCTATGAGCTTGAAAGCGATATATCTGCGTGGACCGCACCAAAAGACAACAGTGTATTCTCGTTCTATGTTGCGGCTGCAAAGTCTGCGGATGACATAGAGTCATTTGGCGAGAGTGAAGTTAATAAGGTCATTACGATAGACATGAATGCCAAAAAAGCCGTTGTAACGACAATACCGTCACAGTATCTTGTTAATATTAAGACTGACGGTACCGGAGGCAGGGAACCGATAGCTTATCTTATGCTTGGGGATTATAATTATATACCGCAGGCACTTAAAGATATAACAGGTACAGATGTCAATTATTTTGTGGCATGCCACGTGAAGGATCCGGAGAATATTGATTTTACTAAGCTGGCATTCGGCGAACATGTAAAATACTGTTCCAATATGCCGTATGATGTTCTTGCTTCACTTATAAGAACAGAAGGATTTGATTCTGACGGATGGGAGATAGAATGGAAGACGCTTGACGGAACATCTTCTACTATAACAACAGAGGTGTTTGGAATAAGCGGAACGAAGGTGATTGTACCGGATAATGAGGGGTAGACAGTATGACAGATTGGAAAATGCTCAAAATTGAGCCGTGTGATGATTATAAAACGATAAATGAAGCATTTACAAAGCAGGTTATCAGCATAAATCCGGAACGCAATCCGTCGGACTACAGAAGGCTGTATGTTACATATAAGGAAGCACTCAGGGAAGCAGCCAGAATGATTGCGGTTAAGGACGGAAAGAGGGCTGAGGATCTCGATTTTAATTTTAACGATGACAGATATCTTGATGAGTTCATGATAATAATCGGCAATATATGTTCCGGTGAACTTAAGAATTCACACGCGGTATGGAAGAGTGTTATTGATGATTCCGATTACAGGACATTACAGAGGACTGATTCATTTATCACAGAGTTTGACAGTTACATGAGTAATGTAAGCGGACTTGATGATAATATATGGAAATATCTTATTGAGCATTTTAAGGTATATGGTTTTGCGGCCCAGAATAAAAAGCTTATTGCCAATCTGCAGAAGTATGGCGGAGTTAAGCAGGATGTATTCTATGGTGCCGAACCTGTTATGGCGCAGGTGCAACGCATCACAATGCCTGAACAGCGTACCGTAATGCCTGAACAGCGTACCATAATACCTGAACAATGTTCAAAAATACCTGAACAATGTTCAAAAATACCTGAACAATGTTCAAAAATACCTGAACAATGTTCAAAAATACCTGAACAGCGTACATCAGTACCTGAACAGCATCAGCAGATGCAGAACAGTACTTATAAGGACAAGGCGCTTGCAAGATATATGTCGGAACAGGATGACAGTGTCGTATCAGATAAATCAGCAGATTTCTTCAGACAGTTTGAACGTGTCTATACACATGACATTACAAAGAATAATATGTCAGCATGGAGATATCTGCTCAACAAACCTGAGTATATGCATCTTTTAAGGCAGGCTGCATTCACGTTGAAGCTTACCAATACACTTAAGAATATAGATGACCTGTACCCGGCTGTATGGGAATATATTATTGACAGGACAAGAGTGCCGGATACGCATCCAATGTATGACAGAACTACAGGCGAGCTTATAAGGCTGATGAAGTCCAACAGTTTTAAGGGTGAGATAATTCCTCAGGGTATAATTTCACCCGGAATTCTGCAGACTATTATAGATGAAGATGATTTTACAAAGGGGCACGATGAATATCACCGGCCTGCACCTATGACTATGATGAAACCAAAAAACGGCAGGAAGTCAGAGGGAAAGTCGGGGACGATAATATTTATCATAGTATTTATATTTATCATACTTAGGGCGCTCTTTAGTTAAGAGCACTTTGTGCCTGCGGAATGGAGATTAGTGTGAAAAATACAGATTGATATCTGATTTTTCACACAGCTATTTGTGCTGCAGGCGCCACAAATAGCATTTATCGCAGAGCCAAATCTGACATTTGGCTCGCGATTCCTCCGGCACATTGTGCCTGCGGAATGGAGATTATTATGAGAGTAACAGAAGGACTTGAACCGAAAGTGGTTTTTGAATATTTTGAGAAGATATGTTCAATCCCACATGACTCATATAATGAAAAGCAGCTTAGTGATTACTGCGTCAGTTTTGCAAAAGAACACGGCTTGGAATACTATCAGGACGACCTTTATAATGTCATTATAATAAAAGAGGCATCAGAAGGCTATGAGGACCATGAACCTGTGATAATTCAGGGACATCTTGATATGGTCTGTGAGAAGACGGCTGACACAGAGATAGATTTCAGAAAAGATGGACTTAAACTGGCTATAGATAATGGATTTCTTCATGCAACAGGTACAACGCTTGGAGGAGATGACGGTATTGCGGTTGCATATGCACTTGCAATACTTGCATCTGACAGTATAAGCCATCCGCGTCTTGAGGTTGTGTTCACTGTAAGTGAGGAGACCGGCATGGAGGGCGCAGGCGGCATTGATATCTCAATGCTTAAGGGACATATGCTGCTTAATATAGATTCTGAGGAAGAAGGCTGTATACTTACAAGCTGTGCCGGAGGAAGCCATGTATCGTGCACGCTTGATGCAGGCACGCATAAGCCTGATGAGAGCGACGTATTTTACAGAATAACGATTGACGGTCTTACCGGCGGACACTCAGGATGCGAGATAGACAAAGGGCGTGCTAATGCCGATGTTCTTATGGCAAGGCTTCTTCTGATGCTTGCCGGGGATGCAGATACAGGCATTGCAGAACTTAGCGGCGGACGCAAGGACAATGCGATTCCTACATCGTCACAGGCAGTTGTATGCTGCGATGCAGGGGAAAACGCAAAGATTCAGGGCACGCTGAATGAATTCACACAGATTATAAAGGATGAATACAGAAGTACTGACCATGGATTATCTGTAAGACTGGAGAAGCTTGATAACAATGGTCTGACGGAACAGTACGGGACAGTTACACAGGCAGGGCAGACACAGCGTATTGCATCATTTATCACGGCACTTCCGTACGGAGTCATCGCAATGAGTCATGATATGCCGGGTATGGTTGAAACATCACTTAATCTTGGTGTGATGAATTATTCTGATGGCAGGCTTGAACTAGGATATCTTCTCAGAAGTTCAAAAGAATCTTCACTTGATTATCTTGAGACGAAGATGCAGTGTGTTGCCGGTGCATTCGGCGCAGAATGTGAGATATCTGCAAGATATCCGGCATGGGAGTATGCAGCTGATTCAAAGCTCAGGCAGTGCATGATTGAGACATATCATGACATGTTTGGCAGGGATATGAAAGTAGAATCAATACATGCGGGAGTAGAATGCGGAATACTCTCAGCAAAGGCAGGAGGTCTGGACTGCGTGTCATTCGGACCGGATATACTTGATATCCATACACCTCAGGAAAGACTCGATATTGCGTCTGCAAAGAGAACCTGGGATTATCTTCTTGAAGTTCTTAAACGTCTTTAAATTTCATGTAATACCATAGCTCTCCCGTTCATATAATGCTAAAAAGAACGGGAGGGACATATGGACAATCACAGAATTTCCGAAATAACAAAAGTGCTTCCACAGAATGTCAGAAGCACAATATTGAGACAGCAGATATCATATGACAGGTTGGAAGAGGTACATCTTCGCACAGGTATGCCACTGATACTGAGATATGATAATACTGAGATTCTTATGGAGCAGTGCATTGTAACGCCTGAGGATATGAGAGAAGCGTTAGAGCTTATAAGCAATCACTCACTGTATGCATATGAGGATGATATACGCCAGGGATTTATAACGATTCCGGGCGGACACCGGGTAGGACTAGCCGGTAAGATGGTCATGCAGGACGGCAAAATAAAAACGATAAAGCACATCTCATTTTTTAATATACGTGTGGCACATCAGATAAGGGGCTGTGCTGCATCTGTCTATGGTTTTATTCATAACAGTACCCAAATAGAAAATACACTTATCATATCACCGCCCGGATGCGGCAAGACGACGATGCTGCGCGATCTTATAAGGCAGATATCCAATGGAAACAGCTACTATGAAGGCCAGACGGTAGGGGTCGTTGATGAACGCTCAGAGATAGCAGCATGTTACAACGGAAGACCGCAGAATGATCTTGGCATAAGAACGGATGTGCTCGACTGCTGCCCCAAAGCAGAAGGCATGGTAATGCTTGTACGTTCAATGTCACCCCGCGTTATTGCGGTTGATGAGATTGCCACACCGGATGACATAGAAGCAGTCAGATATGTCATGAACTGCGGATGTTCCATTATAGCTACGGCACACGCATATAATGCAGATGAGCTCAGGCAGAAGCCGCAGTTTGCAGAACTCCTTGCAATGAATGTATTTAAAAGAATAGTGACGCTTGGAAGAAGCAGCGGCGCGGGAAGCATCGAAGAGGAGGTGGTTCTGTGATACATATTTTTTTGAAAATATGTGGAATGGCGCTGGTTATGGCATCAGCCGTACTTACAGGCAGACAGATTGCCTGCGGTTACAGAAAAAGACTTCTTGAGCTTGATGCATTGCGAAGGTGCATGATGATTCTTAACAATGAGATTGCGTATTCATCATCAGCACTTGCTGAGTGCTTTGAGGCGGCATCAGCAAGATGTATTGATAAGGAGATATCGGAAATGTTTGCGGATATGTCGCGCCTTGTAAGTCAGGCACAAGGGGAACGTGCATCTGACATATGGGACAGCTGCGTAAATAGGCATGAAGGAAGTCTGCATCTTACAGATACGGATATTGCAGAATTGTACAACTTCGGAAAAAGCCTTGGCTATCTTAATGCACAGATGCAGACAGATTCAATCCGCCTGTATATGTCAGTGCTTGAAACACAGATATCCGATGCGGCAGCACATGTGGACAATCAGTGCCGTGCAGCGAAGACGCTGAGTATTGCATGTGGTGCATTTGTATGCATAATCCTTATATAAAATGATTAGTTAAAAATGGAGTCTGTGATGGATATAAATTTTATATTTAAAATAGCGGCGGTCGGTATTCTGGTATCAGTCATCAATCAGGTGCTCAAACACAGCGGCAGGGACGAGCAGGCATTCCTTGTAAGTCTGGCAGGGCTTTTGCTTGTGCTTTTATGGATTGTTCCTTACATATATGATCTGTTTGAAACAATTAAAAAACTTTTTTCACTCTGACTGGGTTTAAAGTTATCAGAACAGGAGGCGGAGTATGCTTAGAATTGCACTGGCAGCAGTGGGGGCATGTATTGTGGCACTTATGCTCAGGCAGATAAAATCAGAGTTTGCAATATTCGTACCGCTGTGTGCCGGAATAATAGTTGCAGCATGCTGCATTGCACGTATAGAGACGATTGTCCAGCTTCTTGAACGGCTGCAGAAGCTTACGGAAATCAAATCGGAATACATAAGTATACTGCTTAAGATGGCCGGGATTGCATATATTGCAGAAATAACATCGGGAATATGCAAAGACTGCGGTTACAACGCCATAGCAGGGCAGGTTGAGATGTTTGGAAAGCTGTCAGTTATAGCAGCGGGAATGCCGGTTATTATGGCACTTGTTGATTCGATAGAGAGGTGTCTTGCATTATGAAGTCTGTATTAGATGTACTTGAAAAATATAATCTGTCATCTGTCGACACACAGGTGGACGGGCTTGATTTTGAAACACTTGTGAGAAGCATCATAAGCAACGGCGTGGCTGATTCACTTCCGCAGCTGTGGAACCGGATTGTTATTGCAGCAACCGCAGAACTGAGAGAAAATGTCACGGGTATCTGCCAGATACTTATTATCGCAGTGTTTACCGCACTCTTCACCAATTTTGCATCAGTATTTGCAGATTCATCAGTATCAGATACCGGAAAAAAGCTGTCAAGGATAGCAGCGGTAACTGTTATGGCTGCAGCATATACGTGTACTGCCGGGATTGCATATGACGTGCTGGCAAGTGTCACAGGATTTATTAAGATGCTTATGCCGGCATATCTTTCATGCGTAGCGTTATGCAGCGGCAATTTTAGTGCAGCGGCTTTCTCGGAAGGCGTTATGCTTGCGGTGCTTGTGCTTAATTATGTCTTTTCGGATGTGGTCATAACGGGAGGCAGCATATATGTAATGATTATGGCTGCGGATGCGATAACCGGAGGAGGACTTGATAAAATAGCGGGACTTATTATGACGGTCCTGAAATGGATAATAAAAAGCTCGATGGCAGCCGTTATCGGAATAAATCTGATTCAGGGCATGGTGGCACCGATGGCAGACGGAGTGAACAGGGGTGTTCTTACGCGGGCGGTAGGGCTGATACCGGGGATTGGCGGCGGAGTAAGCACACTTTCATCAGTACTTCTTGGTGCAGGCGCACTGATAAAAAACGGGATGGGTGCAGCGTCACTTATTGTCATAGTTACAATATGCGCTGCCCCGGTTGCAAAGCTTGCCATGTTTACGGTGACGTACAGATGTGTTGGGGCATTTACGCAGCCAATGTGCGGCAGGGAATTTGCTGAGATGATAACGGGATTTGCTGATGCCATGCGGCTTATGCTGTCACTCGTTGCAAGTTCGCTTGCAACCGTATTTATTATAATTGCAATAATATGTATATCGACTAATCCTGCCGGAAACGGAGCGTGACAATGACTGAAAGCATAATGGAATGGGTTCGGCGCATAGTAATATTCTACATAATGACGGATATATTTGTCGCTGTGATACCGGGTAAGACGTGCAGGAAACATGTAAAAATGTTTGCAGGCATAATACTTGCATTAATTGTGGCGGAACCGTTGATATCGCTTGCGGGAAGCAGATTTGACCTGGCATCATCACTTGCAGGGGAACTTGGCAATGCTTATACATCAGACATGAAGATGTGGACTATGGCAGCAGGCATTGACGGCAATACAGTTGTAGAACCGTATATGGATGAACTCAAAAAAATGATTGATACAAAGGCATGGGAATATGCACTTTATGTACAGGATTGTAAGATAGACATCTGCCTGGATAAAGACAGCCCGGATTTCGGGAAAATACAGTCTGTATATACGACGGTGTCGCAATGCAGAAATGATACAATCAAAGTTGAAAGTATTAATATAAACAAAAAATCCGATGTGCCGTTGGCTGACAAAGAGTGTGAAGAACTCAGGGAATATATATCGTCACAGTTTGGCATTGAGAGTGAAAAGGTAACCGTGGCATGCGTACAAACTTAAGATGCCATAAAACAGCTGTCTGCGGTGCCTGCAAAAATGGGGGATTTGTATGAAATATGAAAAGTTATCATTAAATCAGATAAAAGAGAATATTCTTAAAAATATAGGAATGAAAAAATTCATTCTCATAATTGCAGCGCTGATTCTTCTTGTGCTGGGATTTGTTCCGCAGAACAAAACAGCTTCGTCCAAAGGTGCTTCTGATGGTACGGAATATGAGGCGCAGGGTGGAGTATATGATTATGAGGAATACACGGAGAAACGTCTTGAAGAATTTATCGGGAGTATCAGCGGAGCCGGAAAGGTGAAGGTGATGATTACATTTCAGGAGACATCTGAAAAGGTACTGGCGGAAGAAGGAAGTGTGTCGGAAAATACGGTTAAGGAAACTGACAGCAGCGGGGGAACAAGAGATACGCGTGAGTATTCTGCGTCAAAGAGTTATCTGACAGACGGAAAGCAGGGGACGGACAGTCCTTACGTCATTCAGGAAAAAAAGCCACAGGCACAGGGAGTTGTCGTTATAGCGCAGGGAGCAGATAATCCGGAGGTGGTATCATCCATAACGGCAGCGGCGCAGGCTCTGCTTAATGTTCCTGTACATAGGATTCAGGTGCTCAGAATGAATAAATAGAATTGACGAACATAATAAGTTCTAAAGGAGATGTAATGAAATTGAAGAAGTCTATTGGTAAGAATCAGGTTATTATAACAGCGCTTGCAGTTATGATTGCTGTTGCCGGGTACATTAATTATTCCGGCAATCTCAGAGAGATGCTTGACGCAAAAGGTGCGGGAGCAAAGACTGTCTCAGCAGATGATATAAGTAAGAACCGGGATACGGATGTTATAGAGGATGATTCGATAGTTGAGCCGGGAACAGCAGTGCTCACATCCTCTACGGTTACCGGAAGCATTATAAATGAGGCGAAGCTTAACAGAGAACAGATACGTGCCAAGAATAAGGAGAGTCTTCTTGAAATAGTGAATAATGAAAAGCTTTCCGAATCGGCACGTCAGACGGCAGTAAAGCAGATATCGGCAATTGCGGATTATGCGGAGAAGGAGATGGCAGCAGAACTTCTCCTTGAGGCAAAGGGCTTTGCGGATTCCGTGGTATCCATATCTGACGGAAGCGCAGATGTCGTTGTGAACCGAACATCTCTTACAGAGAGTGAAAAAGCACAGATAGAAGATATTGTCAAAAGAAAATCAGGCGTATCTGCGGACCGTATTACAATTAGTATTTGCAATAATTAGAATTTGCTAGTATAATAAGTACATTATGAAAAGTATATAATATCCGTGTGAGGAGGTATTGGAATGACTAAGGAATTTGAAGATAAAGGAACATCATATACAATACATGAGAGTGTGAACATCGGAGAGGTACGCGTTGCAGATGAAGTTGTAGCAATTATTGCAGGACTTGCGGCAACAGAAGTGGATGGCGTATCATCGATGGCAGGCAATATTACTAATGAGATTGTCAGCAGACTTGGTATGAAGAGCCTTTCAAAAGGCGTTAAGGTATTCGTAAGTGAATCCAGCGTGAGTGTTGACCTTACACTTCACCTTAAGTACGGTTATGGAATTCCTGATGTATGTGCGAAGGTACAGGACAGAGTAAAATCAGCAATCGAGACAATGACGGGACTTGATGTAACAGACGTCAATGTCAGAATTGCAGGCGTGGACATTGACAAGAACGATTAATATTAAGTAATGTATTAAAGGGACTGCTGCACGCATATTGGGTGAAGCGGTCCTTTTTGCGATAATATAAGTGACAGGAAGTAATGACAAATAACAGCGCAGCAGATGCGCGGGAATGGAGATTAAGATGACAAGACATACTATCAGAAAGCACATTTTTTCAATGCTTTTCCGTGTTGAGTTCCATGACTCTTCGGAAATTTCAAGTCAGGACGGACTCTATCTTGATACGATAGACAATATAACTGATGAAGAGCGCGGATATATGGAGAAGAGAGTATCTGCCATAGTAGAACTGCTTCCTGAGATTGATAAAAAGCTTGAATCCGTATCAGAAGGATGGAAGCTTGAGAGAATGGGTAAGGTTGAACTCACAATTCTAAGACTTGCAGTATATGAGCTGCTTTATGATGATGATATTCCGGCTAATGTAGCAATTAATGAGGCAGTAGAACTTGCAAAGGTATACGGCGGTGACACATCACCGGCATTTGTTAACGGAATACTGGCCAAGCTTTTATGAGAGCCTATACAGTCGGACAGATTAATTTATATATAAAGAATATGTTCCGGCAGGATTTTGTCCTTAATAAGGTAATTGTCCGGGGCGAGATTTCCAATTGCAAATATCATACGTCAGGTCATATATATTTTACACTTAAGGATGAGACCGGCACTATTGCGGCTGTCCTTTTTGCGGGGAATGCGAAGAATGTCGGGTTCAGGCTTGAGAACGGCATGAAGGTTAATGTGTCCGGAAGAATTGATATATATGAACGTGACGGAAGATACCAGCTCTATGTTAATTCTGTAGAGGCTGCCGGTATGGGAGATCTTTACAGAAGGTTCGAGCAGCTGAAGGCAGAACTTGAAGAGATGGGAATGTTTGCGCAGGAATATAAAAAGCCGATTCCGGCATTTGCAAGGAAGATAGGAATAGTTACGGCTTCAACAGGAGCTGCAATCCAGGATATTATTAATATATCAAGGAGACGTAATCCGTATGTTCAGCTTATACTGTATCCTGCAACAGTCCAGGGGGATGAAGCAAAGTACAGCATTGTAAAAGGAATACGCAGGCTTGATTCCATGGGGCTTGATGTAATAATAGCGGGACGTGGAGGCGGTTCGATTGAAGATCTGTGGGCGTTCAATGAGGAATGTGTGGCAAGGGCAATATTTGACGCAGCTACACCGATTATATCAGCGGTAGGACATGAGACTGATTTTACAATTGCTGATTTTGTTGCAGATATGAGGGCACCTACACCATCAGCTGCGGCAGAACTTGCAGTTGCGGACATTACCGGAATTGAAGGAGCGATAGAACAGTACAGGTCCGGACTTAACAGTGCAATGAATTATAAGCTTGAGCGTATGCGCATGATGCTTGAACAAAGAGCAGCAAAGCTTAAGTATCTGAGTCCGGAGTCAAAGCTTAATGAAAACAGACAGATTACAGCTGATTATGAGGACAGGCTTAACAGGGCAATCAAGTCGGTTGTGACACTTAAGAGGCATGAACTTGCAATTAAGGCAGAGAAGCTTCATGGGCTGTCTCCGCTTACGGCGCTTAAAGGCGGATATGCATATGTTGAAGATGATGTCGGGCGTCCTGTGAGGAGTATCGGCGATGTCAGTCCCGGCAATAATATCAGGGTTAATGTTACTGACGGAATTATATCGGCATGTGTAACGGAAGTTTCAGCAGCTGACAGTAATGAAAGGAGTTAGCAGATGGCGAAAGCAGCAACTGTTGAGGAATCATTTGCAAAGCTTGACGAGATAATATCACAGCTTGAGAGCGGTGCGCTTTCACTTGATGACTCATTTAAAAAATATAACGAGGGCATGAAGCTTATCAAAAGCTGTAACCAGCAGCTTGATAAGGTCGAAAAACAGATAATAGTGCTTGATGAAGACAAGGGTGATTCAGATGCAGTTTAAAGATATGCTTAATAACAAAGCAGAAGCAATTAATGATATTATAAAAGGCTTTCTCCCGGCGGAAGATACTATGTCATGTGAAGTTGAGAAAGCCATGAATTACAGTGTTATGGCAGGAGGCAAGCGTATACGTCCGCTTATTATGTCTGAGGCATATAAGCTGTGCGGGGGCAGTGAAGAATGTGCAGCGCAGGTCCTTCATCCGTTTATGGCGGCACTTGAGTTCATACATACGTATTCGCTTGTACATGACGATCTTCCGGCAATGGACAATGACATGTACAGAAGAGGCCAACTTACAACGCATGCGGCATTCGGCGAAGATATGGGGATTCTTGCCGGTGATGCGCTTCTTAATTATGCTTACGAGACTATGCTGAGGGCAGCATGTGATATGACTGATACGTACAGGGAACGCAGTATACGTGCAGCGTCGGTGATTGCAGGAAAGGCAGGAATATATGGCATGGTTGGCGGGCAGACACTTGATGTGAAGCTCACGGGCATGCCGATGAATGCCGGACAGCTTGATTACATTTTCAGGCTTAAGACAGGTGCACTTATTGAAGCAGCATTTATGGCGGGGGCAATACTTGCAGGCGCTCCAGATGAGGTTACTGCAAAGCTTGAGAAAGCGGGAGACCTTGTCGGAGTTGCATTCCAGATACAGGATGACATTCTTGATGTTACAGGAGACGCAGAAGTCATAGGCAAGCCGGTATTAAGTGACGAGAAGAATAACAAAACGACATATGTTACACTCTACGGAATGGACAAGGCAGTATCGGATGTTGCAGAGCTTTCCAATGAAGCAGTTGATATCATATGCAGTATAGGCGGTGAAGGCTTCCTTACAGACCTCGTGAAGTACATGATACACCGTAACAATTAATAGTAAAAGGCAAGAATGAGGGTTAATATGATTCTTGATAAGATAAACAAACCTAATGACATCAAAAGAATAGATCCTGAAGAATATGAGCAGCTTGCACAGGAGATACGCCAGTTCCTTATCGACAGCATAAGTAAGACGGGAGGTCATCTGGCATCCAATCTCGGTGTTGTCGAGCTTACAATGGCATTGCACATTGTATTCGACCTTCCGACGGACAAGCTTATATGGGATGTGGGGCATCAGTCATATACGCATAAGATTCTGACCGGACGCAAGAATCAGTTCAACAAGCTCCGCAAATATGGCGGCATGAGCGGCTTCCCTAAGCGTAATGAAAGCAATTATGATGCATTTGACACAGGACACAGTTCAACGTCAATATCGGCAGGTCTCGGATATGCAAGCGCACGCAATATAACAGGTGAAGATTACCACGTTATATCTGTCATAGGAGATGGCGCGCTCACCGGAGGAATGGCATATGAAGCACTTAATAATGCATCATCTCTTAAGAAGAATTTTATTATAGTCCTTAATGACAATTCGATGTCCATATCCGAGAATGTAGGCGGTATATCAAGAATTCTCGATGACGTGCGTTCTTCATATTCTTATTATGACCTTAAGGAGGATGTCAAGAATACTCTTCACAAGCTTCCTAACGGTGACGCACTTGTAGAGAAGATTAAAAAGACAAAAAGCAATATAAAGCAGTTTATAGTGCCGGGGCAGATATTTGAAGATATGGGAATACAGTATCTCGGACCTGTTGACGGGCATAACATACACAAGCTTATTAAGATATTTAACATAGCAAAGAGAGTAGATTCACCTGTTCTTGTCCATGTTGTTACGCAGAAAGGTCATGGCTATGCACCTGCGGAGAAGAATCCGAGCAGGTTTCACGGAATAGGACCGTTTGACATAAAGACTGGGAAATCACTGTCGGTTGGAAAGGGCGAGAGCTATTCGGCTGTATTTTCAAGAAAGATATGTGATATAGCAAAGAATGACAGATCGGTCGTTGCTATAACTGCGGCCATGCCGGATGGAACGGGACTTGACAAGTTCAAAAAATGGTTTCCGGACAGGTTTTTTGATGTCGGGATTGCAGAAGAACATGCGGTTACATTCTCGGCGGGACTTGCAGCAGGCGGAATGAAACCGGTATTTGCGGTATATTCATCATTCCTTCAGAGAGCATTCGACCAGATACTTCATGATGTATGTATGCAGCAGCTCCATGTTGTGTTTGCAATAGACAGGGCAGGACTTGTGGGAAGTGACGGAGAGACGCATCAGGGAATATTTGACCTGTCATTCCTGTCGGTAATTCCCAATATGACTATAATAGCACCTAAGAACGGATGGGAGCTTGAAAATGCACTTGAGTTCGCTCTGGAACATTTTTACGGACCGATAGCAATACGGTATCCGAGAGGGTGTGCATATACCGGGCTTTCAGAATACGCCCAGCCGATAGAATACGGTAAGAGCGAACTTATTCATGAAGGAAGCCATATATGCCTGATGGCAGTTGGCAATATGATGGAGACAGCACTTACGACAGGTGAACGTCTTAAGGAATATAATATAGATGCAACCATAGTTAATGCAAGGTTTGTTAAACCAATCGATGAAGATATGATATGTGATATTGCTGATGAGCATGAGCTGCTTGTTACTCTGGAAGAGAATGTATATACAGGCGGGTTCGGAGAGGCAGTAAGCAGATATACACAGATGAATGGTCTTAATATAAGAACATTGGGTATTGCGCTTCCTGATGATTATATAGAACATGGCAATGTTGATATTCTTAAGCATGAAGCAGGAATTGATGCTGAGGCTGTGTTTGACAGGATTATGGAAACTATAGCAGATATGAAGAATAACGGATGAAGCTGAAGATATAAGATATATGATATGAGGTTTTGCGATGAAAGAAAGATTAGACGTACTTATGGTTAACAGAGGCTTAAGCGAGACAAGAAGCAAGGCGCAGGCCATTATTATGTCAGGCATAGTCTATGTTGACGGCAGCAAAGAGGACAAATGCGGTCAGAAGTTTGATGAGAGTGTATCCATTGAGGTAAGAGGCAGCACACTCAGATATGTAAGCCGCGGAGGACTTAAGCTTGAGAAAGCGATGAATAATTTTGATGTTACGCTTGAAGGCAAGGTATGCATGGATGTCGGCTCATCTACGGGTGGCTTCACAGACTGCATGTTGCAGAATGGTGCCGTTAAGGTATATTCTGTTGATGTAGGCAACGGACAGCTTGCATGGAAGCTCCGTCAGGACGAACGCGTTGTTGTCATGGAAAAGACCAATATAAGATATGTCACGCCTGATGATATTGCAGACAGAATCAGGTTTGCAAGCATAGATGTATCATTTATCTCGCTTACAAAAGTACTTGTGCCTGTATATAATCTTCTTACTGATGACGGACAGGTGGTATGTCTTATAAAGCCGCAGTTTGAGGCGGGGCGTGAGCAGGTCGGAAAGCATGGTGTTGTGCGTGATAAAGCCGTTCACAGGGAGGTTATTGAACGCGTGATGCAGTTTGCAATTGATAATCATTATGAAGTGCTTAATCTTGACTTTTCACCTGTGAAGGGACCTGAGGGTAATATTGAGTATCTTATGCACCTTCAGAAACATATGGATGGTGTGTATGATGCACCGGACATTAACATTGATGAAATAGTTGAAAAAGCACATGAAGTGTTGTAAATTATTTATAGACTGATAGATGCTGGGGCAGAAGCCCCGATTATGATGCTATATATTGTGGGTGGTTAAAGAATGAAGAATTTCTACATTATTACGAATAAGGCAAAAGATCCTGATTATTCATTTACCCATGAGGTAATGAATTATCTGAAGAGTCTCGGAATGAACTGTGCGTGTCAGGATGCTTCGGAAGATCTTACATATACTAAGTACCGTTATACCAATGCGGATCTGATTCCGCAGGATGTGGAGTGTGTTATCGTCCTTGGTGGTGATGGTACGCTCATACAGGCTGCAAGGGATCTGCACCTTAGGGATATACCGCTTCTTGGTGTTAACATAGGAACATTGGGCTTCCTTACGGATATAGAAAAAGAAGATCTGTATACAGCGCTTGGGGCAATAATACGCGGCGAGTATGAATTTGATACAAGAATGATGCTCAAGGGCAATGTATATCGCAATGGAGAGCTTATCTATGAGAATACGGCTCTTAATGATATAACGATTAACCGTAACGGAATTCTCCGTGTAATAGATTTTGATGTCTTTGTCAACGCTGAATATCTCAATTCTTATTCGGCTGACGGTGTGATTGTATCTACAGCAACAGGCTCAACGGCATACAGTCTGTCAGCAGGCGGTCCTATTGTACAGCCTAATGCCGAGATAATAATGATAACTCCGATATGCCCGCATACACTTAATAAGAGAAGTATAGTACTCGGAGCGGACAATTCAATAGTCATTGAGATGAGCGATAACAAAGGACTTGAAGAGGAAAGAGTGGCTTCATTTGACGGCGAGCTGTTCTGCAAGATGATAACGGGTGATAAGCTTGTAATCACAAAGCTGGAGAACAAGGTGCGCCTTATAAAGACGACAAAGCAGAGTTTTCTTCAGATTGTAAGAAGAAAGATGAATAATTAATTATATATGTTATAGATTTGGAGAGTGTAATGAAGTCAGAGAGACACCAGAAGATTCTTGAGATAATACGCAATAAGCCTGTATGTACACAGGAAGAGCTTGCAAAAGAACTTGAGCTTGCAGGATTCAGTGTTACGCAGGCGACGGTTTCACGTGATATAAGGGAGTTACGTCTGTTCAAGGTTGGAAGTGACGGTGAAAAGCAAAGATACAGTGCTTCACCGATAACTGACGTTCAGAAGAATGACAAATTCATTCGTGTTCTTAAGGAGGGCTTTGTCTCAATGGACATGGCCCAGAATATCCTTGTCATAAAGACTGTTTCAGGAATGGCAATGGCTGTAGCGGCAGCACTTGATGCAATGGACTGGAACGAGATCGTAGGATGTATCGCCGGAGACGATACTATCATGTGTGCAATCCGCACTGTTGATGATACTTTCAAAGTAATGGACAAGTTAAAACGCATAATACAAAGATAGGGGGGATTCAATGCTGGTCAATCTTCATGTCCGCAATATGGCACTTATCGAGGAAGCTGACATTGATCTTACCGGAGGACTTACTATCCTTACGGGAGAGACCGGTGCAGGTAAATCAATTATTATAGGGTCGGTCAATGCTGCACTCGGAGGCAAAGTATCTGCTGACATAATCCGTAAGGGGGCGGAGTATGCACTCGCAGAGCTTACATTTCACGTTGATGATGATAACAGGTTAAAGTGCCTTAAGGAGCTGGGAGTTGAAGACTGTGACGGAGGTGATGTCATAATATCACGCAGGATAATGCCGTCAAGAAGCGTTATCAAGGTCAATGGGGTTACGGTCACTGCTGCATTTGTAAGGAAAATGGCATCGCTGCTCATTGATATTCACGGGCAGCATGAACATCAGTCACTGCTTGACGAAGAGAGACATCTTGAGCTTGTTGACAGGTTCCTTGATGATGATGCGCGCAGGATTAAGGCAGAGCTTGCTTCGGCATATGCAGAGTATGACAGACTCAGAAAAGCATATGCTGAGTTTGATATTGATGATGAAGCGAGAAACCGTGAGACGGCTTTCCTTGCTCATGAAGTGCAGGAGATTGAAGATGCCGCACTTAAGCCGGGAGAAGATGAAGAGCTTGAGAGCACATTCAGAAGAATGAGTAATTTCCAGAAGATAATGGGTGAGCTTGCAGGTATTAATACGATGATGAACGAAGGCGAAGAAGATACGGCAGGAACGCTCATCGGACGGAGCTTAAGATGCATGGAGACGGTTGCGGCACTTGATGGGAAAGCATCAGGCCTGCATACGCTGCTTGCAGAGATTGACTCGCTTACACAGGATTTCGGCAGGGATCTTACATCTTACATGGACAGTCTTGATTTTGACGAAGCTGTGTATGAGGAGACGCGGGAACGCCTTGACCTTATTAACGGACTTAAGATGAAGTATGGTAATACAATTGAAAAAGTTAATTCTTACGGCAAAGAATGCAGAAGAAAGCTTGATGAGTATGAGAACTTTGATGAGAGAAAGTCTGAACTTAAGTCTGAACTTGACAGAGTACTTGTAATACTGAATGAGATGTGCGGAAGTCTCAGTGAGTGCAGGAAAAAGGCTGCCTTGGGACTTGAATCGGACATAGCGCTTGCACTTAAGGAACTTAATTTCCTTGACAGCAGGTTTAAAGCTGTATTCACAAGAAGATCATCGGTTACAGCCAACGGATATGATTCTATCTGCTTTATGATAGCAACTAATCCGGGTGAAGACCTCAAGCCGCTCGCAAAGATTGCATCCGGCGGCGAGATGTCAAGAATCATGCTTGCAATTAAGTCTGCACTGGCAGAAAAAGATGATATTGACAGTCTTATATTTGATGAGATTGATACCGGAATAAGCGGGCGTACTGCACAGATGGTAGCTGTTAAGATGCATTCCATTGCAGCGTCGCACCAGGTAATCTGTATTACGCATCTTCCACAGATTGCAGCTATGGCGGATACACATTTTATGATTGAAAAGTCCGCTTCCGATAACAGAACTACAACAACAATAAAGAGGCTTAACGAACAGGAAAGCGTGTGCGAACTTGCAAGGCTTCTGGGCGGAAGTGAACTTACTGAAGCTGTCATGGCTAATGCAAGTGAGATGCGGAGTGCCGTGCACCGCTGATAGCAGTGCCGGCTGCTTCAGTTAAGCATATTTTCAATAAATATTCCATATCCGCATGTAGAATCGTCTACAAACACATGAGTGACGGCGCCGATTATCCGGTCGTTCTGGATAATTGGCGAGCCGCTCATTCCCTGCACAATTCCGTTGGTAATATCAAGAAGGTTTTTGTCTGTAACACTGAATGTTATGTTACGGTTGCTGCTGTCATTATAACTGATATCATCAATGCTTATTCTGTATAATTCGCATCTGCCGGATACAAATGTCTGTATGAATGCTTCTCCTTTTTCTATATCTTCCTTGAAGCTTATGTCCATCTGTTTTAATCCGTATTGAGATATAAGTGTATCTGAACTGTCGATAAATCCATATATGCCATTATTGCGGTTATCTGTAATGTTTCCTATACGGTTTGATTCGTTGTAATTAATTGAACCGATGAATTCCCCGGGTTTACCACGCTGCCCCTTTGCAATGGACAGAATCCTTGCATTGTACAGCGCACCGCTTCTGATTGCAAGCATGCAGCCGGAGTCGGTGTCACTTATCGGATGCCCGAGTGCACCAAAGCTGCTGTCCGGTGCTATATAGGTCAGGGTGCCTATTCCCTGCGAATCGTCTTTTACCCATATTCCTGTCTTATATTCCCCTTTGGTATCTTTTTGCGGTGTAATCTGAACGTATACGGTATCTGTGCCTGCAGGCGAACTGCGCCTTATTCCGAGAACAAGAGGAGAACCGTTACATAAATTAACGCAGCTCATGAATTCTGATTTTGAAGTTATGGCTGAATCGTTCACACTTACTATATAATCGCCGGTTTTTACAAGACCGGCACATGGCATGACAGTCTGACCATTAATGTCTGTGAATTCTGTTGTGCCCGCGATGAGTACTCCGTCGGTCTTAAGATATATTCCAACAGGGAAACCACATGGAATAAGAGAGCTTTTTGACAGGACATTAACATGGACGGTCTTAATATTAAATAGTCCCATCAATTTGACGTTAATGTGGTATTCACCGGCCTCACCGGCAATAAATGACACCGGTTCATGAAAATTAACTGCTTTTACATTCCGGACAGATACATTGCTGACAGATGAACTCTGCATTATCTCCATGCTGGCTGTCATGGGGATGTCAAAATCTATTGTCTTGCTTTCGTTTTCACGCAGGCATATAGTCGCAGGAAGTCTGTCTGACACTGATGCGGATAATGTGAATGCGGCAGCATATACTGAAATGGCGGCTGTCAGTATAAATAATACTTTGTATAGTAAATGCCTGCTTCTATGCAGGCGTGAAGATGAATTATGCATGACAATATAACCTCCTTTTGGTGTTATTATGTGCCTGCAATGCGTTAAAAAAACTGGCAATATGTCACAACATAAAGGAAATTGTTTTGTCGAATACTGCATTATACACTTGTTGCAGCAGACATTTTGAGAACGTATAATCAATGTTGTCAGAAAATCAGATATGGGGGAAATTTTATGAAGAATCTCAACATTGCGGTTGCGGATGATAACGATGCGGTTGTATGTATGTTAAGCAGCATTATTGAAAACGACGAAGATTTTAATCTTGTAGGTACAGCGAGAAACGGTGCACAGACACTTGAGATGATACGTGATAAGGAGCCGGATGTAGTCCTGCTTGATATGATAATGCCAAAGATGGACGGACTTGGGGTAATGGAACAGGTAAGCCGTGATACTTCACTCAAAAAACATCCGGCATTTATAATTATTAGTGCTGTCGGACACGAGAGTATGACGGAGTCGGCATTCGGACTTGGGGCGGACTATTATCTTATGAAGCCGTTTGATAATCATGCTCTTGTAAGAAGGCTGCATGACCTGTGGCAGGCAGTCAACGGCAACGCGCCAAAGCATCCTGTACATACCGGGATATCGGGAGAGAGCCGGATATCAGGTACACCATCCGTAAAGCACAACGGCAGGCCGCGGGATTCATATTCAGTTACGGGCAACATGGAAAATGATGTTACATGCATAATCCATGACATAGGAATACCGGCGCATATAAAGGGATATCAGTACTTGAGGGATGCAATAATAATGGCTGTCAATGACAGTGACATCATAAACAGTATAACCAAGATACTCTATCCTGATATCGCCAAAAAATACCAGACAACACCAAGCCGTGTTGAGAGGGCAATAAGGCATGCAATCGAAGTTGCGTGGAACCGCGGCAATACGGACACACTTAATTCAATGTTTGGTTATACAATAAATACCGGAAAAGGAAAGCCGACTAATTCCGAGTTCATTGCTCTCATATCGGATAAATTAAGGCTTGAATATGGCATAAAATGAAAGGTTGAATATTTGCGCAACATATACTATAATGTACCAATAAGCATGTATTCAGGCTTCACGGCATTAATATGCATGCCGGCACATATTTTTTGTGCATTCCGTATTTGCGCATAGACGCAAAAATTGTTTCTAAAGAGGTAATTGATACAATATGTTTCGTAAATTTTTTAAGACAACAGCGGCAGTTATGCTGATAACAAGCATGACAGTCATGACAGTATTCGCAGATGATGTGTCAGATCTTAACAAGAAGAAGCAGCAGGCACAGAATGAGGTTGACCAGCTCCAGAATGAACTTTCATATCTTCTTGTGCAGATGGATGACCTTGAGACACAGATGGCTGAATCAGCAGCCAGAATAGATGAGGTTTCAAAGCAGCTTGCGCAGTCCGAGGAGACTCAGAAGCAGCAGTACAGGGACATGAAGCTGCGGATTAAGTATATGTACGAAGATCAGAGCGCTTCACTTGTTGAGACTCTGGTTACTGCAGAGGATATGAGCCAGGTCCTTAACAAGGCTGAATATATGCAGCAGGTGTATGATTACGACAGGGGCAAGCTTGACGAGATGGTCAGTACTTCTGAATCTATAAGGGAACAGAAGGCACAGCTTGAAAAAGAGCAGAAGACTCTTCAGGCATCACAGGATGACCTTACCAGCAAGCAGTCACTTCTTTATACGACTATTCAGGAATCTGAGAAGAAGGTGAAGGATTTTGATTCTCAGTTAAGCAGGGCTGTTGCTGCAGCTGCGGCGAGAAGTGCTGCAGCAAGTGCTTCTTCGGTTAAGAGTACTTATGTATCAACAGGTGATACATCGGTTGGCGCAGCGATAGTAAGGAAGGCATACGAATATCTTGGAACACCATACAGAAGTGGTGGAGCAGCACCGGGAGGATTTGACTGTTCAGGCTATACATCATATGTATTTGGACAGTTTGGAATCGGGCTGTCACGTTCAAGCGGTGCACAGGCATATGGAGGTCAGAATGTAGGCACGAATCTTTCCAATGCGCTTCCGGGAGATATTATATGTTATCCGGGCCATGTTGCAATATATATAGGAGGAGGCCAGATAATACATGCTTCCGTACCGGGAGATGTCGTTAAGGTTGCATCAGCAAATATTATGACAATAACAGGTATCAGGAGATACTGGTAATATTAAGACAGGGGGATACTTACATGAAGAATATTCTGTTCATTGCATCAGAAGGAGTTCCATTCATCAAGACAGGAGGACTTGCAGATGTTGTCGGTTCACTGCCTAAGTATTTTAATAAGGATGAGTTTGACGTAAGAGTTATACTTCCTAAGTATGTGTGCATCAAGGAAGAATATAAGAGTCAGATGACATATCTGGATCATTTTTATATTAATCTTGCATGGCGCTCACAGTACGTTGGAGTATTTATGATGGAATATCAGGGCGTAAAGTTCTATTTTATAGATAATGAATTCTATTTCGGAGGTCCTAAGCCTTACAGCTACATACATGAAGATATTGAGAAGTTTGCATTCTTCTGTCAGGCGGCTTTATCTGCAATTCCTGTAATTGGGTTCAAACCGGATATCATTCACTGCCATGACTGGCAGACAGGGCTTATTCCTGTATATCTTAAGGACAGATTCAACAGCGGAGAGTATTACAGCAATATTAAGACTGTAATTACAATACATAATCTTAAGTTCCAGGGTGTGTGGGATCTTAAGAAGACAATGGATATTACCGGACTTGACAAGTATTATTTTACATCGGACAAGCTTGAAGCTTATGGTGATGCTAATTATCTCAAGGGCGGAATTACATATGCTGACCGTGTTACTACGGTAAGTTCTACATATGCACAGGAGATTATGACACCGTTCTACGGTGAGAAGCTTGACGGTCTTATGAGAGCACGTTCCAATGTCCTGTCAGGAATTGTTAACGGCATAGATTATGAGACGTATAATCCTGAGACGGATACAGCAATAACAGCTAATTACAATCAGGTTACATTCCGCAAGGAGAAGTGGAAGAATAAGGTTGCACTTCAGAAGGATCTTGGACTTGAAGTTGACAGGAATAAGTTCCTTGTGGGTATTGTCTCAAGACTTACAGACCAGAAAGGATTTGATCTCATTGCGTGCGTTATGGATCAGCTCTGCGCTGAGGATGTGCAGTTTGTAATTCTTGGTACGGGCGAAGAAAAGTATGAGAATATGTTCCGTCATTATGACTGGAAGTATGGTAACAGAGTATCTGCCAATATCTATTATTCTGAAGAGATGTCACACCGTATATATGCATCATGTGATGCGTTCCTTATGCCGTCGCTGTTTGAACCGTGCGGACTCAGCCAGCTTATGAGCTTAAGATACGGAACGGTGCCTATAGTACGTGAGACAGGCGGACTTAAGGACACTGTTGCACCGTATAATGAGTATGAAGGCACAGGTACGGGCTTCTCGTTTGCTAACTACAATGCGCATGAGATGCTTGGAGTATTCAATTATGCCAAGAGTGTGTATTACGGTCATAAGCGCGAATGGAATAAGATTGTTGACCGTGCAATGCAGGCTGATTTCTCATGGAGCAAGTCGGCTAAGGAATATGAAGAGCTTTATAAGTCAATGTAACAGAATCTGAAGATTATTATATTTAATTGCTTCGGGCAGGCTTTGATGAGCCTGTCCGAATTTTGGTTATTGATTTGTATGCGGAATGGAGGACGGATATATGTATGATGAACTGACTGCCAAGGATATTAAGAAGATGGAAGAGGAGATAGAGTACCGTAAGCTTGTTGTCCGTAAGGATGCGATTGAAGCGGTTAAGGATGCACGTGCGCAGGGCGACCTTAGTGAGAACTTTGAGTACTATGCGGCGAAGCGTGACAAGAATAAGAATGAGGGCAGAATAAGATATCTGGAAAGAATGATTAAGACGGCAAAGGTTATATCAGATGAATCCAATGATGACGAGGTCGGACTTAACAATACGATTACGGTATATTTTGAGGAGGATGATGAGGAGGATACATATAAGATTGTTACAACTGTGAGAAGCAATTCCCTCAGGAATCTCATCAGTATTGATTCACCGCTTGGAAGTGCCCTCATGGGACATAAAGCTGGCGACAGGGCCTATGTAAAAATTAATGACAAAGCGGGATATTATGTTGTAATCAGGAAGATAGAGAATACGGTCGATGACGGAAGCGATCCGCTTAAAAGCTTTTAGAATGAACCGGATGATAATGAATGTAAGCCGGAATGGGAGATGCATATGCCAAAATCACAAAATCAGAAAATGAAGCTTCTGTACCTGATCAAGATTTTTAATGAAAAGACAGATGAGAAGCACCCGATATCAATGCCGGGCCTTATTGAGGAACTCGCACGTTACGGTGTTAATGCCGAGCGTAAAAGTATGTATGATGATATTGAGTGCCTTCAGATGTACGGAATGGATATCATTTATAAAAAGATGCGTCCGTCAGGATATTATCTTGGCAAGAGAGAGTTTGAAATTGCCGAGCTTAAGCTGCTGGTGGATTCTGTCCAGTCATCGAAGTTTATCACAGCCAGGAAGTCACAGGAACTGATAAAAAAGCTGGAAGGACTGACAAGTCATTATGAGGCCGGACAATTACAGCGCCAGGTATATGTCAATAACAGGCCAAAGACTATGAATGAGAGTATATATTACAATGTTGATAAGATACATACAGCCATAGCAGCCAATTCGGCGATTAAGTTCATGTACACCGAGTGGACGATTGAGAAAAAGCTTGAACCGCGCCACAACAAAAGAAAATATAACGTAAGCCCATGGGCGCTTGTGTGGGATGATGAGAATTACTATCTGGTAGGATATGACGAGGATAATGAACAGATACGTCATTATCGTGTAGACAAGATGATTGATATAAGAATTACAGAAATACCGCGTAATGGTGCGGAGCTTTTTGACAACTTTGATGTGGCACAGTTCGGGAAAAAGACTTTTGGAATGTTTGGCGGCGTTGAGAAAAATGTTACGCTTAGATGCAGTAATTCTCTTATCGGTGTCATTATTGACCGCTTTGGCAAGGATGTGCATGTGCTTAAGGATGACGGTGAGCATTTTACAGCACATGTTAAGGTTACGGTAAGCCAGCAGTTCTTCGGATGGCTTGTGGGGCTTGGAAGCGGAGTGCGCATTGCATCACCGCAGGATGTGAAGAATGCATATATAGAACATCTGAAGGGAATTATCGGTGATGAATAATTGTAAGGGATTAAGCGGAAGTACGCTCAAGATTATAGCCGTAATCACGATGCTTACAGACCATATCGGTGCAGGTATTCTCGGAAGAATAATAACGATGCAGGGGATATATTCGGGCGGCGTATATAATGTGTATTCAGTTATGCGATACATCGGAAGACTTGCATTCCCGATATTCTGCTTCCTTCTCGTGGAAGGCTTTATGCATACGCATAATGTCAAAAAATATGCCACCCGCCTTTTTGTATTTGCACTTATATCGGAGATACCTTTTGATCTGTTTGTAAGCGGCAGAATTGTTGATACATCGGCGCAGAATGTGTATTTTACATTACTTATAGGGCTTATCTGCATGTGGGCATGTGATATGTCGGAAGAATCAGAACGCATTTCTGTTGGACTTAAGCCTGTACTGGAATTTCTGATTATGATTGCAGGAATGTATGTATCATATGTGCTGAGAACGGACTATGCTGCGATAGGAGTTGTCTGCATTATGATTCTGTATTGGACAAGATTTGATAAGAAGAGACAGATTATTGCAGGAGCAGTATCATTTGCGTGGGAGATAAGCGCATCGTTAGCATTCATACCTATAGCATTATACAATAAAAACAGAGGCATAAACCTGAAGTATTTCTTCTATGCGTTCTACCCTGTACATCTGCTGGTTATATATATTATATGTGCGATTATGGGAATAGCGGGATATGGGGTGTATAATGTACTGCCGCCGCTGTGGTAGAGGAAGGAAAATATGGTCTGAATATTTTCTTGCATTTTAATTCCCTATATGGTAGAATGTGTAATGTTCTTGCGGATGTGGCGGAATGGCAGACGCAGCAGACTCAAAATCTGCCGGTGGTGACATCGTGCGGGTTCAAGTCCCGCCATCCGCATTTGCATTATATGAATAAGGCTGTTTTGTATGCAGAGTGTGAATTACAGGCGTATCTTCGTATGGAAGATACGCTTTTTATTGTTTTGTCAGTGGTAAAGTTAGCAGGCAAATTAATGTATTTTTTTGGATAATGGCTTGTATACAATAATTTTTTGTACTATAATGACAGTATTATTACTATTATTATAACTTTTAAGGAGGCATCACGATCATGGCATTTATTGACACGATTAAGGAAAGAGCAAAGGCTGACAAGAAGACTATCGTTTTACCGGAGTCTATGGACAGAAGAACTTTTGAGGCAGCTGAGAAGATTCTTAAGGAGGGTATCGCTAATCTTATAATCATCGGTACTCCTGAAGAGATTGCTAAGAACAGCGAGGGATTTGATATCTCAGGTGCAACAATCGTTGATCCTTTCAATGATCCAAATAAGCAGAAATATATTGATAAGTTTGTAGAATTAAGAGCAAAGAAGGGTATGACTCCGGAGCTTGCTAAGGAGCAGATGGAGAAGGATTATATGTACTATGCATGTCTTATGTGCAAGTGCGGAGACGCTGACGGTGCTGTATCAGGTGCATGTCACTCAACAGGTAATACAATTCGTCCGGCACTTCAGCTTCTTAAGACAAAGCCGGGCATCAGCTCAGTATCAGGATTCTTCCTTATGGAGGTTCCGGACTGTGAGTACGGTGAGAATGGTCTGTTCGTATTTGCTGACTGTGCAGTAAGCCCTGACTATGATTCAGAGAAGCTTGCTGAGGTTGCTAAGCTTTCAGCTGATTCATTCAAGAGCTTTGTAGGTAAGGATGCTAAGGTTGCTATGCTCAGTTTCTCATCATATGGCAGTGCAAAGCATGACAGAGTAACTATGGTTGCAGATGCAGTTAAGATTGCCAAGGAGAAGTATCCTGATATCACTGTTGACGGTGAGCTTCAGCTTGATGCTGCTTTAGTTCCTGAGGTTGCTGCACTTAAGGCCCCACAGAGCCCTGTTGCAGGTAAGGCTAATACACTTGTATTCCCTAACCTTGAGGCCGGTAACATCGGTTACAAGCTTGTTCAGAGACTTGCTAAGGCAGGTGCTTACGGTCCTGTTCTTCAGGGTCTTTCAATGCCTGTTAATGACCTTTCAAGAGGATGCTTCGCTGACGATATCGTTGGTGTAGTAGCTATGACAGCTGTTCAGGCTCAGAATGCATAATTTACTTACATAAGCAGACAGATATTTATCAACATTTTAAGGAGATTTTATTAAATATGAATATTCTTGTATTAAACTGTGGTAGTTCTTCACTTAAGTATCAGCTTATCAACATGGATGATGAGAGTGTAATTGCAAAGGGTCTTGTAGAGAGAATCGGTATCGATGGATCTATTCTTACTCACAAGCCAACCGGCAAGGACAAGTATGTTGTTGAGACTCCTATGAAGGATCACAACATTGCTGTTAAGCTTGTGCTTGATGCTTTACAGGATGCAGAGCACGGTGTTATCAAGTCTACAGATGAGATAGCAGCGGTAGGACACAGAGTACTTCACGCAGGTGAGAAGTATATTGAGTCATGTCTTGTGACAGAGGATGTTAAGAAGGTTGTAAGAGAATGCTTCGACCTCGGACCTCTTCATAATCCTGCTAACCTTATCGGTATTGAGGCTGTTGAGGCGGCTATGCCTGGCAAGCCTAACGTAGCAGTATGGGATACAGCATTCGGCGGAACAATGGAGCCTAAGGCTTATCTTTATGCTATTCCACGTGAGTACTATGAGAAGTATGGCGTAAGAAGATACGGCTTCCACGGAACAAGCCACAGCTTTGTTTCTAAGGAGACAATCAAGTTTGCCGGCCTTGATCCTAAGACAGCTAAGGTTATCGTATGCCACCTTGGCAATGGTGCTTCAATCTCTGCTTCAATCGGCGGCAAGTGTGTAGATACATCAATGGGTCTTACTCCTCTTGAGGGACTTATCATGGGTACAAGATCAGGTGACCTTGATCCTGCAATCCTTGAGTTCCTTTGCAATCATGAGAACCTTACAATCAGTGAGATGCTTAACATTCTTAATAAGAAGTCAGGTGTTCTTGGTATGTCAGGCGGCATCTCAAGTGACTTCAGAGATCTTAATGCCGCAGCTAACGAAGGTAATGAGATTGCCAAGGTTACACTTGAAGCTTATGCTTACAGAGTTGCTAAGTACATCGGTGCTTACACAGCTGCAATGAATGGTGTTGATGCCATTACATTTACAGCAGGTGTTGGTGAGAATGCTGCATGGCTTCGTCCGATGGTAGCCAAGTACCTTGGATACCTCGGTGTTAAGCTTGATGAGGCAGCAAGTGAGAAGGCCTGCGGAACTGAAGGAATCATCTCTACACCTGATTCTAAGGTTAAGCTTTGTGTAATCCCAACTAACGAAGAGCTTGCAATTGCAAGAGAGACACTTGCTCTTGTAAAGTAATAATACAGCTTCCGGTGTGGTAATTTGACAAAGTAAATAATTTTTATTGACAAAACACTACATCTTGTATATAATAACAAAATGTGTGTGGAGAGCAGATATGCTAATTAATTTATCAGAGCTTTTATCCAACGAAGGCGATTCCAGAACATATGAAGTTACATTGGATATGAACGAATTCAAGTGCTCTGCGGGAGTATATCCTATAGTTGAGGCAAAGCCTTTTACTCTGGAAGCTTCCAATGCAGGTAAGCGCAAGGTTTCGATACATGCTGATGTACATATTGCATTGGCAGTTCCATGTGACAGATGTCTGGAGGATGTCAGAACTGACATTGATTTTACGATTGACCGTGTAATTATCGCGGATGTATCGGATTCAGAAGGGATAGAAGTCGAAGATCAGAGTTTCATGGATGGCCATGACCTTGATATAGACAAACTGGTATATCCGGAGATTATATTTAATCTTCCTGCGAAGACTCTTTGCAGACCTGATTGTCAGGGCTTATGCCCTCGCTGTGGTGCTAATCTTAATCATGGCGAATGTGGTTGTGACAGGAGTTCCCTGGATCCAAGAATGTCAGTAATCCAAGATATTTTTAACAATCGTAAGGAGGTGTAACAATGTCAATTTGTCCAAAGAATAAATCATCTAAGGCAAGAAGAGATAAGAGAAGAGCTAACTGGAAGATGTCAGCTCCTAATCTTGTTAAGTGCAGCAAGTGCGGTGCATTAACAATGTCTCACAGAGTATGTAAGGCTTGTGGCTCATACAACAAGAAGGAAGTTGTCTCTGTTGCAGAGTAATTAATGTTTATAGAATAAGGTTTTCACTTCGGTGGGAACCTTATTTTTTTTAGCTTATGAGTCTGTTTCTATTGATTTTGAAGGCTCAATATAGTATATTTTATAAGTGAGTTTTTATGTAATGCGGCACATCAGTGCCTGCGGAATGGAGATTATATGGCTGATACGGTCAATGTAGCGCTTGACGCTATGGGCGGAGATAACGCACCTGATGAGATGATCAGGGGTGCTATAGATGCCGTTAATAAAGCTCCGGACATTCATGTGTGTCTGGTTGGACAGGAAGAGAAGATTAATGCATTTCTTTCATCCTGCAGCTATAACAGGGAACAGATTTCAGTAGTTAATGCTACGGAAGTGATCGAGACGGGAGAGCATCCGGTCAATGCAATCCGCAAGAAAAAGGATTCTTCGATAGTTAAGGCCCTTGGACTTGTTAAGTCCGGGGAGGCAGATGCATTTGTGTCGGCCGGTAATTCAGGAGCAATACTTGTAGGCGGACAGACTATAGTCGGAAGAATCAAAGGTGTTGAGAGACCGCCGTTTGCACCTCTTATACCTACTGCAGCAGGCGTAAGTCTTCTGCTTGACAGCGGAGCCAATGTTGACGCACGCTCATCACACCTTGTACAGTGGGCGAGAATGGGTTCTATCTACATGGAGAATGTGATGGGGGTTAAGAATCCAAGAGTTGCGATTGTTAACGTCGGTGTTGAGGAAGAGAAGGGCAATGCTCTTGTTAAGGAAACATTTCCGCTTCTTAAGGAATGTCCAGATATTAATTTTATCGGAAGTATTGAAGCGAGAGAGATACCTAATGGCGGTGCAGATGTAATCGTATGTGATGCATTTGTCGGTAATGTTATTCTTAAGCTCTATGAGGGCGTCGGCTCGGTACTGATTAAGTCAGTTAAGAAGGGACTTATGTCATCCCTTAAGTCAAAGATTGGAGCACTCCTTATAAAGGATGCACTTAAGTCTACACTTAAGTCATTCGATGCATCTGAGTATGGCGGAGCACCGATGCTTGGTCTTAAAGGCCTTGTGGTTAAGACACATGGTAACGCCAAGGCAAAGGAAGTAACTACATCAATACTTCAGTGCAGGAAGTTCAAAGAGCAGGCAATTAATGATAAGATGAATGAGATTTTCGGAAAGTGAGGATTAGATAATTATGGAATTTGAAAAGTTACAGGCTATTATTGCGGAGGTTCTTAATACAGACCCTGACTCAATAACAATGGAGTCAACATTTGTAGATGATCTTGGAGCTGATTCACTTGATGTATTCCAGATAATCATGGGAATAGAAGAAGCTTTTGATATAGAGATACCTACAGAGGAAGCTGAGAAGATTGTTACTGTCGGCGATGCTGTTGAGCAGATTAAGAAAGCTCTTAACTAATCATAATCAGATAGATGTGGTGTTATGAGACTGGCAAAGATTGAGTATCTTTGCTCAGTCTCATTTAAAAATGAGAGACGGTGGAATTATGAATCATAGTACTGATTTGAATGAGCTGCAGCAGGCGATGGGCTACAGCTTTGATGATGTATCACTGCTTAAGCATGCCCTTACTCACAGTTCATATGCCAACGAGCTTCGCATAAATAAGACGGGGAATAATGAGAGACTTGAATTCCTTGGCGATGCCGTGCTTGAACTTGTGAGCAGTGAATATCTTTTTAATGAACATAAGGATGTTAACGAGGGCTCATTGTCCAAGCTCCGTGCGAGCATGGTCTGTGAGCCGTCGCTTGCATTCTGCGCCAGAGATATCAGCCTGCAGAAGTATATAATGCTTGGCAAAGGAGAAGATGCAACAGGAGGAAGACAGAGGGATTCGATAACTTCTGATGCACTTGAGGCGGTTATAGGAGCCATTTACCTTGACGGAGGCTTTGAGCCTGCAAAGAAGTTTATAATGGCACATGTACTTAATGACCTCGATAATAAGAAGCTTTTTTATGACAGCAAGACGATTCTTCAGGAGATTCTTCAGGCTGACAATAAGACGCCTGAGTACAGGATCACAGGCGAGGAAGGTCCTGAGCACAGTAAGACATTCTCGGCAGAGGTGCTCGACGGTTCCACAGTCCTCGGACATGGAAGCGGTCATAATAAGAAAGCTGCCGAACAGCAGGCAGCCTATGATGCCATATTAAGACTGAGAAAATAGACATCGGGGGAAGTATGTATTTAAAAAGTATCGAGGTACAGGGCTTTAAGTCTTTTGCCAACAAAATAGTTTTTGAATTTAATAACGGAATTACCGGAATTGTAGGCCCTAACGGAAGCGGTAAGAGTAATGTAGCCGATGCCGTAAGGTGGGTTCTTGGTGAACAGAGTGCCAAGCAGCTCCGTGGAACTAAGATGGAGGATATTATATTCGCCGGTACACAGATGCGTAAGCCGGTTGGATTTGCATATGTGGCAATCACACTTGATAATTCCGATCATGCACTCCCTGTTGACTATGATGAGGTTGTTGTTGCAAGGCGTGTGTTCCGCTCCGGTGAGAGTGAATACATGATCAACGGTAATACATGCAGGCTGAAGGATGTATCCGAACTTTTCTATGATACGGGTATCGGTAAGGAAGGCTATTCTATCATTGGTCAGGGACAGATTGACAAAATCTTAAGTGGAAAGCCTGAAGAAAGAAGAGAGCTTTTTGATGAAGCGGCAGGAATTGTGAAGTTCAAGAGGCGCAAGGCTGCTGCCGTTAAGAAGCTTGAGAATGAGCGCGCTAACCTTGTCAGGGTTAATGATATTCTGTCGGAACTTGAGAAGCAGGTCGGACCGCTCGGGAAACAGTCTGAGAAGGCACGCCAGTACCTTCTGCTTAAGGAGAATCTCAAGACTAATGATATTAATGCATTTCTCCTTGAGATGGAATCAACAAGGGCAACTCTGACAGATATAGATAATAAGCTTACTATAGCAGCAGACGACCTTGATAAGTCGAACAGGGAATATGAGAGCACAAAAGCTGAATATGAGGCTGCAGAGCAGAGATTATCAGAATTACAGACTGAGATAGAGAATGAGATGTCGCTTAAGTCCGAAACTGACGTCGAAAAGGGACGCCTTAACGGACAGATGAATGTAATGAGTGAGCAGATTAAGACTATACGCAGCAACGAGTCACATTACAATGACAGAATAGGCGTAATTCATCAGGAGTGTGCACGTCTTGAGACACAGAAATCAGGTTTTTTAAGAGACCGCGAAGAGCTTGCCAAAGAACTTGATGCGATAAAGCTTAAGCAGGATAACAGTGAGAATGAGCATAAGGTTATCATTGACGAGATAACACGGCTTACGGCAGAGATTGAGGCTGCACAGAATGAGATGTATGACATCCTCAATGAGAAGAGTAATATAAAGACTGAGAACCAGCGTTACGAGACGATGCTTGAGCAGATTAATATCAGAAGGGCAGAACTCAACAGCAGGGTTATTCAGGGAAAGAGTGATGAGAGCGTACAGATTGGAGTTATCAACGGATATGCACATGAGGCGTCTCTTATACAGGATAAAGTCAATTCACTTACCGGGCAGATAAAAGAATATGAGGCGGGAATAGCTTCATGCCGTGAGAAGATATCAGAGCTTACATCAGAGATAGATAAGACACAGCAGCAGTATCACCGCGAGAGATCAAGACTTGAATCACTCCGCAATATTGCTGAAAGATATGACGGATATGGCAACAGCATACGAAAGGTCATGGAGCGCAAGGCTGATAATGACGGTATACTTGGAGTTGTGGCTGATATCATTAAGGTGCAGAAGCAGTATGAAGTCGCAATTGAGACTGCACTTGGCGGTACAATTCAGAATATTGTTACTGATAATGAACAGACTGCCAAGGGACTTATCGCATACCTTAAGGAGAATAAGTTTGGCCGTGCAACATTTCTGCCATTGTCATCAATATCAGGGCGCAATACTCTTGAGAAGGATGCATGCCTTAATGAGAAAGGCGTTGTCGGGATAGCAAGCAGGCTTGTGAGAGTATCATTTGAATATGAGAATCTTGTTAATTACCTGCTTGGAAGAATCCTCGTTGTAGATAATATTGATAATGCACTCGCAATTGCAAGAAAGTATAAATATTCACTGCGAATAGTTACACTTGAAGGTGAACAGCTTAATCCGGGCGGTTCCATGACCGGTGGTGCTTTCCGCAATTCGAGCAATCTTCTTGGACGGCGCAGGGAGATTGAAGAGCTTAAGGCTTCTGCAGCACAGATAAGTGACAGACTTGATAAGCTGAAAGGCGAGCTTGCCGATACACGTAAGAAACTTGCATCAATCCGCGAGGATAACGAAGCTGCGGGTAAGTCAATGCGCGAGCAGCAGATTGCTTATAACACGGCACAGATGAATTATAAACAGGCATCACAGAAACGTGATGAGATTATTGCGTCATATCAGGAAAGTGCGTCTGAGGCTGCAAAGCTTGATAAGCAGATAGAGGATATCAGAGGCGGACTGTCGGATGTAACAAGCAGTCTTGCATCGCTTGATGATAAGAATACGCTTGCACAGGAAAAGGCTGCAGAGCTTAACAGCCGGCTTGAAGCGAAGCGTAATGAAGAAACTGGACATATTGCCAGAACAGAAGGCATACATGTACAGTTCAATTCACTTCAGCAAAAGGATACATATCTTCAGGAGAATATAACACGAATAGAGTGGGATATTGAGAACCTCCAAAATGAGGAGAAGGGGCTTAACGAACAGCTTGCCAATACGGCTGATGAGATTAAGGCCAAGGAAGATATGATTGCCCGGACTAAGGCTGCAATTGAGGCTGCACAGACTAAGATTGAAGAGTGCGAGAAGAGTATTGCGGCTTTGCGAGAGAAGCGTGCAGAAGTTTCGGAGCAGAACAAGACCTTTTTTGATAAGAGAGAGAATCTCGCTAATACTATCAGTGCACTTGACAAAGAGTGCTACAGACTTAATGCGGCTAAGGAAAAGCTTGAAGCTGCCAAAGACGGACTTGTTGATTACATGTGGTCTGAGTATGAGATTACATATGGTTCGGCTTCACAGCTGAGAGACCCTGAGATGACGGATCTCGCGTCAATCAAGAAGACAATTGCATCAGTTAAGGCACAGATACGTGCGCTTGGTGATGTCAATGTAAATGCTATCGAAGAGTATAAGGATGTCAATGAGCGTTATACTTTCCTGAGTACACAGCATGATGATCTCATTAAGGCAGAACAGAGTCTTATGACTGTAATAGATGAGCTTGATAACGGAATGCGAATCCAGTTTAAAGCTAAATTTGAAGAGATTAAGACAGAGTTCGACAAAGTCTTCAGGGAACTGTTTGGCGGTGGACGCGGTACGATAGAACTTGTTGAAGGAGAGGATATTCTTGAGGCAGGAATTGTGATTATCTCACAGCCACCCGGAAAGAAGCTTCAGAACATGATGCAGCTCTCCGGCGGTGAAAAAGCACTTACGGCTATCTCACTTCTGTTTGCAATACAGAATCTCAAGCCGTCGCCATTCTGCCTTCTCGATGAGATTGAGGCCGCACTTGATGATTCTAATGTAGACAGATATGCTTCATATCTGCATAAGCTGACAAAGCATACACAGTTTATCGTAATCACTCACAGACGTGGTACAATGGCAGCGGCTGACAGGCTGTATGGTATAACGATGCAGGAAAAAGGTGTTTCAACACTTGTGTCGGTTGACCTTATTGAGAATGAGCTGGATGCTTCTGACAGAAAACAGTAAAATGAGAAATGAGGACATGTATGGGATTATTCAGTAAATTAAAAGAAGGGCTTACTAAGACCAGAGACCATATAACATCAGGAATGGATGCAATTTTTTCAGGATTTTCTTCGATAGATGATGATTTCTACGAAGAACTTGAAGAGACAATGATAATGGGCGATATAGGTGTCTGTGCAACAGAGGAGATACTTGAGGAACTCAAAGAGAGGGTTCATGAGAACAAAGTGAAGAATCCGGCTGATTGCAAGCAGCTTCTTATTGATACAATCAAAGAGAAGATGGATCTTGGTGAGAACGCATATGATTTTGAAAACCGCAAGTCGATTATTATTCTTATCGGTGTTAACGGAGTCGGTAAGACAACATCTGCCGGCAAGATTGCGGCACACTTGAGAGGACAGGGCAGGAAGGTTATTCTTGCGGCAGCCGATACGTTCCGTGCTGCTGCCATCGAACAGCTTACAGAATGGGCTAACAGAAGTCAGTGCGATATAATCGCACAGTCAGAGGGTTCTGACCCGGCAGCGGTAATATTTGATGCGGTTGCCGCAGCCAAGGCAAGAAAAGCGGATGTTCTTCTGTGTGATACTGCCGGACGTCTTCACAACAAAAAGAATCTTATGGAAGAGCTCCGTAAGATTGACAGAGTCATTGAACGGGAGTATGCTGATGCTTACAGGGAAAATCTTCTCGTCCTTGATGCAACAACGGGACAGAACGCATTATCACAGCTGCGTGAGTTCAAAGACGTAATGGATATAACGGGAATAATCCTTACCAAGATGGACGGAACTGCCAAGGGAGGTATAGCTATCGCGATACAGACTGAGTTTGGCGTGCCTGTCAAATATATCGGCGTGGGAGAGCATATTGAAGATCTGCAGAAGTTTAATTCCGAAGATTATGTCAACGCCATCTTTGATGTACCTGAAGGGGAAGATGATTAATTAATAATAATGGAGGCCAGTATGGACAAATTAACACTTGAAAAATTTGAAGAAGCTGCTGAAAAAGTACAGGAGGTAACACTTAAGACTAATCTTGTATACAGCGAATATTTCAGTAAGCAGAGCGGCAATAAGGTATATCTTAAGCCGGAGAACATGCAGTACACAGGTGCATATAAAGTGCGTGGAGCGTATTACAAGATAAGCACGCTTACAGACGAAGAGCGCGCAAAGGGACTTATAACGGCATCAGCGGGCAACCATGCACAGGGTGTTGCATATGCTGCTAAGATATATGGCTGCCGTGCAGTTATCGTAATGCCTACAACAACACCACTTATCAAGGTAAACCGCACGAAGAGCTATGGTGCAGAGGTTGTCCTTTACGGAGATGTATATGATGAGGCTTGCGAATATGCGCTTAAGATGGCTAAGGAGCAGGGACTTACATTTATCCATCCATTTGATGATCTTGCTGTTGCAACAGGTCAGGGGTCAATTGCAATGGAGATAATCAAGGAGCTTCCTACAGTAGATTACATCCTTGTACCTGTCGGCGGAGGCGGACTTGCAACAGGCGTTTCAACACTTGCCAAGCTTCTTAATCCCCATATCAAGGTAATAGGTGTAGAGCCTGCCGGAGCTAACTGTCTTCAGGAGTCACTTAAGAAGAATACAGTGACAACACTTAAGTCGGTTAATACTATAGCTGACGGAACTGCAGTACAGACACCTGGTAAGAAGCTGTTCCCATATCTTAAGGAGAATCTTGATGAGGTAATTACAGTTGAGGATTACGAGCTTATCGATGCATTCCTTGATATGGTAGAGAATCACAAGATGGTAGTAGAGAATTCAGGACTTCTTACAGTTGCTGCAATTAAGCATATCGATGTTAAGGACAAGAAGATTGTTTCAATCTTAAGCGGCGGTAACATGGATGTTATAACAATGTCATCTATCGTAAGCCATGGTCTTATCCAGCGTGGACGTATATTCACTGTATCAGTGCTTCTTCCGGACAAGCCGGGCGAACTTGTACGTGTTGCACAGATTGTTGCTGATGCTAAGGGTAATGTAATTAAGATTGAGCATAACCAGTTCGTAAGCATCAATCGTAATGCGGCGGTTGAGCTCAGACTTACAATCGAGGCATTCGGACATGACCATAAGGACGAGATTATCAAGAAGCTTGAAGAAGGCGGTCTGCGTCCAAGGCTTGTAAAGACTAATCTGTAAAAACGAAGCATATAACTTGTATGTAACAACAAGACGGGTCACAGCGTTATATAGCTGTGGCCTTTTTGATTTGTGCGGGAGTAATTAAAGAATTTGCAAATTGTTAACAAATATTTAATCGATATATTACTAGCCATTATAAAAGAATTAGTATAATATTAATATTATCAAAATAATTTTGAAGAAAGGAATTTGTGAAGGCTGTCAGGGCTGACATGAGAGCGGTATATGAAGAAAATACTTAAAACACTTAAAAAGCACTGGAAACTCGCAATTGTACTTGTGGTAATAATTGCAATTATTGCTGCTTCAGTTGTCGGAGGCGGTAAGGCTGCAGACCAGATGTACGTTGATGAGAAGGTACAGAAGAGAGATATTGTTACATATCACACGTTTACTGGTAATATAGAGGCAGTAGATGATGTGACTATAACTCCTAAGGTTATGGGGGAAGTTACGCAGGTTTATTTTAAGGAAGGCGATGAGGTTAAGGCCGGAGATGTGCTTGCCCAGATAGATGATAAGACTATACGCCAGAATATAGCGCTTAAGGAGGCATCACTGTCCAATACTGAACTTTCTAATTACTATGCAATACGTGATGCTAAGAAGTCTTACGAGGATTATAAGAATTCAATAGATAACGGAGACAATGCAACTATTAATCAGGCGAAGGCTGCACTTGATAATGCGAAGACTGCTTATGATTCGGCAGTGTCTGATTATAACCGTGCAAAGCTTGAACTGGATAATAATATAGATGCATCAATGATTGCTGCCGGTAACCAGCTTGAGAGCGTTAAGGCGGCGCTTGAACAGGCTAAAAAGAATTATGACGATAATGAAGCGGATATACGTGGGTGTGAGAAGGGCGTATCTAACGCCGAGGATGCATATGATGCAGATCCGTCACCTGCCAATGCAGCTTCACTTGCAGGCGCAAAAGCGAATGTAGAGATGCTTGAGGCTAAGAGGGATGCGCTTCAGACTGCTGTTGATAATGCACAGTTAAGCTATGATAACCAGTATAAGAGCTATCTTAGCACATTTAATACGGTTAATACTAACTTAAGCAAGTATGAAGATGCGGTTAATTCAAGGCATGAGTCTTATCTTCAGGCACAGCAGAGCTATGAGTCAGCACTTGTTGCGGCAGACCAGACTCTTCAGACATATGCCAATGCAGCTGAAAAGGTTGAGGCTTTGTCCAATAACAATGTAGCGGCGCTGGAACTTGATAATCTGTATACACAGCTTGAAGATTATAAGATTAAGGCATCTATAAGCGGTACGCTTACTGACTTTAATGTCAAGGTGGGAGACACACTCTCAACAGCCAAGGCAGTTGCTGAGGTGACTGATTATTCTACGGTACAGGTATCGATCAAGATTGATGAGTATGACATACTTGGAGTAGAGGATGGCGTTGATGTAGGAATCAGCGTTGATGCTCTTAAGAGAGATTATGAGGGTAAGATTACCAATGTATCAAAGAAAGCAACTGTAGAGAAGGGCGTATCATATTTTACGGCTGACGTTGAATTCAGGGCAGATTCATATATCAGAACGGGAATGTCAGTAGAAGTAAAGCTTAAAAATAACGATGTTAAGGATGTACTTTCAGTTTCAATGGATGCATTGTATTACGAGAGCGACAATACGCCGTATGTACTTGTCGGTTCGGGTAAATCACAGGAGAAAAAGTATATAACAACAGGGGCAAGTGATGGCTCTTATGTTGAGATAAAAGACGGACTTAATGAAGGTGATACTGTAAAGGCAAAGAGCGAGATGATGAATATGATGATGAATATGTATGGTGGCTCTGTAAGCGCAGGCAGTGTTTCTACAGATTCAGGCAGCAGCACATCAAAATAAGTAAACGGAGATTTGATTATGGCTAAAGAAATACTTACAATGAAGAACATTGTGAAGGAATATGTCATGGGTGATGAAATATCAAGAGTGCTTAAGGGAATTGACCTTACGGTAGAAGAGGGGGAGTTCCTGGCTGTTCTCGGACCATCAGGCTCAGGTAAGTCTACGCTTATGAATATTATCGGATGTCTGGACGTTCCGACTTCGGGTGAGTATATACTGTCGGGACGTAAGATTGCTGACCAGGACGAGAAGTCACTTGCGCACATACGCAGTAAGGAGATTGGATTTATATTTCAGTCATTTCACCTGCTTCAGAGACAGACGGCACTTGAGAATGTTGAGCTGCCTATGATATATGCCAATGTTAAGGAGAAGGAACGTAAGCAGCGTGCAATGGAGGTGCTTGAAAAAGTAGGCCTCAAAGACAAGATGGATCATTATCCTAATCAGATGTCAGGAGGGCAGCAGCAAAGAGTTGCCATAGCACGTTCGATAGTGAACAATCCGACAATACTTCTTGCAGATGAGCCGACGGGTGCTCTCGACCAGAAGACGGGAGCGCAGGTTATGGAGCTTTTTCATGAACTGAATGACGAAGGCAGATGCATAATAATGATTACGCATGATGTCCACATTGCGCAGCATGCCAAGAGAATAGTAAGAATACTTGACGGTAATATAAGCGAAGGTGTAGTTGAGGATGCGTAATGACTGAAGCTGACAAATATATTTGCATAATATATTTACGATAAGGAGCAATATGGATATTTTAAAGCAGAGCATCGGGATGTCGATGCAGAATATAAAGGGCAACAAGATGCGTTCGTTCCTTACAACACTTGGTATAATAATCGGTGTTACGGCTGTAATTGCCCTTATTACAATAGTTCAGGGTGTATCTGATAATGTAATGGGGCAGTTTGAAAATCTTGGCGCAGGCAAGCTGGTTGTATCAATAACGGGTACGTCGCTTAAGACCGGATTGTCAGACAGCGACATAGCTAAGATTGAAGCGATTGACAATGTCGCAGGTGTATCACCTACGGTCTCCACAACAAGCAAGGGCGCACGTAACGGCGAGGTTGATGACATTAACGTAGAAGGCAAGAACGGAACGTATTTCCTGAATAATAACAATATTATATCAGGCCGTGCGCTGACACATGCGGAGATGGCAGGTGATGTGTATACATGTGTCATTGATAAGGACTGTGCCAAGAGATTTTTCTTCGGTGAGAATCCGGTCGGTAAGAAACTTAAAGTCGGAGGCTATACTTATACGGTTGTAGGACTTGAGGGAGATGATGCCAATCTTATGTCAACAATGATGACGACATCAAGTGACGGAGGAACAGTTAAGATCCCTTACAAGAATGCGCTTAAGATGACAGGAAGTGCCAACATTAACAGCATTGAAATCTACATAGGAGATACACAGTTCTCTGACCAGGTTACGAATGACCTGAAAAAAGTACTTAATCAGGCGTTCAATGACAAAGATGACAGTTACAGCATATTTAACATGGATTCGCTTCTTGATACTATGCGTTCCATGCAGAACATGATGACTACGATGCTTGCAGGCATTGCGTCAATAGCACTTCTTGTCGGCGGAATAGGTATCATGAATATGATGCTTGTATCGGTTACTGAGCGTACCAGGGAGATAGGTCTGCGCAAGGCACTCGGCGCTGAGCCTAAGAGGATACAGATGCAGTTTCTGATTGAATCAATATTCCTTTCGATGATTGGAGGAATAATAGGCGTGGGGCTTGGGCTGCTGATATCATATGTGGCAGCAGTCCTGATAAAGATTGACTTTGTAATCCAGCCCGGAGCAATCATACTTGGTGTAGGCTTCTCAGCCGCAATAGGAATAATATTCGGATGGGTGCCTGCAAGGAAGGCAAGTGAGCTTAACCCTATAGATGCACTTCGCTCGGAATAAAAATAAAGCTGTCAAGAAAAAATACTTGACAGCTTGCTGACACTATTGTATTATATCATTTGTTATGGAAAAGATTCTTGAGCAGACATTGTTATATGATTTCTATGGAGAACTTCTGACAGAGCATCAGAAGGCTGTATATTCGGATGTTGTCTTTAACGACTATTCACTGAGTGAGGTCGCTGAGGAGTATGACATCTCAAGACAGGGAGTGCATGACCTGATTAAGCGCTGCAATGCTATTCTTACAGGTTATGAAGATAAGCTTCATCTCGTGGAGAAGTTTATGGATGCAAAGAAGATGGTAGGAGAGATTAATGATCTTACCAAGAAGTTCTTCGACACGGGTGACTCCGAGTGTGTGAGAAGAATTGATGAGATTTCCAATGACATGTTGAAGATTTTTTAGGAGGCTTTAGATGGCTTTTGACAGTTTGTCAGACAAATTACAGAACATTTTCAAAAACCTCCGTGGCAAGGGCCGCTTAAGCGAAAGTGATGTTAAGGCTGCACTCAGGGAAGTCAAGATGGCACTTCTTGAGGCGGATGTTAACTTCAAAGTTGTCAAGCAGTTTGTTAAGTCGGTTGAGGAACGTGCAATCGGTCAGGATGTAATGGAGAGCCTTACACCCGGACAGATGGTAATCAAGATAGTCAATGAAGAGATGATTAAGCTCATGGGTTCAGAGACTACAGAGATTGCTCTTAAGAGCGGTTCAGAGATTACGGTTATCATGATGGCAGGTCTTCAGGGTGCCGGTAAGACAACCACTACAGCCAAGCTGGCAGGCAAGTTCAAGGCTCAGGGCAGGAAGCCGCTTCTTGTGGCATGTGATGTATACAGACCTGCGGCAGTTGAACAGCTTAAGATTAATGGTGAGAAGCAGGGAGTTCCTGTTTTTGCCATGGGAACGAACCAGAATCCTGTAGACATAGCCAAGGCAGGAATTGAACATGCTAAGTCTAACGGGAATAACATTGTTATTTTGGATACAGCCGGACGTCTTCATGTAGATGAAGACATGATGACTGAGCTTCAGAATATAAAGAGCAGCGTAGGAGTTGACCAGACGATACTTGTTGTCGATTCGATGACAGGTCAGGACGCAGTTAATGTAGCGTCTTCATTCGATGAGAAGATTGGAATTGACGGAGTTATTCTTACTAAGCTCGATGGTGACACCAGAGGCGGTGCCGCCCTTTCAATCAAAGCCGTGACAGGCAAGCCTATTCTTTACGCCGGTATGGGGGAGAAGCTTTCAGATCTTGAACAGTTCCATCCTGACAGAATGGCATCAAGAATACTTGGCATGGGCGATGTGCTTTCGCTTATAGAGAAGGCTGAGGCACAGATAGATGCCGATAAGGCGGCTGAGATGGAGAAGAAGCTCCGCAAAGCGGAGTTTGACTTTAATGATTATCTTGAGTACATGGGTCAGATTAAGAACATGGGCGGACTCGGGTCAATCATGAATATGCTTCCGGGCATGGGATTTGCCGGCAAGATTAAGACAGACGGCGTAGACATGGATGAAGCAGAGAAGAATCTTAAGCGCACTGAGGCAATCATCCTTTCGATGAATAATGCGGAGCGCAGCAGACCGGACATTCTTAATCCGTCAAGAAAGAACCGTATCGCAAGAGGTGCGGGAGTTGACATAAGCGAAGTCAACAGAGTAGTCAAGCAGTTTGAGCAGATGAAGAAGATGATGAAGCAGATGCCGGGCATGATGAAACAATTCGGTGGTAAAAAGGGCAGATTCAAATTGCCTTTTTAGCATAATACATTTTTAGCAAAATATCAGGAGGTGAATTACAATGGTAAAGATCAGATTAAAGAGATTAGGTGAGAAGAAGTCTCCATTCTATAGAATCATCGTTGCAGATTCAAGATCACCACGTAACGGAAGATTCATCGATGAAATCGGTACTTACGATCCTAACTACGATCCTTGCAAGGTTAACATTGATGCAGAGGCAGCTAAGAAGTGGCTTGCTAACGGTGCACAGCCTACAGAAGGTGTCTTAAGAGTATTTAAGATTGCCGGAATTGAGAAGTAATCCAAGAGACTTTTGGGTGATTATTGGTTATCGCACTAAGATCTGAGTACCTTAGTGCAATGACCGTGTCTCTTAATCCCGTACAGTCTGCAACCGCAGACGGAAATGAGGAAGTATGAAGGAATTAGTTGAAATTATCGCTAAAGCACTTGTTGATAATCCTGATGAAGTTGTTGTAACTGAGACAGAGAAGAATAAGGCTCTTATTGTTGAGCTTAAGGTAGCTCCGTCAGATATGGGGAAAGTTATCGGTAAGCAGGGACGAATCGCAAAGTCCATTCGTGCAGTTGTAACGGCTGCAGCATCTAAGACTGACAAGAAAGTGATTGTCGAGATTGTATAACGGCAATGTACTTTGAATTTATGAAAGAACCTCGAAAGCATTGTTTTCGGGGTTCGAATTTTATGGAGGATACATGGAGCAGACATTACGTGTAGGCGTAATAACATCGACACATGGAATACGCGGCGAAGTAAAGGTATTTCCGACAACAGATGATCCGAAGAGATTCGATTATCTTGAAGAAGTTATTGTTGATATGAAAAGAGAGCCTGTAAAGCTTGAGATTGAAGGCGTTAAGTACTTCAAACAATTTGTTATTCTCAAGTTCAAAGGGTATGACAATATAAATGATATACAGCAGTTTGTAAAAAAAGACCTGCTTGTTACAAGAGAAAATGCAGTTGAACTTGAAGATGGAGAGTTCTTTATATGCGATCTCGTTGGACTTAAGGTCGTGACTGATGAAGGTGTGGAGCTTGGTGTGCTTAAGGATATTATGCAGACGGGGGCCAATGATGTCTATGTGGTTGGAATGAATGACGGTAAGGAAGTTCTTATTCCTTCAATACCGCAGTGTATATTGGAGAAGAATCCGGAGGAAGGATATATACGCGTTCATCTTCTTAAAGGACTCCTTGATTAAAATGATATAGCCGGGTATTATGTGTTTATTATAAAGCTGATTATTTCTTGTCAACATTACGCATAATATGCTATACTGTTAGATGCGCCAAATGAAAGCAGGGTGTGGCTGATGCGGCATCTGCATTTGTGAGGCAGTTATGTTATGAGGTGAGAATGACATGAGCAACATAGCACGTGGCAAAAATAACTGGGCATTATTTTTGTTTCTTCTTGCCGGTATTGTAATCGGTGGATTTATCAGCGAGCTTACGGCCGGAATTCCGGCACTTGGATGGCTCAGCTATGGTCAGACGTTCGGATTTACTGACCCGGCACCAACACTTGATCTCGGAGTGCTTATTATAACATTCGGTCTCAAGATTAAGATTACTATCGGAAGTATTGTCGGAATAATTATTGCTGCAGTCATATACCGTTTTGTATAGTTGATATTAACTGTATAACGAATTAACCGGATTTTGTTTCCTTTAGCATAAGGAATGAATAGTGTATATGATAACACGGGACTGAAGAACAGGCGTACCAAAGACCTTCCGGCATCAATGCGTCCGTATGAGAAGTTTATGTTATACGGAGCAGGTGCACTGTCTGATGCAGAACTTCTTGCAGTTATAATTAAGACAGGAACAACGGGGATAAGTTCAATTGAACTTGCTGCCGGCATTATTGATATGGCATGCAACGGATCGGGAAGTACGAACCTTGCGGGGCTTACGGGGATAGGGTATGAAGACCTTGTATCAATTCGTGGCATAGGCAGTGTGAAAGCATTACAGATTATGGCTGTAATTGAGCTGTCACGCAGGATATCCAAATCGTGTGCATACAGGCGGCTTGATTTCAGGAATCCCGTATCAATCGCGGATTATTATATGGAAGACCTGCGTCATGCGGAATGCGAGAGGCTTGTACTTGTCATGCTCGACACAAAGCTGCGGCTGATTAAGGATGAGATTATCTCAACAGGTACCGTTAATGCATCAATAGTATCTCCGAGAGAGATATTTGTTGCAGCGTTAAGAGCCGGTGCGGTATTTATCGTTATGCTGCATAATCATCCGAGCGGTGATGCAGAGCCAAGCAGTAATGACATTGCTATAACAAGGCGGGTGCAGCTTGCCGGCGAGATGTTAGGAATATCGCTTATTGACCATATTATTATTGGTGATAATAGATTCGTAAGCCTTAAGGAAAGCGGACTTATGAATCTTAATGAATAAAATTTCAAAAATTGAAAGGAGCCTAAGATGGCAGGTGTATACGGAATTGATATAGGAACAAGCAATTTTAAGATGTTCTCAAAAGATAAGGATAAGATTCTCAATGAGAAGAATATAATTGCAATAGCCAATAAGACTGAGATTTTTGCATTCGGTGATGAAGCGTTCGAGATGTATGAGAAGGCACCGGATAATATAGTTGTATCATATCCGGTTAAGTTTGGCGTTATTGCAGACATCGAGAATATGCAGACACTTCTTGAGAAGTTTACTGAGAAGCAGAGTGAGAGCAAGAAGCTTACGGGTCCTTCGGAGTTCTATATTGCTGTTCCGACAGATATTACTGAAGTTGAGAAGCGTGCATTCTATGAGATAGTTGTTGATGCCAAGGTTAAGGCAAAGAATGTTTATATAGTTGATAAGCCGGTTGCTGATGCTATAGGTGCGGGGATTGATGTAACTGCTGCCAAAGGTGTTATGGTTGTCAATATCGGCGCTGACACAACTGAGATATCAGTTCTCTCACTTGGAGGCATTGTGCTCAGCAAGTCAGTCAAGATTGGCGGTAACAAGCTTGATGACAGTATTATAACAACTGTACGTAAGTATTATAATCTTGTAATCGGAAGCAAGACAGCTGAGAATCTTAAGAAGCAGCTTGGAAGCGCCGTACAGGTTGATGAGTCATTTGCAAAGGGATTTGGACGTAATATAGTATCAGGCCTCCCTGTATGTGTGGATATATCTTCTGATATTATCTATAATGCGATTGTCGACCCGCTTCACTCAATCATGGATTCAATCAAAGTCATTCTTGAGAGAACTCCGCCTGAACTTGCAGCGGATATTATTAATATGGGTATCTATGTTACAGGCGGTACATCTAACATAAGCAACCTTGAGAGATTTATCAAGGAAGAGACCAATCTCAATGTCAATATAGTTGAGAATCCTTCTGAAAGTGTTGTACGCGGACTTATGGGCGTCGTTAATAACCCTCAGTTCAGACATCTTGCATATACACCACAGGAAAAGATTTACGAATAATTAATTTTAGAGCAGGTGTTTGTCAATGAGAAAGAAACTGAGTACATTTTTTACACCTAAATATATTCTGGTTATTCTTACGGTGGTATGTTTTCTGTTTGTAGGTGCGTCATTCTTTACGGACAGCCTTATATCACCTATACGGACTGTTGTATCGGCTGTTGTAATTCCTCTGCAGAAAGGAATGAACAATCTCGGCTTGTGGACTTACGATAAGGCTGAGACGATGAAGGAACTTGGAGAGGTAATAGACCAGAACAAAGAGCTTCAGGACAGGGTCGACAGCCTTGTAGAGGAGAATAACCAGCTTAAGCAGGACAGTTATGAACTGGAGAGACTTCGTGACCTTTATGAACTTGATGAGAAGTATCCGGGCTACACTAAGGTCGGTGCTCGTGTAATCGGCAAGGGAAGCGATAACTGGTTCAATACATTTACAATAGACAAAGGTAGCCGTGACGGAATAGAGACTGATATGAATGTTATTGCAGGAGGCGGACTTGTCGGCATTGTAACTGATGTCGGCGAGAATTATGCAACTGTTCATTCAATTATAGATGACAGCAGCAAGGTCAGCGGCATGCTTATAGATACCGGAGACAACTGCATTGTCAACGGCGATATAAAGCTTATGGATTCAGGGCTTCTTCGTGTTGAGTATTTTAAGAAGGATGTTGTAATCCGTGACGGGGATAAGATTGTTACATCCAACATAAGTAATGACTACCTCGAGGGAATACTTATAGGATATGTAAAGGACGTAACATCGGATTCCAATAATCTTACACAGTCGGGATACCTTGTTCCGGTTGTTGATTTTGCACATCTTCAGGAAGTACTTGTAATCAGGGAAAAGAAAGTTAAGATTGGCGAGTGAGGTCGGTACATGAAAAGAAAAATATGTGAGCTGCTTCTGATAATTGTCTTTTATGTGCTTCAGTGTACAGCCGGAAGAGTGCTGGCTATAGGTGGCATATCACCTAATTTTCTGATAATCATTCCGGTTTTGTTCGGATTTCTTAATGGTAAGACAGAAGGAATATATACGGGATTTGTGTGCGGAATAATATACGATTTGTTCAGCTACAGCATAATCGGGCTTTCATCAATAGCAATGATGTTTATCGGGTATTTTGCCGGATGTTTCTACCAGAAATATGAGGAGAAGGAATTTTTAATGCCTATCGCTATGGTAGGGGCAGGTGATTTTATATATGGTTTTCTGTCATATGTGGTTAATTTCCTGCTGCACAATAAACTTGATGTCCTGTATTATCTTAAGCGTTTTATAATGCCGGAGGTTGTATATACGGTAATTGTCACGATTGCGATATACAGGATAATTGTATCCCTTAACAGACATTTTGAGGGTAAGGAAAGAAAGAGAGCTATAGAGTATGATCAGGGAAATATTTGAGTACATTCTAAGTTTCTTAAAGTCAAGGCTTCTGCCACTGGTTTTGGTATTTATCCTTCTTTTTGTAACAATTTTAGTTCGTCTCTTCTCACTGCAGATAGTTAACGGTGATGTGTACGCACAATCGGTAACGGATTCACAGGAGAAGACAATGAGTGTTCCTGCCACACGTGGCAGGATTTTTGACCGTAACGGTAATCTTCTTGCTTATAATGATCTTGCATTCTCTGTAAAGATAAGCGACAGCGGAACTTATACATCCAATAAGGTTAAGAATCAGTCTATCAATGAAGTTATCAATAAGACAATTGATATAATTGAGGAGAATGGGGATTCTGTTACCAATGATCTCCCAATTGCAATTAATCTGGACGGACATCTTGAATTTACGGAATCTGATAATGCACTTCTCAGATTCTTAAGAGATATATACGGTGCACAGACAATAAGTGCACTTAAGGATGAACAGCGTAATGCAACGGCTGATGCTGTGTATGAATACCTTCGTGACAGGTATGAGGTATCGCAGGATTATCCGCTTGCCCATCAGCTTGAGATTATTAATCTGAGAAGACACATGGCTGCTAACTCATATTCAAGATATATGACATTTACAATCGCGTATGAAGTGTCTGATGCAACTGTAGCGGCAATCCTTGAGAAGTCAAGAGACCTTGTCGGTGTAAGTGTTGAAGAAGAATATATCCGCAAGTATGTCGACAGTGTATATACATCACATATACTGGGATATACAGGTAATGTATCATCCAGTGAGCTTGAGGAACTTCAGGCACAGAATGAGCAGTATGAATCGAATGATACTGTAGGTAAGTCAGGAATAGAGCAGGCTCTTGAACTTGAACTTCAGGGAACAAAGGGAAGTAAGAAGGTATATGTTGACAGCGTAGGCCGTATTACGGAAGTCGTAGATAATACACAGCCACAGACCGGTCACGATGTCTATCTTACTATTGATTCACAGCTTCAGAAAGATGTCTACAATGCAATTGAAGATGAATTGGTTGAGATTCTTCTGTCTAAGATAACGGCAGGTGATACGACTATAACATATAATTCCAATACAGGTTCGGTAGAGGATATATTCATCCCGATTAAGTCTGTCTATTTTGCACTGATTGATAATAATATTGTATCTATCAAGAAGATAGCCCAGTCTGATTCATCAATAGCACAGGGAATCCAGTCTAAGTTTGAGACAAGACAGGACAGTGTGATATCGTCTGTCATGAACGAACTTACGGATTCACCTACAGCATACGGACAGCTCTCTGATGAGATGAAAGTCTATATTTATTACATTTATAAGAATGTGCTTGTTGATAATGGAATAATTAATACTGAAAATATGGATACCAATGATTCTGTATATGTCAACTGGGATGAGAATGAGTCAATCAGTCTTAAGGAGCTTCTGACATATGCGCTTACCAAGAACTGGATTGATATGGATAAGCTTACGGCTGAGAAGTATTCGAGTCTTCAGGAGGCATATGATTCGCTGCTGGAATATATTTCCAATTATATCAGTAATGATACCGGATTCGGTAAAAAGGTATACAGATATATGATTTCATCGGGAAGTATATCGGGCTGGGAAGTCTGCATGATGCTTTATGAACAGGGGGTTCTTGAACCATCAGGGAGTGCTTATGAAGGGCTTTCGTCGGGAAGAATGTCTGCATATGATTTCATGATAAATGCAATCACTGAGAAGACGATTACTCCGGCACAGCTTGCGCTTGAACCGTGTTCCGGCTCAGCAGTTGTTGCAGACCCTGATACAGGGGAGCTGCTTGCACTTGTATCATATCCGGGATATGACAATAACCGGCTTTCAGGAACTGTCGATAAGGATTACTATGAGCAGCTGCGTAATGATAAGGCAAAGCCGCTTATTAATAAGGCAACATCACTCAGAACCGCACCGGGTTCTATCTTTAAGCCATGTTCGGCGATTACGGGACTTGAACAGGGAGTGATAAGTACGGGTGAGTCAATTGTATGTACAGGACAGTATACGGCAGTTACTCCTTCTCCAAAGTGCTGGATATATCCGCGCTCTCATGGCGCCGAGAATGTCTCGACGGCAATACGTGATTCATGTAACGTATTTTTCTACACTGTAGGACACAGACTTGGCATGGAATCAGGAGGAACTTATAACAGCACAAAGGGAACGGATCTGCTTAAGAATTATGCAGAGCAGCTCGGACTTGCGACAAAGTCAGGTGTTGAGATATATGAGATGGATCCGCATCCGTCTGACAGGGATGCAGTTGCATCAGCAATCGGGCAGGGTACACATGCATACTCGGCAATCAATTTGTGCAGATATGTATCGACACTTGCAACATCAGGCGTATGCCACGATTTTACACTTGTATCAAAGATAACGGATTATAACGGAAATGTTATACGTGATAATGAACCGGTTGTTTCCAATACGATGAATGTAAGTTCATCTACGTGGAATGCTGTTCATCAGGGTATGCGTCTCGTGATTGAGAATACGGCGTCATTTAAGGGACTTCCTTATCAGGCTGCCGGAAAGTCAGGTACCGCACAGGAGAATACGAACAAGGCTGACCATATAACATTTATAAGTTATGCGCCGTATGATAATCCTGAGGTAGCTGTATCGGTTCTGATTCCTAACGGATATGCTTCAAGTAATGCTGCCAAGCTTACCTCTGATATATACAAAATATATTGGGGATTAGACAAGTAATTTGTATAAAAATGCGAAAATTCACGCAGTTTTGTATGGATTTTGAGTGTGATTTATGCTAAAATTTAACGTATGCAGGTTAAAATAAATATCGAGGTGGATAATGGTGAATAATTCGGTTGTTATCAAAGGAAGCAAGCACGGAATAGTAGTTGTGCTTGATGACAGTGTATCCTTTGATGAACTTAAGGAAGCTGTCAGGGACAAGTTCTCAGGCGCATCCAAATTCTTCGATAAAGCTAATATGGCAATATCTTTTGAGGGAAGAAGCCTTAATGATGAACAGCAGCGACAGCTTCTGGATATCATATCAGAGGTATCTGACATCAATATAGTATGTGTCATTGACAATGATGAACTTAAAGATGCGTACTTCAAGCACGCTGTAGAGGCAAAGCTTGATGATATGGCTGCAAGTACCGGACAGTTTTACAAAGGGACTTTGCGTTCCGGTCAGATTCTTGAATCGGAGAGCAGTATAATAATTCTCGGCGATGTTAATCCCGGGGGCAAAGTTATTGCCAAGGGCAATGTGATTGTGCTTGGTTCACTTAAAGGCAATATATATGCAGGAGCTGACGGTAATGAGGATGCATTCGTCGTGGCGATTGATATGGAGCCTATGCAGATTAAAATAGGAGATGTAATTGCCCGCTGCTCAGACGGAAGTAATAGCGCAAAGAACAAGACTCATGAGCCGCGTATTGCATACGTTGATGAGGGCAACATTTACATAGAAAAACTCGAGCGCGATGTCCTTGCAGACATACGCATATGATTTAAACAGGAGGATTAACCCAAATGAGTGAAGTTATCGTTATTACATCCGGAAAGGGCGGCGTTGGTAAGACAACTACATCAGCCAATGTCGGAACCGGACTTGCCAAGCTTAATAAGAAAGTAGTTCTTATCGACACGGATATAGGACTTCGTAATCTTGATGTCGTTATGGGACTTGAGAACAGAATAGTATATAATCTTGTAGATGTTGTCGAGGGCAACTGCCGTGTTAAGCAGGCGCTTATAAAGGATAAGCGCTATCCGAACCTTTATCTGCTTCCGTCAGCACAGACAAGAGATAAGAATGCTGTTACACCCGAGCAGATGAAGAAGCTGACTGATGAACTCAGGGAAGAGTTTGATTATATCATACTTGACTGCCCTGCCGGTATTGAACAGGGATTCAAGAATGCAATTGCAGGCGCCGACCGTGCACTTGTTGTAACAACTCCTGAGGTCTCGGCAATCCGTGATGCCGACCGTATCATAGGTCTTCTTGAGGCTGAATCAATGAAGAGAACAGACCTTATTGTTAACAGAATCCGTATGGATATGGTATCAAGAGGCGATATGATGTCAATTGATGATGTTGTTGATATACTTTCAATTAATCTTATCGGTGCTGTTCCTGATGATGAGCATATCGTTGTTGCAACTAATAATGGTGAACCTCTTGTGGGTGATGAGAGTCTTGCCGGACAGGCATATATGAATATCTGCCACAGAATCCTCGGTGAAGAAGTTCCACTGCTTGATCTTAATGAGAAGAGCAGCGTATGGCAGAAGATATCAGCATTGTTCAAGAAGTAAGCTGTATATACATAAAGGAGAAGTTATGAGTGTATTCGATTTATTTAAGAAAAAAAGTTCAAGCGATGTAGCTAAGGACAGACTTAAGCTCCTGCTTGTCTCAGACCGTGCGAATTGTTCTCCTGAAGTTATGGAAATGATCAAAAACGATATTATCAAAGTAATATCAAAGTACATGATCATTGACGCTGAGGGGCTGGATATACAGATTACGCAGACTGAATCAGAGAATAATAACGGTTCGGTTCCTGCATTATATGCTAATATTCCAATCAGAGACCTGAAGAAGGGTCAGGGTCAGAAGTCGGAGTAATTTTTAATGTTTAAGAAATATTCTTTGCGCTATTATAATTTCAGACTGGCGGCAGCAATCCTTGCAACGATGCTGTTTGGGCTGCTGCTTGTAAACAGTGCCAAGCCAAGCTATACAATGAAAGAAGCAATAGGTATAACGGGCTGTTTTGCTGTGATGATTATAATATCATTTATTGATTATAACTGGATACTTAAGTATTTCTGGCTTATATATATAGTCAATATAGCGCTGCTCGGTGCAGTTCTGGTGTTTGGACATAATGGAAAAGGTGCAACAAGATGGATTAAGATTGCTGATGGGATTACATTGCAGCCTTCAGAGTTCACCAAGCTTTTTCTGATATTGTTTATGGCAAAAGTCATATCAATGTTCAAGGACAGGTTTAATACCTGGAAGTTCCTTGGAATACTGGCAGCTTCACTTATTGTTCCCGTAGGAATGGTATTTGCACAGCCGGATTTGTCAACGACACTGCTCATCTGCCTTATAATATGCTCAGTATTGTACTGTGCCGGAATTGATTACAAAAAAGTGCTGACAGTGCTGCTGATTATGGTTCCTATAGTGCTTGCACTGTTTGTCTATATACAGACTCCTAACCAGAAGCTTCTCAAGCCATATCAGGTTAACCGTATTCTTGCATTCAAGAATCCTGATGCACAGGAGAACGAGGATGACCGTTATCAGCAGGAGAATTCAGTACGTGCTATTGGTTCGGGGCAGCTTACCGGTAAGGGACTTAATAATGATGATCCTAATTCAGTCAAGAATGCAGGTCTTATTCCCGAAGCCCAGACAGACTTTATCTTCTCGGTAATTGGGGAAGAACTTGGATTCGTAGGTTCTATTATTACGGTGCTTCTGTTGTCCTGGATTGTAGGTGAATGCCTGTATGCAGCCGTAAGGGCACGGAATTTTGAAGGACGGCTTGTATGCTGCGGGGCAGCTTCCTGGATTGCATTCCAGAGCTTTATTAATATTGGTGTTACAACACTGATTCTGCCTAATACAGGTCTGCCGCTGCCATTCATAAGCTACGGGCTCAGTTCACTTATGAGTCTTGCTATATGCATGGGAATTATACTTAATATCTCATTGCAGCGCAATGCTGTTGATGAAGATGCGGTACTTGATTTTAATAAATAATAAAACAGACGCTTAATCCGTCCTGTGGAAAATGGAGGAAAACACTGATGAATATCGGGCTAATTGCACATGATTCAAAAAAGAAACTGATGCAGAATTTTTGTATTGCTTACAGAGGCATCCTCAACAAGAATCAGTTATTTGCAACGGGAACAACAGGGCGTCTTATTGAAGAAGCAACTAATCTTAGCGTTCACAAGTTTCTCGCAGGACATCTTGGCGGTGACCAGCAGCTTTGCTCTGAAATTGAACATAATCATATAGATCTTGTGATCTTCTTACGTGATCCGTCACCTAAGTCACATGAACCTGATGTGAATAATATATTTACGCTCTGTGATATGTATAATATTCCGCTTGCAACTAATCTTGCAACGGCAGAGCTTCTTATCAAGTCTCTCGACAGAGGTGATATGGAGTGGCGTGAGATATATCAGTAATCAGTAAGGGATGGTGTATGGTATGGCATCAAGGCAGCCAAGAAGCAATGGCAATGTTGTGAAGTTCAGAAAGAAGCCAAAAGCTGCACTGATAATATTTATAATTGTATTAATATATGTGATTGCATTCGTATGGCTGTATGCGACAAGACGTAAGGTCCAGACATATGTCGTTAATACGGGAACACTTACTGCAAACACGGTATTCTCTGGCATTGCTGTTAGGCAGGAATCGATTATGAATTCTGCATATAATGGCAATGTTAATTATTATATGAGAGAAGGAACTAAGGCTAAAGTCGGTGATATAGTTTACACGGTGGATGAGACCGGAAGAGTTGCACAGCTTATTGCAGATGCATCTAATTCTGATTCTAATTCATTATCGGATGAGAATCTTAAGATTATAAAGTCCACGCTTAATTCATTTAAGACTGCTTATTCTGGAGATAATTTCAGTGCTGTATATGATCTGAAGGCTGACCTCAATTCTACGGTGCTTCAGTCAATTAATGAGAATATCATGTCGAATCTCGACTCTATTATAAGCAGTACAGGCAGCCAGAATCTATTTCAGACGATACATGCAGACACAAGCGGAATTGTCGTATATTCAATTGACGGATACGAATCGCTTACAGAGAATGACATATCTAAGGATACATTCAAAAAGGACAAATACAATAAAAACAACCTAAAGTCGCAGGATATTATTGTGTCGGGTAATCCTGCATACAAGATGGTTACAAGTGAGAACTGGTATATATATATCCAGCTTACACAAAGCGACATCGACAAATATGAGCTTAACGGCAGGAACAGTCTTCAGATACGTTTTGTAAAAGACAACATAACGGCGGAGGTGCCATTTAGCATCGTTAAAAAAGATGATATTATTCTTGGACGGTTTTCACTTGATAAGTATATGATAAGGTATGCCACTGACAGATTTATTGATATAGAGATTCAGGCATCTGCGTCTAACGGACTTAAGATACCTCTGAGTTCAATTGTTGAAAAAGATTTTTATACGATACCGAAGTCATATATGACAACGGGAGGTAACACAAGCACATATGGCTTCCTTTGTGAACATTATGTAAACAATGAGCTGGTTACCGAATTCATTGCGGCTGATATATATGCGGTAAAGGACGATATGTGTTATGTTGACATGAACTCTTTTGGCCAGGGCGATACAATTCTGCAGACTGATTCACGGGACAGGTATACTGTCGGGACAAAAGCAGCACTTCAGGGCGTATACTGTGCCAATACCGGCTACACGATATTCAGGACAATAGAGATTGTGGAACAGAACTCGGAATATTGTATTGTCAGAAAGGGAACATCGTACGGCATATCGGTATATGACCATATAATCCTTGAAGGATCCAATGTAAACGAGAATGAAATGATTTATTAGGAGGCTGATAAAATGTTATCTGATAATCTTCATGAGGTTCAGGAGAATATAAGAAAGGCATGTGAGAGGTCAGGACGTAATCCGGAAGATGTTACGCTTATTGCCGTAAGTAAGACGAAGCCGGTAAGTGACATTGAACAGATATATGCTGCCGGAATAAGAGAGTTTGGAGAAAATAAAGTCCAGGAGATGAATGATAAGCAGAAAGTTCTTCCGGGTGATATAAACTGGCATATGATAGGCCATCTGCAGCGTAACAAGGTTAAATATATCGTTGATAATGTTGCGATGATCCACTCTGTTGACTCGGTAAGACTTGCCGAAGAGATCAGTAAGGAAGCTGTAAAAAAGAATGTTGCTGTTGATATCCTTGTGGAAGTTAATGTGGCGAAAGAAGAGTCAAAGTTCGGTCTTTATACAGAGGATGTCGGGCAGTTCGTTGAACAGATCAGCAAACTTCCCGGAATTAATATAAAAGGTCTTATGACAAGTGCTCCTTTTGTAGATAACCCTGAAGATAATCGTCAATATTTTAAAAAATTGAAAGATTTATCTGTTGACATTAACGCCAAAAACATAGATAATGTTCATATGGATTTTCTGTCTATGGGAATGACTAATGATTATGTTGTCGCAGTTGAAGAGGGGGCTACACATGTACGTGTAGGAACAGCCATCTTCGGACATCGCGATTACAATATATAAATGAAAGAAGAGGATGTATAATGTTTGATAAGATTCTTGGTAAGCTGGGATTAGACGGCGGCGATTACTATGATGATGATATGAATGATGAGGAAGCATACGATGACGTTGATGATTTCTATGATGATGAGCCAAGGAAGTCATCAAGAGCATCTCTGTTTAATGGAAGAGCTAATGATTCGGATGATACAGATAAGTCATCGTCAAGGTTCGGAGGACGCAAGGATAAGGTAGTTCCTATGCAGTCATCAAGAAGAAGTGGGCTTGAGGTGTGTGTAATCAGACCACAGTCTATAGAAGATGCAAGAGAGATTACAGATACGCTTAAGGATGGCAAGGCTGTTGTACTTAATCTTGAGGGCGTCAGAGTTGAAGTGGCTCAGAGAATTATTGATTTTTCGGCAGGTTCAAGTTATTCAATGGAAGGCAATCTTCAGAAGATAACAGGAGGAATATTTATTATTACACCTCCTAATGTCAGTGTTTCGGGAGATTTATCAGACCTTATAAACAGCGAGATTAACTTCGCATCTTCACTTGGAGATAAGGTTACTTCTCAGAATCTTGATTATTAATTAGGTTATACATATAGAAGTTATTGACGGGAATGAACCTTAATGGCTCATTTCCGTTTGTCATATTAACAGAACGGAGATTATTATGAGCAGATTAATTACAGTACACAATACAGCGGATGAGCCGATATATGATATTGTTATTGAAAAGGATTTTTCAAGGCTGGCTGAAGCTGTTGAAAAGCTTGGAATTAAGAACAGGCGCATATGTATAATTACTGAAAGCCATGTCGGACCGTTGTATGCAGATGCAGTGAAGGCAGAACTTGAGAAGACAGGTAACAGTATATATGTATATACGTTTGAAGCGGGAGAGGCCAATAAGAACCTTAATACGGTACAGGATGTATATGAATTCCTTATACGGAATAAGTTTGACCGTAAGGATATGCTTGCAGCTCTTGGTGGCGGCGTAACGGGTGATCTTGTTGGATTTGCGGCAGCCACATATCTTCGCGGAATATCATTTATACAGATACCTACGTCGCTTCTCGCACAGGTAGACTCAAGTATCGGAGGCAAGACCGGAGTTGATTTCAGAGGATATAAGAATATGGTTGGCGCTTTCTATCAGCCTAAGCTTGTATATATGAACATGTCTGTACATAAGTCGCTGGATAAGAGACAGTTCAATTCCGGCTTCGGTGAGATTATAAAGCATGGTCTTATTAAGGATTCTGCATACTACAGATGGCTTCGTGACAATGTAGATGCAATAAAGGCTCTGGATTATGATGCACTTGAATATATGATTGCGGGAAGCTGCAATATTAAGAGAGAAGTCGTTGAGAAGGATCCTACTGAGAAGGGTGACAGGGCACTGCTTAATTTTGGACATACACTTGGACATGCAATAGAGAAGCTTATGAATTTCAGCCTGTATCATGGAGAGTGTGTCGCACTTGGTATGCTCGCAGCACTTAAGATAAGCAATGCAAGAGGACTTATATCGGATGAGGATATAGATGATGCGGTTGATATGCTTAAGCTGTATGATTTCCCGATGAGCGTTACGGGAATAGAGGCCTCTGATGTTGTAGCTGTATCTAAGAGCGATAAGAAGATGGATGCCGGTAAGATTAAGTTTGTGCTTATCGACAGCATTGGGCATGCATTTCTTGATACGACTGTGACTGATGCGGAGATGCTTGAGGCTCTCAATGGCATAATTGAATAATTGTAAGTGATGGAAAATGACATGAAAGACAGAATTAAGATAATTATATTTGCAGCTGTTACGGCAATCCTTGCTGCTGTGGATCAGTATACGAAGTATCTCGCTGCAGCGGGGCTTAAGAACAGGCCTGCATTCAGGATAATAGATGGTGTGCTGGAACTGACGTATCTGCAGAACAGAGGTGCTGCATGGGGCATGCTGGAAGGAAGGCAGGGATTTTTTGCGGTACTCACGGTGCTTGTGCTGATTGCCATTGTATATGTGATTATAAGGACTCCATTTACAAAAAAATATGTTCCGGTTAATATTGCAGCGACACTGCTGGCTGCCGGAGCGCTTGGTAACTTTATTGACAGATGCATGTATGGATATGTGAGAGATTTTATATATTTCAGAATCATTGATTTTCCTGTATTTAACATAGCTGACATCTATGTTACTGCTGCGACGGTTTTATTTATCATTGTATTCCTGTTTGTGTATAAGGATGGAGATTTTGCATATCTGCTTCCGGGAAAGCCGCAGAGATAAGAGAGGATTGTCGTAAGATGGAACATTTTTTAATTAATGTTGACGAGCTTGATGCAGGAAGCAGAATCGACAGATATATGGCACAGGAACGGGAAGAATTGTCTGACCTGTCAAGATCTTATCTGCAGAAGCTTATACAGGATGGTAATGTTCTTGTAAACGGTTGTAACATAAAGGCCAATTATAAGCTGAAGAAGGCTGATATTATTGATATAACGCTTCCTGACATTAAGGAACCACAGATAGAGGCTGAGAATATTCCATTGGATATACTGTATGAAGATGAGGATATTATTGTTATTAACAAGCCAAAAGGCATGGTTGTGCATCCTGCGGCAGGTCATTATTCCGGAACTCTTGTTAATGCACTGATGTATCACTGCAGAGATAACCTGTCAGGAATTAACGGTGTTATGCGTCCGGGAATTGTGCACAGGATTGATATGAATACGACAGGCGTACTTGTTGCATGTAAGAATGATTTTGCACATAATGCAATATCAGCACAGCTGAGCGTACACTCGATTACAAGGAAGTATGAGGCGATTGTATATAACCGGTTTAATGAGGAGTCGGGAACCGTAGATGCGCCTATAGGCAGGAGCCACAATGACCGTAAGAAGATGGCAATTGACCGCGATAATGGCAGACGTGCGGTAACGCATTACAGGCTTCTTGAGAATTTTTCAAAGTTCAGCCATATTGAATGTCAGCTGGAGACGGGAAGAACTCACCAGATACGTGTACATATGGCAAGCATCGGTCATCCGCTGCTTGGAGATGATGTATACTCCAATGCGGTTTCTCCATACAAACTGCAGGGGCAGACGCTTCATGCAAGGGTTCTTGGATTTATTCATCCAAGGACTAATCAATATATTGAATTTGAGGCACCATTGCCTGAATATTTCTCCCATTTACTGGACATACTCCGGTAAAAGGGGGAATTTTTTATGGATATTAATAGGCCGGATTACAGGATTGACAGTGAGAGAAGAAGGCTTGAAGGGCATGTGCGCAGCGTTGCCTGCATAGGTTCAACGGCGCGGTATATTCTTAATGAATTACCATCAAGATGCATGATAAAAGTAGCTGATTTTGATATGTGGTCATGTCATCCCAAACTATTTGCCAATGCTGTTTTATGTGGAATAACCGGAAGAGATTACCAATATAATGAAGTGGATGGATTAACAGACTACCTGGAGGCAGCAGAGGCATTGGGGATAGTGTTTGCAATTGATGAAAAATATTTTCCAATGGCGCAGAAGTACTCGCTGAATATACTAATGTCCGGAAAAAGTGGCAGAGAGCTGGATATAACCGGCATATCACTGGGGCGTGGTGCAATTACTATTCCATCATGCATTTTGCATGAAAATTTAATGTAGAAATTTTAACAAATATTGCAATTTGTGTAGAAATTTGCGGACAATTGTGTTATAATACCAAACATGAAAAGGAACTTTATGTAGAAAAGGAGGTATCCTTATGAATAGTAAAACAGTAATAACAATTGGCAGACAATTTGGCAGCGGCGGTAAAGAGATTGGTGAGAAGCTGGCCAAGGAACTTGGAATCAGGTGCTATGATAAGGAACTTCTGGCTGTTGCAGCTAAGGAGAGCGGACTTTGCAAGGAATTATTTGAGAATCATGATGAAAAACCAACAAACAGTTTTCTGTATTCACTTGTAATGGATACATATTCGCTTGGATATACTTCATCATATTCGGATATGCCTATTAATCACAAGGTATTTTTGGCACAGTTTGATGCAATCAAGAAACTTGCAGAGCGTGAATCCTGTGTTATTATTGGTCGTTGTGCAGATTATGCGCTTGAAGATAATCCATATGCTATGTCTATATATATCAAGGCAGATATGGACAAGAGAGTTAAGAGAATCATGACGAAGTATCAGCTGAATGAGTCTAAGGCATCTGATATGATCCAGAAAGAAGATAAGCGCAGGGCAAGTTATTATAATTATTATTCAAGTAAGAAGTGGGGCGATGCAAAGAGTTACGATCTCTGCCTTGACAGCGGTAAGCTTGGAGTTGAGGGTTCAATTGAACTGATCAAGGATTTTATTGCTTTACGCGAGAAGAATTTTTAATTATTGGTGCTGTTTTGGATGATATCCTTAAATTATAATGAATAAACGGTGAAAACACTTGAAATTTGAGCTATTTTGCATTATATTGATTTGTGAAATAGCTTAAATTTTGTCTAAAAACAGGAGTTTTATGAACTATACAACTAATTCGCGATGGAAGCGATTTAAAAATGGAATACTGCACACGAATTTCAAACTATATATAATTCTTCTGGCAGTGCTTGCCGTGATAATAGGATTTACATTTGCCAATTCAGACGCAATATCCAATATGATGTCATCACAGAATAACCAATCAGGGGATAACAGCAATGATGCCAATGTAACATTGCCGTCCGACAGTCCCACAGAAGCATCTACATTTGTGGCACAGAATGAATTGTATTCGATATCGGTTAATAAAAGTGAGAACTTTATCACGGTATATAAGATTACAGCGGCAGGAGATGTAGTGAGTGCATATAAGACATTCCGCTGCTCAGTTAATCCTTCTGTTGAGACCGGTACATATAAGACATATGAGAAGAATGTGTGGAGGGCACTTGCAAGCGGAGGATATGGACAGTATTCAACCAGAATAAGCAGCGACTGCTATATACATTCGGTTCCGTATTACAGCCAGAACAGTAATGCACTTAATATGACAGCATATAATAATCTGGGCAATCCTGCAACAGTAGGTTCAATCTATCTTGCATCGTCGGATGCACAATGGATATTTGAGAACTGTGCGCTCGATACCAAGGTTACTGTATATGAACAGAGTGGTGAGGTGCCAGCGATAGCACTTCCTAAGAAGGAATCTGCCGGTAACAGCAACGGATATGACCCTACAGACACTTCTCTTAATATCAAGCCGGTAGAGACAAAGATAGATTATATGACGGGTGTTCAGGATTATTCAATACCTGTCGGTTCATCATATAATATGTGGAATGGTGTGCGAGCAGTCGATGTAGAAGGTAATGACATAACTGATTATATAACTGTTACGGGAAGTGTTAATACTACTGTCAGGGGAACATATACCCTGATATATCATCTCAAAGATAATTTTGGCACTAATCTTGCATATTACAGCTATGTGACAGTATATTAGGCTATATGTTAAATAAATAATGCCGGGATTCTTAAGGTCTAAGCCCATGTGAGTCTGCTCACAGGAGGGTAAAAGACATTGGAAGCCCGGCATATTATTATTAAGTCTAATGGTCGCCATTCTCACGCAGCTGAACCATATTACGGGCTTTACGCCTGTTATTATCTACAATCTCCGCATAATGCTTACGTGTGGTATTAACGTCTTTATGACCGAGGACATCTGCCACAAGGTATATATCGTTACTTTCCTGATAGAGATTAGTTCCGTATGTGCTGCGCAGCTTATGAGGAGTGATGTGTTTGACGGTTGTTACTGTCATGGCATATTTCTTAACCAGATTCTCTACAGAACGTACACACAGGCGCTTGTTATTACGGGATATGAACAATGCATTCTCATGCCCGGCAGCCGGCTGAAGTGTTGAACGTTCATCCATATAATCAAGCAGTGCTTCCCGGACTTCATCGCCGAAGTAGACAAAGCTCTCAGCACCACCCTTGCGCACTACCTTGATACGGTCATTATCAAAATCAACATCATTAATGTCAAGACCGACACATTCGGATACTCGTATGCCGGTGCCGAGAAGAAGAGTGAGAAGTGCAAGATCGCGCGTCTTGAGTTCTTCGTGTGCGGCAAGCTGATTCTTGGTGAGCCTGTTACCGGATTCAACATTATCAAGAAGTTCAGCTACTTCGTTGACATCAAGCCGTGTTATTGCCTGATCGTGAATCTTGGGCATATCAACCTGAAATGCCGGATTCTTCTTCATTAATCCCTGTTTATTATAATATCCGTAAAACGAGCGGAGAGAGGATAACTTGCGCTTAGCCGCACGTTCCGAATTAGTAACCTCACGTCCGTTCTTTACATAAAGGCGTGAATGTCTGAGATATTCAATTATATCAGTTGATGATATGTTCTCGGCATCTACCAGTGTAATCTGCTTCAGACTCTCGTAAGAATTATACTTGCGTTCTCTTATGAATTCAAAGAATCCACGTAAATCCATAGCATAAGCGACCTTAGTACGCGGCTGTTTGGTATATTCAAGGCTGAAAAAGTAATCTCTTGTGAAATCCGGCAACATATCCATAATATCATTAAGTTTCTGAGTATACTTAATGCGTTGTTGCTCACTGTATGTCCCTGCCATAATAAGTAATCTCCATTCCTACACATCCAACTTCGCTAAACTCAAGTTTAACGAAGTTGGACTACGATAAATTAATTATATCCCTGTGCGCATTACTTTGCAACAAGTTTTCCTTTAAATAACCGGCGCTGAATTATATTTATTCCAAATTCTTTCTGATAAGCTTTGATCTTGTCAACTTCATTAGGCGTAATTACAGATACACACACACCCTGCATGCCATTGCGCCCGCATCGGCCGGCACGGTGCTGATATTCGGTAGAATTCTCAGGCAGATTAAGATTAAAGACTGCATCAATTCCATCTATCTGCAAACCTCTTGATGCAAGATCTGTTGATACAAGGAAATTAATCTTTCCGCTTCTGAATTCTTCAACGGCTTTCTTACGCTGCAGTTTGTCATTGGAACCATAAAGCATATCAGCCTTATAATGATGATATACGAGCTTATTAACAGTTTCTTCAAGGTCATATGCGGTGTTGGCAAATATAATTCCTTTTTTAGGTGATAATGCGTTAATGACACTTCGTAATGTCTCTATACGGTTTCTGCGGTCAGAAATAATAAACATATGCCTGATTGTACCCGGAATGGCTTTGTCGGCCTTAATATTGAGAATTACAGGCTCTGAGTTAAAAGCTGAAGCTGCCTGGATTGATTTTTTGTCCATGCTTGCAGAAACCATTATTATCTGAGTATACTTCATTAAAGATCTGCGAAGCTGCGTAAGTCCGTCAATATTATCTTTGGCGAGCATCTTATCTGCTTCATCAACAATAAGTGTCTTAACATTATGGACAGACAGCTTCTTCATATGAATAAGCTTCAATATACGTCCTGTAGTTCCGACAATAATCTGTGGTCTGGTCTTGATTGAATCTATCTGCCGCGATATATTGCCTTCACCTACAAGTGCTATTGCTCTTATGTCCATTGATGCATTCCCGGCAAGGAGCTGTATCTGTCGGAGAACCTGGATGCCAAGCTCTTGTGTAGGAACGGCTATAACGGCCTGAACATGTGTATCGGCAACGTCAATTTTGCAGAAAAGCGGTATAAGGTATGCAAGAGTCTTGCCGGAACCGGTCTGGGAGCATCCTATGACATCACGGTTATCTAATACAGGGGCAAATAGCTGCTGCTGTATATCGGTAGGCTGCTTAATATTCTGTGCGTTAAGTGCTGTAATAAGGTTATCGGCAAGGTCCATATCTTTAAAATTCATGTTAATCTCCATTCTGAGTTAATTGACTCGTAAACAATCTTGTAAACAGGTTATCTATAACCGTCTGTTGTGCTTAAAATTTTAACAAAAAAATCATGATATGTCTAGTTATTGGCAGGATGTCTGATATAATGATAGTTATTGACTATACAGATATTGAAAGAGGTAAAATACTATGGAATTACAGCGGCTCCTCAGCTATACACGAAAAGCGGTTGACGATTATTCAATGATAAACTCCGGAGATAAAATCGCAGTCGGAATATCAGGAGGAAAGGACAGCCTTACACTTCTGTATGCGCTTCATGGGTTAAGACGATTCTATCCAAACAACTTTGAGATTGAGGCAGTCACGGTTAATGCCGGAATAGAAGGAATGGACTTCTCTCCTATCAGCAGACTGTGTGATGAATTAGATGTTAATTATACTGTAATAGATACTGATATATATGATATCGTCTATAATATACGCAGGGAAAGCAATCCATGCGCACTGTGTGCAAAGCTCAGAAAAGGTGCTTTCAATAAGAAGGCGGCAGAACTCGGATGTAATAAAATAGCGTATGCACATCATAAAGATGATGTTATTGAAACATTCATGATGTCGCTTCTTCTGGAGGGGCGTGTCCATACGTTCTCGCCAGTAACGTACCTTGAGCGTTCAGGACTAACGCTTATAAGACCGCTGATATATGTTAATGAAGCTGATGTTATAGGCTTCAGGAATAAATATAATCTTCCGGTTGTTAAAAACCTGTGTCCTGCAGATGGTGAGACCAGAAGAGAATATGCCAAGAATCTTATAAAGTCTCTCAACAAAGACTTACCGGGCACACATGACCGCATATTCACTGCAATATTGAACGGTACGTTCGATGGCTGGGATGAACGTATTGCACATAAGCATACACGCACATAGGCAGATAATCATTGTACGAATGTATATAGGAGATGCTGTTATTCACCGGCATAATAATATATAATAAGGCTGCATCCGGCTGTTATGGTATCATTGTGAAGATTGTTAACCCGGCGGATATCATTAACATAGCGGCCTGTGTCAACACCTTCCGGCGCATATAAGCTGGCAATGCTCCATAAAGTGTCATCCTTTTCAATGGTTATGCTTGTGTAGTAGCGTGTGTCTGATGTTAATGCACTGCTGTTGCTGTCGGCAGCTTCAACGATAACAGCACTAAGGGATGCTATTATGACAGCAATACATATAAGAGCTGCCAGGCTGGTACGACGACGTAATGCCTGACGTCTTCTGCGCTGCTCTATCCGAATGGATGCACTGCTCTTTGTTATAGAATCAGCCTGTAATGAATATGTATGTTCTGAATTGCTGCCTGTGTAATCTGAATTATTCATATGTATATCCCTCCACATATATTAAATGTAATCATAATATCGAATAGCTGTTCTTACTTTACACGATTGATATTAACATTCAAACATTCGTTTGTCAACAGATATCCGGAAAAATTCCGAACAAATTTTCTGAATATCTGTTTGCGTAATTTATTTATTTATGTTATTATATATTCAGAAGTTTTATATGCATTATTTGCAGACAGTCAATTCGAGATTAATTTATAAGTGAAGTGGAGGTTCATACATATGGCTTACGGCAGAATTACAGCGAAGCAGTCAGAGATTCTTGAATATATTAAGAATCAGATAGTCAACAAGGGGTATCCACCTTCGGTGAGGGATATATGTGAGGCAGTACATCTCAAGTCGACATCATCCGTGCATGCACATCTTGAGACGTTGGAGAAGAATGGTTACATAAGAAGAGATCCTACTAAGCCACGTGCTATTGAGATTATTGATGATAACTTTAATCTTACAAGGCGTGAGGTTGTTAATGTTCCTTTGATAGGACAGGTTGCTGCAGGGCAGCCTATTCTTGCTGTTGAGAATATTACGAACTACTTTCCTATCCCTGCTGAATTCCTTAATAATAGTGAGACGTTTATGCTCAATGTGAAGGGTGACAGCATGATTAATATGGGAATATATGACGGAGACATGATTATAGTAAGACGCCAGCAGACAGCAGATAATGGTGAGGTAATTGTTGCTCTGGTTGATGATTCGGCTACAGTTAAGAGGTTTTATAAGGAAGACGGTCACTACAGACTTCAGCCGGAGAATGACTTTATGGATCCGATTATCGTAGACAATGTTGAGATTGTTGGCAAGGTTATAGGACTTATAAGGCTCCATATCTCATAATTTTATAAGAATGCGTAAAAGGCAGGCCAGTGAGTAGTTTCACTAGTCTGCCTTTGATTTTAATGTATTGGAATTACCGCAGATGTTTATCAGATTTCATCAGCGTCTATTGCTGTTCCGTCTCTCCAGATTCTTTCAAGATCATAGAACAGGCGGTCTTCTTTTGAAAATACATGGATTATAATATCATTGTAGTCCATAAGAACCCATGAAGAGCCCTGTGAGCCTTCAATCTTATCTGTTGTATATCCTGCTTCGGCCAGTTTTTCATCGACATTATCTACGAGAGCCTGAACCTGATTAGGGTTATTGCCGCTTACGATAATAAAATAGTCAGCGATTACGCTTACTTTGCTGATATCAATAACACGGATATCTTCACCCTTTTTGTCTCTCAGTGCTTCGATTGCGATTCGTGCCATTTCCCTTGAATTATTCTCTGCCATGTTGTCACCTCACTGTTGATCGGCTGTGCCGGCAATATTGCCATTAACGGCCTTACTGTAATATTCAAATGTATCTGCTGTCATGTTGTCAATTGCTTCACCGGAATTCTCAATGTACTTAAGTGTTGCTTCTGCGATAGTCATAACACCCATATCAAGATTTTCAAAGCATACATTGCGTATTCTGTCAAGATCAGGGGCTTTATTGCGGTTAGGTTCAATATAATCGGCAACGAAAATGATTTTTTCAAGTTTGGTCATTGCCGGTCTTCCTGTAGTATGGTACCTTATTGCACTGCATATCTGTTCATCATGTATGTCGTATTTGTTCCATGCGTACCATGCACCAAGTTTGGCATGCAGAAGTGACGGATTGGCATATTCACTTGGGCTGATTTCGATGCCATTCTGTTCACATTTTTTGATTTTCTCTTCATCAGATATGCATTTGGCACAATCATGCAGAAGTCCTGCAATATAGGCCTTCTCCATGTCTTCACCAAAACGCATTGCCATGCATGCAGCTGTGTATGCCACCCCCATAGTATGTGTGAAGCGCCCGGGGGTAAGCTTCTTTTTAAGCTTTTCTGTAATATATTCTATATCTTCTGATCTCATGTTAATCTCCATTATTCGGGAATATCAGAGCCTGAATACAGATGGTGTTCTTTTATATACTGTGCAACCGAGGCGCTGACCATGCCATCAACAGGCATACCGGACATGATACGCCTGCGTATGTCACTTGAGCTTATAGGAACATCATTCATGTGTATAAGCTTTATTCTGGCATTGTAACGCTGCTCCAGGCTGCTTACGGCTGCCTCAAGTTCAGTTATGGCATGCATATCACGGTTAGCTGCCACAATTGTAGAGTACTTCATGACTGTCTCGGGATGATACCACGTATCAAGTTGAAACAGCGAGTCTGCCCCAATTATAAAATATATATTGGAATAATACTTTGCAAATTCAGTCAGTGTTAATGCACTGTATGAGTATCCTGTATGTGTAATCTCATAATCGGAAAATTCCATATAAGGGTAATCTTCTATTGCAAGTCTTACCATATTGCACCGGTCATATTCTGAAGCAATTGTAAGTCCCTGCTTGTGAGGAGGGTTGCCGCTCGGCATTATGATTACTTTGTCAAGTCCGAGCTCCTCATAAGCCTGTCGGGCAAGTGCAATATGCCCCAGATGTATAGGATTAAAAGTTCCGCCGAATATTCCGGTTGGTCTGTTATTTCTTCTTAGGCAACACAATCTTAGGATTCTCCTTAGCTTCCTTGTAAAGAACAATCTTCTTACCGATAACCTGAACAACCTGTGAACGTGTTCGTTCTGCGATAATCTCGGCAAGTTCCTTAGGGTCATCAGCACAATTCTGAAGAACACTTATTTTAATCAGCTCACGTTTATCAAGAGCCTCAGAAATGCCTTTGACAAATTCAGGAGTAATGCTTGATTTGCCTATCTGGAATATAGGATCCATTGTCATTGCAAGCCCTTTAAGATATGCGCGCTGTTTACTTGTCATTGCTGCTGTAGCCATATTTTTCTCCTTTCATTATTGATTAAGTCATTGAAATTATTCGTATTCTGATTATTCATAATAATCAAATTCAAGATATCCGCCGACCTTAACGGTATCCCCTTCCTTTATGCCCATATTCTTGAGCTGTTCGATTATGCCGTTCTCATGCATGAACTTCTGGAAATAATTAAAGCCTCGTTCAGAATCAAGATTAGTATATCCGAGCATTCTGTCAATTCGAGGTCCCTCGATGATAAATGATGCGTCATCACCGCGGCTGATTGTAAACGGTTCATCAGGGTTATCAAGAATGTCTTCTGTAAAGAATTCTCTTGCAAATACAGTAGGCTCTTCGTCGATACTGTCGAGCATATCACGAACTGCGTATAAAAGTTCCTTAACGCCCTTGCCGCTGACTGCCGATATTGGGAATACTTTTATGCCTTTTGGCTCAAACTCTGCTTTAAGCCTGTCTACAGGATTCTCATCATCAGAGTAGATTACATCGGTCTTATTGGCTGCTATAACCTGTGGTCTCTTAAGCAGATCAGGATTATAAGCCTCAAGCTCAGCATTGATTGTGTTAATATCTTCAATAGGATCACGTCCCTCAGTAGATGCCGCATCTACCATGTGTATAAGAACCTTGGTTCTTTCTATGTGACGCAGGAACTCATGTCCAAGACCTGTTCCCTCAGAAGCGCCTTCGATAAGACCCGGAATATCAGCTATTACAAAGCCGTGACCGTCAAGGTCGACAACTCCGAGGTTAGGACTTAAGGTTGTAAAGTGGTAGTTAGCAATCTTAGGCCGGGCATTAGTTACACGTGAAAGAAATGTTGACTTACCTACATTAGGGAATCCTACAAGTCCGACATCAGCAATAACCTTAAGTTCAAGACGCACCCATATCTCCTGCGCCTCCTGACCAGGCTGCGCATACTTGGGAGCCTGCATTGTGGCTGTTGCATAGTTCATGTTACCTTTGCCGCCACGTCCGCCGCGAAGAACAACCTCGCGCATGTTGTCACCTGACATATCAGTGATTACTTTGCCTGTTGCGTCATCTTTGATAACAGTGCCTTCAGGAACTTTGATTATAAGATCTTCGCCATCCTTGCCGTGGCATCTGCGCTTGCCGCCCTCTTCGCCGCTCTCTGCAATATATTTTTTATTATGACGGAAATCACCAAGTGTATTCAGTCCTTTATCTACTACGAATATAACGTCGCCTCCGCGTCCGCCATCGCCACCGTCAGGACCACCGTCAGGCACGAACAGCTCACGTCTGAAAGATACATGTCCATCGCCGCCCTTGCCTGATTTTATAAATATTCTAACGCTGTCTGCAAACATTTTCAAATCCATTCTGCCGCCGGATGCGGCTCAAATCAAAACAATTTTAATATACAAATAAAGCTACAAATCTCAAGAACACACTCAAGACTTGTAGCTCCATCAAGAATCTGTGATTAATTATTCGTTAGTTGCTACAGGATAAACAGAAACTCTCTTCTTATCTCTGCCTAATCTCTCAAACTTTACAGTACCGTCAACTAAAGCAAATAATGTATCATCACCGCCACGGCCTACGTTAACGCCTGGGTGAATCTTAGTACCACGCTGTCTGTAAAGAATGTTGCCAGCAAGTACGAACTGTCCGTCAGCTCTCTTAGCGCCTAATCTCTTAGACTCAGAATCACGGCCGTTCTTTGTTGAACCAACACCCTTCTTATGAGCGAAAAATTGAAGGTTTAATTCTAACATTGGTTACACCTCCTTAAATGTAATCGAAATATACTTTGGATTGCCCTTGGCTGCCTGTGTAAGACCTAACTCAAGAGCCTTAAGCAATACTGCTGTCTTATCTGACATATGCCCTGTAACCTTAGCGGATATCAGTGCATCATCTTCGTCACTTCTACTCTCAACTTCCATATCAGTATCGGTAAATGCTTCAATGGAATTAATTGTATTAATGACCAGCATAGAGACTGCTGCACAGACAATGTCCTTACCGGAATCGTCGTAACCGGCATGTCCCCTTGTTTCAAACTCTGTAATGTCACCATCGTGATTCTTACAGATTGTAACGGTAATCATAATATATCACCTGACAATTAAGCATTGATCTTCTCGATCTTTACCTTTGTGAAAAGCTGTCTGTGACCGTTCTTCTTATGATAACCAGTCTTTCTCTTGTACTTGTAAACAATGACCTTCTTGCCCTTGCCTTCTGAAACAACGCTTGCTGTAACTGTAGCTCCCTTAACTGTAGGATCGCCAACCTTAGCTGAACCGTCATTCACGAAAAGAACCTGGTCAAATGTTACAGTGTCTCCAGCATTAAGACCAAGCTTCTCAACTCTGATCTCATCACCTTCTGAAACCGTGTACTGCTTACCACCTGTTGCAATAATCGCGTACATATGGTACCTCCTATAATCTTTACTCGCCAGCTTCGGTGTTATGCTTATACAATATGTAATACATAAACTTATGACCTCACTGAGCGGCACACTAGAATATAATATATCCTCATTCTGCAAATGTCAATAGGTTCCTGAAAATTTATTCTGATTTCTGAATGTTTATTCCGGTTTTAAGGCAGGATTGCGGAGTATCTGCACAATCAGAGGAATGACCATGAGTATCCATACAATAGGTTCAGCTATTATGATTGCAGTATATCTAAGATATGGTACAAGCATTATGGCAATCAGTACTTTGCCGATAAGCTCTATCGTACTTGAAATTATAGGCGTTGAATGGTCTCCTATTCCCTGCATTGCATTACGGATAATCGCAATTACGGCAGGAACAAAATAAAACAGAGTGTCGACTCTTAAGTACAAAGCCCCGGTTGCAAGCACTTCATCAGAACTGCTGCCGGTAACAAGATGTATGAACCATGGTCCTGCAAGCCATGCGGCAGTTGCTGTCATAACACACCATACCCATGAGATAAGTATGCTGTGCCATATTCCTCTGCGTACGCGGTCGGTGCGGCCGGCACCTATATTCTGTCCGCAGAATGTTGCCATAGTCATTCCAAACACGGAGAATATCATCATAAACAGCTCAGTTATCTTACGCGCGGCACTATGTGCAACTATATAGCTGTCTCCGAGTGTATTAATCGCGCCTTGAAGTGATACCGTACCAAGAGACACGATTGAGTTCATGAAGCCCATCGAAAATCCTGAGGACATCATTGAACGTGCGAGAACACTGTCAACACGGCACTGCTGCCATGTAAAGCATATGCATTCATAGCGCTTTACGGAATAGATAATACATGCAATGCCTGCAGCCATCTGCGAGACAAGTGTTGCATAAGCAGCACCTTCGACATTCATGTCAAGCACGGCAAGACATATATAATCACCGGCGATGTTAAGAACTGCCGAAAGTGCAAGGAATATAAGCGGTGTAACGGTATCGCCGATAGCCCTGAGAATGCCCATGCATACATTATAAAATACAGATATAATCATTCCGGCAAATATGATGACTATATACCTGTGCGCATCTTCAATAAGATTGTCCGGTGTATTAAGAATGCGGAGCATGGGATACAAAAATGTTACGCTCAGGACAGTCAGTACAAGAGCACATATGACACCAAGCACATACGATGCAGCCGCAGCCCTGCGGACACCGTTCTCATCGTGTGCACCGAAAAATCTTGCCGTTATTACCGCAAAACCGTTGGTCAGCCCTGTAAGAAGCCCGACAATAAGTGTGTTGAGAGGATTGGTCAGCCCCACAGCCGCTAATGCATGGTCACCGAGGAACTCTCCGACCATGCGTGTATCAACAAAGCTGTATGTGAGTTGGAGGACATTTGCAAGGAAAATGGGAATTGCAAACTGTATAATAACCTTTATGTCATTACCTTTAGTTAAGTCTTTCATTATCTGTTAACCACATCAATACTGTAATATACGCTGCCGGTATAATTGCCTGCTTTATCAAACTGCCCTGCTGCAGGATCGTATATAAATGCAGTAAGTGTTACTTTGCCGTCTATTTTGTCATATTCCTGACCGGCAGTAAACTTAATGGATGTAAGTATTGTATCGGAATTATAAGCAGACTGTTCAACATGGCTGTACCACACTCCCGGTGTCTGGTGATAATCGTCATACATGTAGAATTCCATATATTTTTTATATTCAAGTGTATCCTCAGGCTCAATAAGCATCTTATGGATTTTGGTTCCGTCTTTGAGTGTAAAGTCAACCGCGTAGCCTATTCTGTACTTTGCAGCGTCATCAGGAGTGAACCATACCGGCTCCCACATGTATTTGAACACCTTGCCGGGAAGTGAGGCCTCTCTTGTGTTGAATACCTCAAAACACATAATGTCCCTGCCTTTCTCCCATGTACTTGCATATGTTCTGTCTACAAATCGGCGTGCTCCTGATGCCTCGTCATAGATATAAAGCCCGCACACTCCCATTGTACGGTTAGCTGCTGACGTTGCTGCCTGTGATGATACAGCACCGGATGTCATGGAAGCACCGGTCTTATCTGACAGGTCTGTAACGCCGGTTGTAAGATTATCTGCGACACCTGATGTCTCAGATGATACAATCGTATTACCGGGCTGTGTAGCCGCCGAATCAATGTTGGAAAATCCACAGCCGGCAAGACCTGATACAATTAAGCCGGCTGCGAGCGTTATAGAAGCCGCCCTGGTATACTTAGTATAAAATGTTCCTGTCTTAATATTCTTCCGCAATGTCAATTTCCTCCTGTTCCTTTTCAATAGATATGTCTGTGCCCGGTGTGTGCTTAAGATACATAGCCCAGTAACCGGCACCTACAATTCCGGCACCGCCTATAATATTGCCAAGCGTAACGGGAATAATATTCTTAAGTATAAATGATGCAAATGTAAGCTCAGGAGCTGCAATTGAATATTCTCCCGCACACAGCAGCCCTGCCATGCCAAAATACATGTCTGCAATGCTGTGCTCAAAGCCGCACAGGACAAAAATCATGACAGGCCAGAAGCTCATCATCAGCTTGCCTGACACCTTCTTGGCTGCAAATGAAGCCCATACTGCAATACACACAAGTATGTTGCATAATATTCCTCTTATAAGTGCTTCCGCAAATGTCTCATTAACGCGGATTACTGCTGCTGCGACCATCTTCTGTGCCAGAAGTCCGTTATAAAGATCCGGAATATGTCCATATACAACCATTAAAGCTACGAATGCCGCACCTAAAAAGTTCCCGGTAAATACTGTCACCCAGTTCTTAAGCATCTGTCCGGCCGTAACTTTCTTTTCAAGACAGGCAAGTATTATCAGGTTGTTACCGGTAAAAAGTTCGCTTCCGGCAATCAGAACCATAGCCATGCCGGCAGGAAATACACACGCACCGATAAGGCGTGCAATAGCCGGATTCTCTATGGTTGCCTGTGCGGTTGTGGAAGCAATTCCGGCAAATCCGATAAACATTCCGGCAAAGATTCCGAGAACAAGCATCTTCCATGCGGACATTCTTACTTTGTGAATTCCTATCTCAACATAATTCTTGGCAATCTCAAGTGGTGAATGCATAATGTTGTACCTCCCGATAAAATTTTGTATAAAATTATTCATTCATTAATATGCACATTCATATGTACAGGAAAAGCAGTGCGCACAAACCATAACCTATTATGAGTCCTCCGGCTGCATCAGACGGATAATGTACGCCTGCAATTACTCTTGTGATGGCAATTACAACAGATATTACCGCAATGATAATTCCAAGAGGCACATATACATAGAAGCATGCTGATGCAATAACAGCTGCTGACAGAGCATGTCTGCTTGGAAACGACTGCCCTTTTTTATCTTTTGATATAAGCGGAATTATAGCATCATTTCCTTCGTATGGCCTTGGCCTGTTATAGCATTTCCTGAATATTGAAGCTGCCACAAACACAATACACGGATAACAGGTGACACGTATCAGCCGTGCATCATGCCTGACAAAAAGCAGCGCAAGCACAGCTATATATGTGGCAGCGGTTATTAGGGGCATAACCCGGTAGATGGCTTTTAGTATATTCAGTCTTAATTCATTGCCGTCAAAATAATTTCTGATGCGGCTGTAAAAAATATTATAGCTGGGCACTGGCAATTACCTCGTGAAGCGGTTTGCGGATTTTCTTGCGTGTTATCTCAACCAGCCCAAGCCTGGTCATGTCAACGACGCTTGTGGGGACAGTGTCAGCCTTAAGAATATCAGCAAGATAAGACATAAGCTCCTTCTTTTCTTCAAATGTATTAAGATTAATAAAGTCAACGACAATAATGCCTGAGAGATTACGCAGCATGAGCTGGCGGCCTATCTCAACTGCAGCTTCCATGTTAATCTTGAGGTATGTGTTGTCCTTCAGCTTACGGTTACCGGTGAATTTGCCTGAATTGACATCTATTACGGTAAGTGCTTCTGTAGGTTCGATAACAAGATATCCGCCGGAAGGAAGCCATACGCGTTTGTTAAGCGCGGTACTGATCTGACTTTCAACACTGTAAAGTTTGTTAAGAGGCAGCTGCATATCATCATAAAATTCAAGCTTGGCAGCTTCTCCCGGTTCGTTCTCACCAAGATACCGTCTTACCGAGTCGTAAACTTCAGGAATATCTGTTATTATCTTTTCAAGATTAGTGGCACGCATGTTCTGCACATCTTCCAGACAGCTCTCTTCAGGAGAATACATTCTTGTGAGACCTTTACGCGTAACGGCATCTTTAAGTATATCGCACATTGTTGTTACAATTCTTGACACTTCGGCTGTTACCGGTTCTTCCGGAGCATCTTCTGCGTTGGTTCTTACAATTATATTAAAATGCATGTCAGAGGCAGTCGGTATGGAATTAACCGATGAAGCTGTGTATGCATTCAATGCATTATTCATTGCATCTTTTACAATTCCTTTGAGATAAGACCGCCTGTCTTCATCGGTAATTTTCTTGGAAATAAATACGGACGAATTCTCTGATTTGCAGTCCAGAGTAAGTGCGCAATATCTTCCGGTTATGCCTATACGGCCGGTAAGTGTCGGTTCCTTGGTCTTGACACCCTCTCTTGACACCTGTACAAGAACAAGGTCACCAATGCACATCCTGTCATTATTCTTGGGATTAAGGAAAATATGATGCTCATTATCCGTAAGAGAATAATAACCTTTTTTCCCTCTGGCATATTCAATAAATGCTGCATTTATATTATTGACAACATTCTCAACTCTTCCGACATATATATTGCCAAGTATTGATTCATCCTCAATGACCCGGACTGTACGTATTGTCATCTGGTCACATACAGCGCACAGGGTCTGTCCGTTGAATTTTGTAATAAGTAATCTCTGCATAGTTCCCCATTTCGTTATGTATGATTAAAAAGCCCACGCACCGGAGTGCCGGAGCATGAGCTTCTTAAAAGCAAAATATTCAATTCTTATAGGTAAGTCCGAATACGATTCCGCCTATTATTGTAAGCAGAATTCCGGTCGGTACATGAATAAGCCATGCAATTGCTGCTGCAACAAAGATTAAAGAAATAAGTACTGTGCTTAACTTAGAATGATGCTTCTTCATATGGCTTTCTACCTCGGAATTTCCATTAGCTTCAAAATTACCCATTATCCCTCATTCCTTACTGAAGCTGCTGTGCTGCAACTTCGGCTGCCTTAGCAAGCATCTCATCGATACCTGCCGGGTTTTTGCCGCCGGCCTGTGCCATATTAGGACGGCCGCCGCCACCGCCACCAACAATAGGAGCTACGGCTTTGATAAGGTTGCCTGCGTGAGCACCCTTAGCGACTGCATCATCAGTTGCCATTGCAATAATATTAACCTTGTCACCCTGTGTGGATGCAAGTATTACAATACCTGAACCAATCTTATCTTTCATGTTGTCACCGAGAGTACGAAGACCGTTCATGTCTACATCTGCCACACTTACAGGAAGGAACCTGAATGAACCAATCTCCTGAACATTGGCAAGGACATCACCAACAGCCTCGTTTGCAAGCTTAGCCTTGAGCTTCTCATTCTCTGAAGAAAGAGACTTAATCTCGTCATTCATTGAAGCAATTCTGTGAATGAGCTGAGAAGGTTCAGTCTTAGCTGTCCTGCAGGCTTCGGCAAGTGTATTCTCTATATTGCGGTAATAAGCAAGAACGCCATTACCTGTAAGAGCTTCAATACGTCTTATTCCGGCAGCAACACCTGATTCAGATACAATCTTGAAAAGCATGATATTGCTTGTATTGGCAACATGAGTACCACCACAGAGTTCAGTTGAAAAATCACCCATGGATACGACACGTACCTTATCGCCGTATTTTTCTCCAAACAGTGCCATTGCTCCTGTCTTCTTGGCATCTTCAAGGCTCATGATATTAGTAACAACAGGAAGTGCCTCTGCAATCTTCTCATTGACTATTGATTCTACGCTGGCAATCTCATCAGGTGTCATAGCCTGGAAATGGGCAAAGTCAAAACGGAGTCTGTCAGGGTCAACATATGAACCCTTCTGCTCTACATGTGTTCCGAGTACATCCCTTAAAGCCTTCTGAAGAAGGTGAGTTGCACTGTGGTTGGCACATGTTGCGGCTCTTGCCGGAGCATCAACAGTAAGAGTAACAGTATCACCGGTCTTAATCATGCCTTTGGTCATAACGCCGACATGACCTATTCTGCCGCCCTTAAGATGAATTGTGGTATCTACACGGAATTCACCCTCAGGAGAAGTTATAACACCTCTGTCGCCTTCCTGGCCACCCATTGAACCATAGAATACTGTCTCATCTACAACGATAGTTCCCCTGTCACCGTCAGAGAGTGCTTCGACAACATTCTCTTCAGTTGTAAGAACAGATACCTTAGACTGGTTAGTGAGCTTGTCATATCCGACAAAACTGCTTGTTATTGCAGGATCAATCTCATCATATACAGTAGCGTCCGCACCCATGTAGTTAGTAGTCTTACGCGCTGTACGGGCTTTGATACGCTGCTCTTCCATTGCACTCTTAAAGCCTTCTTCATCTATTGTGATGCCCTTCTCTTCAAGAATCTCCTTAGTAAGATCAAGAGGGAATCCATATGTGTCATAAAGCTTGAAAGCATCAGCGCCTGAAAGAATCTTATTACCTGTCTTTACAAGGTCAGCTTCGAGCTGCTCAAGTATTCCAAGACCCTGATCGATAGTCTTATTAAACTTGTCCTCTTCCTGATCAATAACCTTGAAGATAAAAGCTTTCTTCTCATCAAGTTCAGGATATCCGTCCTTAGAACCTTCAATTACTGTCTCGCAGAGCTTTGAAAGGAACTTGCCCTCTATACCGAGAAGGCGTCCATGCCTTGCAGCACGGCGGAGAAGTCTTCTTAATACATATCCGCGTCCTTCGTTAGATGGCATGATTCCATCAGAAACCATGAATGTTACTGAACGGATATGATCTGTAATAACACGGATTGAAACATCCGTCTTCTCGTCTTCCTTATATGTTACGCCGGCCATCTCGCACACTTTGTTGCGGAGAGCCTGAAGTGTATCTACGTCAAAGATTGAATCTACGTCCTGAACAACAACGGCAAGTCTCTCAAGGCCCATTCCCGTATCGATGTTCTTCTGGATAAGATCTGAATAGTTACCGTGTCCGTCATTGTTGAACTGTGAAAATACATTATTCCATACTTCCATGTAACGGTCACAGTCACAGCCTACAGTACAGCCGGGCTTACCACAGCCGTACTTCTCGCCGCGGTCATAATAAATCTCTGAACATGGACCGCATGGGCCTGAACCGTGTTCCCAGAAGTTATCTTCCTTGCCGAATCTGAATATTCTCTCAGGAGCAATTCCAATCTCCTTATTCCATATGTCAAATGCCTCATCATCGTCAACGTATACTGATGGGTAAAGGCGGCTGGCATCAAGCCCCACAACCTCTGTAAGAAATTCCCATGACCAGTGAATTGCTTCTGTCTTGAAATAATCACCGAATGAGAAGTTACCGAGCATCTCAAAAAAAGTACCGTGTCTTGCAGTCTTACCTACGTTCTCGATATCTCCTGTTCTGATACACTTCTGACAAGTCGTAACCCTGCGTCTTGGTGGAATCTCCTGACCTGTAAAATAAGGCTTGAGAGGAGCCATTCCTGAATTAATGAGCAACAGGCTGTTGTCATTATGAGGGACCAGTGAAAAACTCTTCATCTTAAGATGTCCCTTGCTCTCGAAGAAATCGAGATACATTCTTCTCAATTCATTAACACCGTACTTCTGCACTTTAACAATCCTCCAAAATATAATAAAATCTGTTCTTTACTTGGATGCCTTCTTGGCATCTACATGCTTGCGGAGCTTGGCACCTGCAGTAAATGCACATACGATAACCGCAAGATAAATAACAAACTTAATTGACTCACCTATAAAATCACCTGCTAAAACGGCAGGTCCCATTGAGGCCGAAGCCACAGACCATATATTCATAAATACCTCATTTCTGCGCAAAGGCGCATAAATACATTATCAATCTAATTTATTCTATCACTCATTATATGTATTTTCAAGCAATTTATCATTCGGCTGCTATGTCATCCAGCAGATTACTGCCGTCGGCAGCTGTTGTTGCAAGCTCATCACAGCGTTCGTTCATCTCATGTCCCGCATGTCCTTTAACCCATGTAAATGTAACATTGTGAATCTTCATGGCTTCAAGAAGACGTTTCCACAGGTCAACATTTTTGACCGGTTCATTTTTACCGCGTTTCCAGCCTTTTTTGATCCAGCCTTCTATCCAGTGCTGGTTAAATGCGTCTACAAGATATTTGGAATCTGATATAAGATTAACGTTACATGGTCTGGTAAGAGCTTCAAGACCTGCAATTGCAGCCATAAGCTCCATCCTGTTATTGGTAGTCTTTTTGTAGCCGGCGCTGAATTCACGAACATGAAGTTCACCCTTTGGGTCGACATAATGAATGACCGTTCCATAGCCTCCCGGACCGTCGGGATTGCCTCTGGCTGCACCGTCCGTATAGATTGTTACATTCATATATTCCTCCATTTGCCTGTTTTTATAAAGTCTGATGCCATCTGTTCCGCACTTGCAATAATTGCATCATCATAGCCCATTATTGACAGAAGTTTTATGGCATTGCGTGAAGCTGCCCTGCCTGTATACAGTCTGTAATTAAACTTAACATCATTATCAAGCACCTCTTCCTGAAAATGATAATTGGAATAACAGCTCTCAAGAAGCTCAGTCAGCTCGATATCATGGGTAGCTGCAAAGCACAGGACGCGGCGTTCTGCCATGTATTTAAGAATCTGTGCGGATGCTGCGATTCGTTCGACTGTATTGGTTCCGCGCAGAACCTCGTCGATAAAACACAGAACCGGGCATGAATCCTGCTGGCGGGCAGCATCCATTATTCTTTTAAGTGAACGTATCTCAGCCATGTAATAGCTTTCGCTGCGGCTTATGTCATCCCTGAGTGCCATAGATGAATATATACGGTAATAACCGGCACTATAAGAAGCCGCCGTGCAGGTGTATATTGTCTGTGCAAGGATTGCATTTATTGCAATTGTCTTAAGAAATGTTGACTTTCCCGAAGCGTTGGAGCCGGTAATAAGAACACAGTGTTCTTCATCAATGGAGTTGGCAACAGGATTATTTATAAGAGGGTGATATAAACCTTCTGCATTGAGCCTGATGCTGCTGTGCGAAAGCCCGGGTTCACACCAGCCGTTATTACTGTCAAGATATTGCCTGAAGGAAGCTACGGCAATGGCTGATTCAAGTCTGCCGAGAAGCTCCATCATCAGGAAGACCTGTTCTTTATGAAGAGCAATTTTTTTAATCATTTTATTGAATCTGATAATATCAAGATGTGTCAGTATTCTTACATAATCAAGCAGCATGGCGGCAACTGAACCGTCAAGACCTGAGGATGCTCCAAGAATACCTGAGCCTTTGAGGTCTGCTGCCATTATGTGGTGAAGCTGTGAAAGCTGTGTTACGTAATCTTCAAGCCCGTCATGTGAAGATATTACGGATATCACGTCAGATGAACACTCGTCCAGCTTTAATATATGATTGACACATGCAAGATATGGATCAATCTGCGCTTTGCATTTGTAATATGACACAACAATATATCCTATGACGATGCATATTGCAGCTATTCCGGCAGCAGGACTGAAGGCAAGAAGTGCAAATGAAGCTGTAATGGCAGCCCATCCGGCATAGTGTTTTGCATTACTTTCGGGCTCAAGGCCGGTTATTACTTCAAGATAATCTGAAACAGAGATATTTCTTGATGTGCCAAGCTTCATATAGGCACGCTGCATGCTTTTGCGAAGTGCTTCGTCAGTTCCAAAAATGTCTGCAAGAGTTCCGAATTCCTTCAGGACCTCTTCTTCAGCACATGGAGTGCGTAAAAGCTTATAAAGATACTCCTGACCGGTTGACGAATAAGTGTTGTTGATAAGGCGGAATATGTCATCCATTCCAAGGTCATTCCATGTTATGTCATCAATAACATGAGCCGGAACACCGGTACTGTTGCGAAAATAATGAGATATATTGGAATAACTGTCAGAAGTATATTTTTTTGAAGGAATATTTCCCCATTCTTTTGTTATCCGCCGCTCAATCGCGGCAGCAGCATTCTTTTTGTTGCGTACATATACGTATATGCACGTAAGTATCACAATAACTATTATTACTATAATCTGCAATGAATTGGTGTCCATGTGTTGCTCCTGAAACTGCGGTCAAATCTAATTGGCTCCGCGTGTGTTAAAAACAGCTATGAATGTTTCAAAAAAAATTATTATATCAAATATAAATGAACAATTGTCTACATAATAAAGCTCCATATTCTGACGCGCATTATTTTTGTAGCTTACATTATTACGGCCGTGTGACTGCCAGTAGCCGGTAAGCCCCGGTCTTACTTTTAGGAGTTTATCCTGATTGGCCGGATAATATTTGTTAAGCTCTGATTTTAGTATAGGTCTGGGACCTATAAGTGACATGTCACCTTTAAGAATATTAAAAAACTGCGGAATCTCATCAAGGCTGGTCTTGCGAAGAACCCTGCCAATGCGTGTTATCCTTGGGTCATTAACAATCTTAAATTCTTTAAAGTACTGCTCTATCTCGTTCTCATTAAGAGTATCTTCCAGATTGTCAGCATTCATCTTCATGCTTCTGAATTTGTAGATTCTGAATATCCTGCCATTTAATCCGACTCTGTTGGATGTATAGAATATCTTTCCATGATCTTCATGGTATATTAAAACTGCAATTACTGCAAATACCGGAGTCAGAAAAATCAGAGCAGATACAGATATTACAATATCAAATATACGCTTGATGATCATATATAAATTCATATCAGATTGTACACTCCTTTCCTGCTCATTGGCAGCTGCTTCAATCATATTACATTGGCTTCAACATTAAAATTGCTGTAAATGCTGCGAAGATATTTCTCATTATCTGATGCTGCAGCCAGCATAGGTGCGTATGCATCACGTCCTGATATATTGTAGAAAAAACTATTTCCAAAATGATTGCCGTATAGTTTTACAAAGTCGATTATGCCATTCTGTATCATTAGTATGCCGTCCTGATTAATGTCGCACCTGCCAAAGAGGGGTACGGCATTATTATCAGAGTCAAAGCCGAATCCGGTACACTGTCTGTCGGTAGAAGCAAGCAGAAGCTCCCAGAATTGATTGTAACCGCGATTTGGGTTATGCTTTTTGATAAGGTCACGGTTGAATGAAGCGGAATACATGTAAGACACAAGTCTTTTGGACTGAAGTAGCGGCTCTCCTGCATCTGCATCAGTATTATAAAGTGTGTTGGTTCCCGCAATTATCCCGGTTACATCACAATCAATGCCCCATTCTTTATTGAAAAGATTATTAAGTGCAACCGCACCGCTTCCGGCCCATCCTATATCCACAGCACATACTTTTCGGCAGCCTTTGACAATATTTTTATAATATTGGGAGGCAGCTTTACTTTCTGTTTTGTATTCAGCAACGACAGCATCCCAGTTGTCAAGAAGAATATGCCTGACAGCTTCTACATTGGCATTGGTAAGGCATTCATCAGTATTCAGGTTAAATGTACCGGTTAAATCTTTGCTAAGTGACATGGATGCAAATATGTCGCTTAGAGGAATATTCTGATTGACTTTATGGTACAAAAATCTGCGGATGTAATCATAGCGGTTGATTCCTGCTGTGAGCTTTGTCGCTGCTTTCCTTGACCAGTGTACATATACTGAGGAATTTCCGGGAAACATTATATCATATGCATGTTTTAATATATCTCCGTCTCTGGAAAGAAAGAGAACTTTGTCAATGCTGTGATGAGTAGCGTAATTGTGTATGAAATTGCAATAGCCTGTCACAAATAATCCGCCATATATAAATCCATATTCGTATTCACGGGAGAACTGAAGAGCTCCGTTATACAGATGGGTATTAACAAGCCCTCTGTAAGCCCCGCCGATCACAGGAGACATATCATAAGCTCTGTATCGTTCGCCGGAACCGTTAACATTGGGATAATAAAATGTATCAAAACCATGCTTATGTGCCATTATATAATCGCTTTTGTAGTTGTCCCCTATGTGTATTAATGAAGATCCGGGATAAAGTGATCTTATGTGTGTATATAATTGTCCGTCAGCCTTACTCTTTTTCAGGTCGCATGATACAAAAAGCCTGTCATAGCCGGTATAGCCACATGACTTAAGAAGATCTTCCATGTATGAGGACGGAATATACATATCAGATGTTATAATAACTTTTATGCCTTTTTCAATCAGGGAATTGAAGACCTTCTGCATATATGGGTTTGCAAAGCAGTATTCTTTCTCAAGGTCTAATTCTTCTTTCCAATATGATGAAGAAAGACCGGTCTGTTCCTCAATCTCTTTCCATATATCGAATATTGTAACTTCATATGTGCCGGAGTTTTTATACATTCTGTATCGTGCGGAGGATTCCATGGCTGTTCTTATATTCTTAAAATCAAGCATCTGTGTCTGACAGCCTAACAGATAAAACAGATCCGATGGAGCAGAAAATGGTCTGAATATTAATGTGTCAAATATATCAAAAGATACAATATCATACGCGGACAGCTTTTCAATAAGTCTGTCTGCCGGAATAATTCTTTCAAATGCTGCTTCGGATTCACTTTTATCAATAAGCAGCTTTTTCCTCTCATATACAGCACATTGTATGTCATCACCGAGAAAATGACAGAATAATATATAATAGCAGAAATTAAGGCAAATAAGATAAAGCCATGAAAATATTTTCTTAACTCCATGGGCTTTATCGTGAAATTTATGGTAGCGTTTACATATTCCGGTTTTTCTGTTAACTAAAAGGTTGTAAACAGATATTCTAATCTTTGCAATCATCCCAGAGCCTTTCCAAGCTTTACAATATATTCCTTGCCTTCATGCATTACTTTGCCTGAAAATGTGACATCAATCTTACCACGTGACACATACCAGTAAAATCCGGCATTATATACAAGACCTGTATATTCGAGGTTAAGCCTGCCTTCCACAACATACCACCATGCTTCGTATATGTTAATGAGTCCGGTGAATTTCAGATCTGGGACGCCATTCTTGACAAGTATAAAATCATTGCCTTTTTTTATAAAACCAAGCTTGCGCACAGTTTTTCCCTGATTGTCCCTGCCCTGAGCTGCTTTTTGGACATTTTTCTTTGCTGCATTCTGCGCGGCTTTGCTGCTGTCACTTTTACGGGCAGATTTTGTCTTTATGGCACCCGGGACGTTCATGCGGCTGTATGCATCACAGACCTTCTTTGGACGTCCAATCATCATTAGCTTGCCCTTATTAAGCCATATAACCTTCGTACAATTCTCTTTTATTGTGCTGAGCGAATGTGAGACAATGAGTACTGTAGCACCGCTGTGAATCATTTCTTTTATACGCTTCATACTCTTCTCTTTGAAAAATTCGTCACCGACGCTGAGAACTTCATCCAAGATGAGTATATCGGCATTTTTACCGGCAGTGGCAATTGCAAATCCTAATCTTGATACCATTCCTGACGAAAAATTCTTTACTTTCTCATCCATAAAATTCTGCAGTTCTGCAAATTCAACAATCTTATCGTAATTGGCATCAAGAAATTCTTTGCTGTATCCGATTATTGCTCCATTAAGGTATACATTCTCTCTTGCAGTAAGTTCAGAATCAAAGCCGGTTCCCAATGTAAGAAGCTGAATCTTACGACGGTCAACAACGACATTACCACTTGTTGGTTTAAGTGCTCCGGAAATTATTCTAAGCAGAGTACTCTTGCCTGAGCCGTTGGTACCGATTATACCGACAACCTCTCCTTTGTTTACTTCAAAGCTTACATTGCGCAATGCATAAAACTTGCGATATGTGGATTTGTGGGAGATTTTATTTATAATGAATTCTTTAAGGCCTGATACATTGCCTGTTGATATCTTAAAGCGCATTGACACGTTATTAACAATAATTGCGGGTTTAGTCTCTTTTTTTTCGTTTTCCATATAATTTTATTCCTCTTTAATATTTACAGATCAGCTTACCTGCATAACTTTATTTTCATTTTTCTTAAATACATAAGTCCCAATAGCGAAGGAAACGATTCCCCACGCAGCAATCTGTGTAAAGTCAGTGGCATCCGGAAGCTTTGCATTGAGAACACAGTCCCTGGCAAAATTAATATACGAGAACATTGGGTTATAACCAATAATAAGCTGCATAGATACCGGAACAGAATCAATAGGATAAAATATTGCACTCATGTACATCCACAATGTGAGAACTACGGAGTACAGATGATTAATATCTGCAAAAAAAACATAACATGTAGAAAGAATATATGCCATCCCGATTGAAAAAAGCGTAAGAAAAATCACATCTATCGGTAAAAGCAGCATATACGGATTAAATTTTATTTTGAATACAAATAACATAATTATGTATGCGATGAATGTATATCCGAAATTGGCAACGGCTGTAAAAACACGCGCGAGTACGAATGTTTCCTTGGACAGCTTAACCTTGAGAAGCAGCTGCCTGTTATCAACAAGCGTAGTAATGGACGTTGAAGTTGCAGTGCTGAAAAGCTGCCATATTATTAATCCCGTGAGATAATATATCGGGAAGTTCTGAATTGATTTCTTGAACATTGTAGAAAAAATCATTGACAGGACAGCCATGGAAAGCATGGGATTGAGCACGCTCCATAATATACCGAGATATGATCTTGCGTATTTGCGTTTAAGTTCTCTTGATACGAGCTGCCTTAATACAAAGAAATATTGTTTGAGACTTTCACTTTTTTTCATTACTTTATTACCCACTTTATATATTTTTTTAAATAAACAAGAAATTTGTACATATGAGCATGAAGCATATCTGTCCGTCTATTATGCCCAAGGACAATACTGCCTTCTATCCATGCACTCTCATGAATAGTGTCATGCTTTAATCCAAGCATATTAAGGATTTTGTTGAATATTCTCTGATTTCTGATATCTTCATCTGTAAGAGGTCTTGCCACACGCTGGCTGCGATAGTCAATAACATCATCTGAAAATATAAGATTTCCCCAGTAAGCCGCTTCAGTAATGTCGGGTGATGCCATCAGGCATTCCAAAAGCCTGCCTGATAAGCTGGGACATGTGTAACTTAAAAACTCCTTTTTGGATATTACAACGTCAAGAAACATTTGTAAAGCTTGTTGGTTATATTTTATTAAATCATGATTAACATTGAACCTGTCTGCCAGTACGGGACGGTAAGTATTATCAGTGCACTCATAGGAAACTGTCATTCCTTCGGGCGCAGAAAGGACTGCTTCATACAAGCAGTTGCAGAATCTCATTTTCCGTAAAATATGATTACCGGGTCCAAAATAAAAAGCATGGTAGTTACTGGCCGATGCCTTATCAGGAAGGTCATACAGGCCAAAATAATAACCTTCAAAATTAATTGAAGGATTAACAGAATGGATAAGATTCTTCAATGACTGCTGAATACTTCCAATCCATCCACTGTCTGCAATCGCAAAACTGAGACCGTCAAAAAGCCCTTCCTGTCTAAGATAGCTTATTGTGTCTGAATATGCATGTTCAGAATGCGAGTATACCATTTTGAGAAAATGCTTATTACTGCGAAGAACCGGCTTGAGTTCCATTATTGTACTGTAAGAAAGTATATCATGCATGGAATCTTTATAGCCACACTCTTTTGCTATTGACAGACATTCAGCATCCGTAAGCCCTGCGCGTTTCATTACCTTTTCAAATGTAACATCTATTCCTCCTAGACATATTCTATCAACGCACTGCTCCTTCATGAGATGGAATTCCGGAATTCTGAGAGAATAACGGGATAATGAAAGATATTTGCATTCAATGTCATATTCCATGGCTTGGCAGAGCTGTGTTGCAGCAATGTATGGATAATATCCGTCACGTGCGAGAAAGTATATTCTTTTATGACCATTATTCATTGCTGAGTTAAGTATCCATCTGGCAAATTCAAGAACAGACGGTGCAAATGCATATAAAAAATACCGCTGCTCATCTGTTATAGAACTTTTAGTGTCCAGCTCTGAAAAAATAGAGGAATAAATCCTGTCTTTTTTGAAAATGTTTTCGTATTTATTATTAATCATTATTATGCTGTCTCATTTCTCTTGATATGATGTAATAAGAAATCCGGGATAAAAAAGCCTGCAAGCGGACGCAGGACATATATCCAGCCAAAAGGAAATAAAATGCCCAGCTTCCTGAAATAACATAACCGCAGCCGCGTTTCATCAATACGGAACCGCAGCTTTCTGCGGTGTACATTATTAATATCTTCGCGGTACATAAAAAGAGGTAACTGAAGATTGAAGCCTTTATAACCATCCATAGTCATACGCATGAAAAGTTCATAGTCTTCACAGCGCAATGTCCTGACGGATGAATGATAACCGCCTGCTTTTCTTAAAGCATCTGAACGGAACATAACGGAGGGATGAATATATGGTGAATATCTGAGATAATCAGCAGCCTCAGGAATCTCGACCATTATGCGCCTGCCCCATATTCCGCTATTATCAAAAAGCAATGCAGATGTTCCGCACCATGAATACTGCGGATTATTCTCAAGGAAGTTAATCTGCTTTTCAAAGCGGTCCGGAAGTGATATATCATCATCATCCATTCGTGCAATATATTCACCGTCTGCGTTGTCAATACAGACATTAAGTGCATATGCCAGACCATGATTCTCAGCCGATGATAATATGCGTATTCTCTTGTCAAGTCCGGAAAGCCTGAGTAGTTCTTCAGATACTTCCGGATTGGAACCATCGTTGTATATCAGAAATTCAAAATTACTGTAAGTCTGGTTTAATATTGAATTAACGGCATCAAAAAGTATCCGGAAATTATTCTGGTTATAGACACCCATTATAACAGAAATTTTTTTATTTGTACCGGTTGTGCTTCGTTCGTTTGTCGATATCATTATATATTTCTTTCATAATTGTTCTTGAAATGCTTATGTCAAACATTGTGGCCGTCTTACGGCAATCATGTGCCATATTCTTCAATATGCGTCTGTCAGTACAACAGCTGTCTATGATATTGGCAAGCTGGCTGACATTATTCCATGCATCAATAAAGAATCCGTTGGTACCGTTAATAATATACTCACGCGTACCGCTCAGGTTGGTAGCTATTACAGGTATACCACATGATAACGACTCAAGTGCAGCCATCCCGAGACCTTCATGTTTTGAAACAAAAACACTGCAGTCCGCTGCGGGGAAATAATTATACATATCACTTCTGTATCCGCGCAGACGTACCTTTCCGGTAAGACCATACGATGCAATGGCCTGCTCAAGTTCAGGGCGCTTAGGTCCTTCACCGAATATATCATAGTATATATTCGGATTATCAAGCGCAGCAATTGCTTTTATGACAGTAATATGATTCTTATTGTCATTAAGCATGCCGGCAGAGATTATATAGAATGCGCCATCAGGTATTCCGGATGATGCACGTACAGACTTTCCTGACGCTTCAGCGGGAATATAACGCTCTGTATCAATTCCTATTCCCGGAATTTTTCTTACGATAGTCCTTCCGGAGGCAAGCTTTAATGCATTATTGTAATCATCATTATTGATAGTTATAATACAGTCAGTTTTTTTTGCCAGTTTCTTTTCTATATATTTGATAATTCTTACCGTCAGTGATGATTTACCGTAGAAATGAAAACCATGTGACGTATATATAATACCGGCCTTAGTCCTTCCTGCAGACATTCTTGATATTGCTGACGGCACCTGTGTATGACAGTGTATTATGTCAACATTCTCCCGGCGTATGATTCTCTTAAGGCAGAAGAAAGACCTGACATGGCTGACTATGTCTGACGGTCTGTTAGACATAGGTATATTATAAATGGTTACATTGCGTCTGTTAAGTGTATCAATATCAAATTCGTACAGAGGGTTATCAAAATTAGCAGCACATATGACATGATATCCCATGTCGATAAGAATATCTATGTCGCTTAATTCAAAATGTGTTATGAATCCTCCGGCACCGGCAACAATTAGCGCTTTTTTCATGTTTAATCCTTAAGTGTTTGATATAGTTCTGTATTCAGCCGAAACGGCATTAATATTATATTCCATATTGTGACGATGCCATGTAATATTGCTGCGTATGATTTTAGCAGGGTCTCCTGCTATAAGGCTGTTGGCAGGAACTTCATTTTCAACAACGGCCTGAGCAGCAACAATACAGCTTTTGTTAATATTGCAGCCCTGCTGCAGCGATGCCCCCCATCCTACCCACACATAATCATTCACATTTATAGAATTATTGCATGAAGTAATTTCAGCAATAACTGGATTACATGATACAAGAATATCAGTAGAAAACATGCAGTTACGTCCTATGTATATTTTACTGCTGTTTCCAGCAAAAAATCTGCACCCGTTAACAAACGAAGTGTTATCTCCTATGGATATATCGGAGTTATCTTCTGCAACGAGTTCAAGCTTGCGATTCATGTTGGTTAAGACATTATATCCAATAGATATATTGGTATTATTGCAGACTGTAATGCTATATGAAATACTTTTATTGCTGCCATTAATAATAACAGAATTATTGCTGCCATATATATTAATATCAATAGGTATTCCTGTTTCAATTTGATTATTGAAATCATCAGAATAGCTTCCAACAAACGCTTTTAAAATTATCGGTTTTAAATCAGACATTATATCTACTCTCCCGTCCTCTTTATAAATTCAGCTTCCAATGAATCAGGATTATCATAAATATTGTGGCTGAACGGATCACGGCGCCATGTAACATCCTTTTTAATTACGGCAGCAGGTTTGCCGGCAGCTATAACATTATTAGGTATAGGTTTGCTTACAAGTGTACGGGCACCGATGACTGTGCCCGAACCTATATCCGCACCACTCATAATGAATGCCTGATATCCAACCCAGACATGGCTGCCTATGTTAATGCTGAGTTTGCCTGACCGGACGTTATCAGGATTCAGATTAATCCTATCTCCTGAATCAATGTCGAATATTGCATGTCCGTCACCGCCAAGACAGGTAATTTTACTTGAGAACATACAGTCCCTGCCAATATCTATATTAGTAAATGGCGTTCCTGTCACAATAAAGCAATTGTCTGCAAAGGTGGAACTATCTCCAATTGAAATTTCTGAACAGTCAAAACAGGATGTGCTTAATTTATCAGCTCTTATATCTTTGCCGAAAGTAAGAACAGAGCTATTACGAACGAATGCAAGCAGACGCTGGTTAAAATTACAGTTTTCATGTATTGTAATCTCAGAAGCGTGCGCAGAAAAATGGGCTTGAACATGTTCGCTTTTTATAGTTGCCATGTTGTGGTAAATATCAGAAAATGAGCCCTTAAAGTTGTTGAGACAGAACTCATCAACCGAAGGCACATAGCATCCAAAAGGCTGAGTAAATCCTATTTCCCATAATAATTTCAAGATTGCGCTGTCACGTGTAAGGTGCGCAATTACTATAAAATATTCATCATATTTTCCATGCAGTTTTGAAAGCTTGTGGCAAAGACACTGTTTTTTTGTGACGGCATCAGAATACTTTATGTAAGAAGTGCATGGTATGCCTAATTCTTCTTTGCAATAATCATAAACTTCCTCTGATTCACATATCAGAATTAATTTGCGTGAGCCATTCAGTGTTTTTATTTTATTGGAATTATTATTTAATAAACACATTTCCACAGATGACTGAAGCTGATGTATATAAGTATTCTCAAGTTCAGCCGTCTGTGCTGAATCTACGCATCTGTTGAGATAATCATAATATTCCTGTGTGTAAGAAAGTCCGCCTACATCATTATAGCGTGAACCGCCAAGCACAAAATCAGTTCGGTTAATCATCTGACAATGCATTATATCACAAAGCTTTTTAAAGCACCTTTCAGAGAATGCATTAATGTCAGATACTTTTTGAGGAAACGGACTGTTATTTATGGAATTATCAACCTTATATCTGAATGGAATATACGGATTGAAAAGAACAGTCCTTGATACATCAAGAGCAAGGAATTCGGAAGCTAATCTTGTAACCTCGGCAGTAAGCTCAGCATCGTTCCATTCAAGAGGCTTTATAATAACCTCATTTTTTATTGAACATTTTGATTTGGCAATAATAGATTCTTTTATGTATGTAATATTATTTCTGAATATATCATTATAAGTACATCTGAAAATACGACCGTCAGTAAGCGTACACTGCCAGATATCTCCGGCAGAGTCAGCAAAGTCGATAAAAAGACGTTCGTAACGTGTTTTAGCAAGAATCTGCATTATTGACTTATTAAGATCCATTGTTAAAATATTTTTGCGGTATGAATTCTTTTCTTTGATATTCCAACGCTCGTTTTCATTTAACAGAGAATCAGAATTAATAGAAAAGAGAGAGATTCCGACGATTCTTTTAATATTGTCATTATGATTCCCGGCTTTTGAACTGACAACAGCGTCATCGATAATTCTGGAGCCTAAAGTAGCAATCTTCATGTATATACACTCCCGGTTAATTCTATAACTTCTTTATAAGATGTGCAGGATGGCCTGCAATTAATGCAGCACAATCAAACCTTTTGTTCACAAGTGATTTGTCACGTACGATTGATTTATCAGAGATAAATGAACCGGATAAAACAAAGCAGTCTTTTCCTATTGTGGCATTAGAACCAATTGTTATAATATGTTTTTCTTCTGGTGAGTTATTCAGGTCATAGTTAATATTCTCCCCGGTGTCAACACTTATTATTGCATGCCCGTCGCCGTTGAATATTACTGTATCATCACCTACTACTGTATTATCTCCGATATAGGTATTGTCGAAGAAACTGCATCTTATATGTACATTATTGCCCAAATTAACATTGTCACCAATTATAACTTTGCCGCCGTCATAAATAGTTGATGTAATAACTTTGCTTTTAGAGGTAAATGTCCTTTTACCAATTGCAAGAGTAACGTCATTAAGAATTATAAAACGCAGCTGTTCATTAAATGCATGGACACCGTGTCCTATTGACACATGAGATCCACTGCCCTTGACTTCAAGAGTAACCGGAGATTCAGCCAAAATGTGATTATTATAGCAATCGGTGTATTCTCCGGCAAAATTCTTAAGTGTGTATGGCTGATGGATAGCTGTTATACAGTCGGACTGCATTGCAAAACCACATGTCCATACAGCTTTAAGCACATCAGTGCCTGTATATATATGAGGAACTACACATATATAATCTTTGTACTGATAAGCAGTTTCATTAAGCTGTTCATATACTGATTCAAATGTTGATTCAGCGGTATAATGTATGCGCTTTGCTACAATAATGCCGTACATTTTTTTTAGCCAGTATTCGTAGGCAAGATTGTCTCCGATAAGTATTAACTTTCGTCCTTTATATCTTAAAAATGTCAATGAAGCAAGTGTTTTCATGGAGCCGTCTTCAATATCGGCAAGCTGGCGCAGCTCATATTGGTTAAGAAGCGTGTCTTTCTGAGAATTATCATATGTATTCCCGTTAATTGACTTAAGACATGAATTTATATAATCATAATAATAGTATGAATAGTGAAAACAAAGCTCTGACTTTATGCGTGTGTCACATATGAGATTCTGAGGCATATCAATCTGTGTGCAGCAATAATTTTTTGTAAATATATCCGTGCATTTTTTGAAGAAAATGTTCATATCGGCACAATTATTAATGTTATTAATAAGCAGCACTTCAAGCTTTGTATTCAGGTAATGATACACTGCACGCGTATTTAATAATATTATTTTTTTTCCGGCAAATCTGAGTCTGAGCAGATTGATAAAATTCAACAGTTCTTTTGTAAGCTCTTCCTCACTAAGCTTTGCAGGATTAATAATCCGCTCGGATCTGATTGCCAGTCCTGTCTTGTCACAAAGGTATTTTCTTAATGTATCAAGATTGGCACGACACGTAGAGCTCAATGTTATTCGGAATGTACGTCCGTTTTCAAATGTAAATTCATTAAAAAACAATCTGCAGATAAGAAGATCGATAACAATGTATTCAGCACTGGATGATACAAGGTCTTTTACAATATCACCATGAAGTTCTTTTAAAAATATATCTTTAAGGTAAGAATTTGTCTCTTGCACATCTATATCCGGAATTATATTGTCAGACTCTGTAAATGAATATTCATCCGCCAGTGTAAATGGAGATATTTCAACAAATCTGTTTTTGTTAACGATTTTGCCATTTGAATAATGTATGGCATCATCACATATTTTTGTACCCAAAGTTGATATTTCCATCATAATTGTTAATCCCCTATTCAACTAACCATTCTATAAAATCCCTGACGGCACCACAGCCGCCATTCTTTGAAGAAACAAAATCGGATATACTGATAACATCACGTACTGCATCAGCAGGGCAGCCAACGAGTGCAACCTTGCGCATGCATGAAAGATCATTTATATCATCTCCGATGTACGCACAATTAGAATAATCTAATGCAAGCTCTGATAAAAGACTATCAAGAGTTCCGGTTTTGTCGGATACACCCTGATACAGATACTTTATTCCGATTTCATCACATCTGAGCTTAAGAATGTTGCTGCGGCGTCCTGTTATTATAACAGGTGTAATACCGCTGGCCGGAAGAATATTGTGTATTCCAAGACCATCCTTTATGTCAAATGCCTTGAACAGTTCGCCATGTTCGGACATATAGACTTTTCCGTCAGTGAGTGTTCCGTCAACATCCATAATCAGGAGCTTAATATTGGAATCTTTCATGGTTAATCCTCTCATTTTAATATATCTGTAATAATGCCCGGAGTAATAGATTTAACAGAGCAGTTATCACTCATACAGCCGGCATATGAGCTTAACATGTCACGAAGCTCATTATTAAGCTGTTCAAAGTCATCAGCATGACGATCATTCTGAAAACTGTCATCAATGTAATTATTATGACGACTGGCATTAAATCCATCAAAGCCTGCTATTGTAATACAGGCAGGTGCAATCTTCTTAAGAAGGTTAAGAAGCATTATGGTTGAATTCTCATAATTAACGTATCTGCGGTCAATCAGGCTGTAGTAGTTAACCATCATATCTGTATCGTTATCTGAATTAATGTTAGATGTTACTATGGACGTAACGCCCTGACGCCTGTTTTTACGCAGAGCATATCTTTTTGAGTTACCCCAGAATGCATAATTACTGTATTCTGAGACAAAGTTTACCGATATGCATACAGGATTATGTTCAGCTATATATCCATTTATCTGTTCAGAATATTCAACAAGTGAGTGTCCCGGAACAAGGAGCAGAATCTCTTTCTGCCCTAATTCCTGTGTAAGCTTTGATATAGTTGCGGAATCATCTATCTTATTACCGCTGTATTCAAGATATATACGCTCAATGTTGTCATAGTCATAGCGTGTGCGCTTGGCAGGTTCAATCATAGAAAGCAGATTCTTAATATCCTTGGTCTGCAGCCTGAATTTGTTTGTAAGGTAAAGCACGTTATTAGGGTGGGACTGATACATTCCTCCGATAAGTGCCGGAATAGAATATCCCCAGAAATCTTTTTCCTTATATGGGTAGATGTAGTCATCAATTATGTCAAGAATCTGCTCAAAGTCATAATTGCAGTTAAGCTTGCGGACCATATAATCGACTATAAGTTCTGTATTAAGGTTACCTGCTACCTTGCCCATACCGTTAAGCGTTGCATCGATGATGATATGGCGCACACTGTCACTCAGTCTGATAATTGATTGGGCAAGTGAGAATGAGAGCTGATAATTATTATGTGAGTGAAAATCTATGCAGATGTCTTTGTGCATATTATTATTAATAAGTGCGTATATACGCTGGAGATCATCCTCGTACATTGCCCCATAGGTATCTACGATACCGAAGCTGTATGGATGCACTTCATTCACAAGGTCGACAAGATCAAGCATTTCTTTGTCACTGTAACTTAGCGAATTAACACCCTGGACAAAGAGCTTATAGCCTCTGGCTTTTACAATATTAAGGCAGCGGATAATGTCATCTCTTGAAGAATAGTAATCTTTCTTCGTAAAACCGACACGGATACCATCAACCGATGTTCCGTCACACTGACCAAGAGTATCAAAATCAAACATGCCGTAATCAATAAATGCTACATACATGCAGTTGCCGGATGACTTGTCAAGATACGGAGCAATCTGGTTAACGTCTGTAAAAAATGTACTGTTTCCTTCAAAATGAACTTTTTTACTGTCTCTTAAAAATCCGACTTCGACAATGTCTATATTGGAATCGGAAAGTCTTCTTGAGATATCACGAATCTCGTCGTCCGAAAATTCACAATTTATAACTCTTCCGCCATCACGTAATGTACAGTCTAATATGCTAATATTTTTCATTATAAAGTCCTTTAGTTATTGCGTTTTAAATATTCAGCTACTACCTTTGCAAAATCGAAATCTTCCTGTGTGTCGATATCAACTGCTTCAAACTGATCAATCTCATATATGTAAGGATGTTCGCCAATTCTTCTGTGGAGCTTAGTAAATACTTCTTTCCTGAATATAAAGAATGCACCCGTCTCCATATATACAGGCTCAAGCTCCTGAGTTCTTACTATATCAGTCAGGTCATAATTGAATGGCTTGCCCTTGTACCACATATAATCCTGAAGAGCAACAGCACTGAATGCAGAATCATATTCACCACTGACCACCCTGGCAAGAGCATTGCGGATGGAATCTGCCTTTGTGAAAGGCTGCGTAACATGTGTAAGAACATATATATCTGCATCTACATCATTTACAAATGCTTCAATTATCTCGAGCCCTTTTACCAGATATCCGTCAAGACGGGCATCTCTTTTCTTGAAAGTAAGCTTATCAGGAATATATGGGCATATCTTTTCATCACTGCAATATACATATTTCTCGTCGATTTCATCAATACCTGCAACTGTATTAAAAAGATAATCGCAGACCGGTCTTCCGGCGAGGTCAAGAAGATTCTTGCCCGGAAGACGCTGGTTGTTAAGTTTAATTGGAATAAATGATACTACCTTCATTATGACATTCTCCTATCTGACGTTAATTATTTGTTGCGTAACACTCTTTCAAGATTGTCTCTATAGAATACTTCAAGCTTGCCGCCGCGTGTAACATTATATATCTCACAGCTGTGCTTGTAAGCAAACTTTTTCATAGCCTTATAGCCTTCAATTCCAAGGTCATTGGCAGCAGGGAGCCATCCGCCTGATATCTTGTCTTTATCATCCTCAACCTCAATAAAATGTATCTTTGGCTGTGAATAATCACAGTCAGCACCGATTATATAGATTTTACTGAAGCCCATATATATAGCAAGCTGTATAGCCATGTTGGTAACTGTAAATCCGTCATATGCGCATACACTCATATCATCACTGTATTTAATCCTGTGCTTCGCCATCCAGTCAGGACGATGATTGGAATAATCAATTAAGAGGTGAGTTTCTCTGCCATTGCGGGTCTTTGGATTAACTCTGTAGTGGAAAAATGCTTCACGCTGGCAGAAAGTGTTGCCGGGTACTTCTTTCTCACTGAGAGTCTTGCCAAAAGCATAGCTGTCAACGAGAGCATAATATGTAGGCCTCCAGTCAGTAAAGGCATATGCTTTTGTTATGGAATTAACACCTATTGTATATTCATCTTTAAGAAGCTCGAGATCTTTTATTGTCATAGACGGACCGGGACATGTAATAAAACAGCGTTCTCCCTTGTGGATATTTTTGAAACGGCTGATATTACGCATATCCTTATTAAGCCATGTCAGATGAAGCGCTTTTAATATTCTTCTGCGAGTTATCATTCTGTGCATAGGCTTATCTGATTCCATTGTCCATGCCTTAGCAGCCGGATTAGGGTTCTTCCAGAGCTTATACTTCCAGTTAAGCTGCTGTATGCTGCGGCTTGCAATAAGCGGGAAGAGGATGCCGTTACTGTTCATTATAAGCCTGATACGACGGCTGCATGTCTCATTATATATATTCCCGTCAATCCGTTGTATTGTTCTTGCAAAGCCCATAAGCTCATTGCATGTCTCCGAGTTATTCTTCATGAGGGTAAGATATATATCATACTGTCTTGTTATCTTCCAGAGGATATCTTCTCTCAGATAGCTGTATACATTAGGACTGAACAAAGCTTTGTTCTTAACGTAGTATTCCGTAATATGCTCCACAATCTTACGCCTGTGCTTATTGTTACGGGCAAATGATGACTGGTCAACACTCTGACCTTCTCTTTCAAGGCGGTACTGGTAAAGATACCTGTCAATCGGAAGAACTGTCTTAACATATGGAAGCGGGAATATGTCATATTCCATATCATCATAGAATACATGCTCGTCAAAACGTATATTATTATCTTTGAGAATCTGTGTTCTGTATGATACAAAGTGGAAAAGGTACTGCTTTGAATAATCAAATAATTCCTTATCAAAATCATAAACCTGTCCGTATATAAGAACTTTTCGACCAGGCTTTGGCACGGCTTTGCCTTCGTCAATCTGTTTGCGGTTCCACACATTAGATATCCTGACATTCTCTGTCTTCTGCGTCTTCTCATAGACCTTCCTGAAGTTAGTCAGAACCATATCCGCATCATGAGCTTCCATCTCAGCTATAACAGCCTTTAATGCAGAAGTATCAACCCAGTCATCAGCATCAAGCGGGCGGTAATATTTGCCTGTGGCAAGCTCTATTCCCTTATTAAGAGCAGAACCATGACCTCCGTTCTCTTTTGAGATAACTCTGAATGTCCCGGGATATCTGTCTTCGTATGTTTTGGCAATAGCTGCCGTATCGTCCTTAGAACCGTCATCAATGACGAGTACCTCAAGCTTATCCATATACCCATCGCATATGAGTGAATCCAGCGTCTGTTTAATGTACTTTTCCATGTTATATGCCGGTATGACAACCGACAAAACTTTATTGCCCATGTGTATTAGCTCCTTAATCCTTGTTAGTTAATTTTTAAATAATTTTTCCAGTAATCAATATTAGTAATCTCACCAATACGGTCATGCCATTCCCAGCTTGAGTCAAGGATAGTTGTACGAATGGCTTTCTTGGCTTTATTACACATATGTTTTGCATGAATAAGCTTTAACAGGCTCTTTTTGTATACGCAATACTTATTCTGCCGGCGGTTGCATACAATAAGCTGCTTGGCTCTGTATGGGTAAGCATTATTAATACTGCAATCGACAGTAATTGACTCTTTTTTGGCAGGCAGCAGATAATTAATCAGAAGGCCTTTTTTAGAAACGTAATTGACTGATTCAGAATTATCTATTCCTGCAAGTACACTGCCATCGTCATCATCAAGCCACGGCTGGTTATATCCGGACAGCCGGCTCTGAAGTTCAAGGGCATCTGCTGCCTTGAATGCATCAATCCCTTCACAAAAATCAAGAATTGCCTGACAGGCAAGAATTGTCCTGTTGTAGTCATAATTGAATATATAATTATGAAACATCTCAAGGTAGAATGATGCATACCGTTCTATATGCATGCCGCCCAGCTCTGCCATTGTTATAAGTTTGTTGCGCACATCATAGTATACTATTGATGCGGGACGCTGATTCTGGAAAAACGGATGCCATACATTAATTCCATTCATTGTAATGACTTCAAACTTATTACGCACACCGTATTCAACATCATCCATATGTATAAAAAACGGCATCGGAAGATTGTCATCGGTTATTACAGACAGAGGCATGCAGCAATAGCACCATGCATTATAATTAACATCCTTCGGGCGTTCGTTGGTAAGAACATTACGGATAGTTCTCAGATCAATATTCTTATTCTCAAACTTCAGCATTCCGCCATGATATAAGGCTGCATTCTCAAACTGTTTAGGCATGTCGTTAAGAATAAGCATGGCGCCGCCTATCATTGCGTTGCTGTAATATTGAGGCTTGAGAAGTGAAAGCAATGTATATGTACGTTCAATCGTCTGAGGGTCAAATACAATATCGTCATCCATAAGAATGATATGTGTGATATTATCTGATACCATGAGCTTCTTGGCTTCAATCATACAGCGTGTAAAGCCGCCGCTTCCTCCAAGATTCAGATTATCCACACATGTTATGTCTTTATCTGAAATCTGTGCCTTATCAAGAGAGCAGCCATTATCAGATATGATAACCTTTACCTTGCCGCAAAGTGTTGAAGATGCATTATCAAGTATTGAAGACTTCAGACTTGCTATATTCTTATATACAAAATCTTCACGTTTATATGTACATATTCCGAGTGCAACTTTGACATCGTTTGTAATTGACAAATCTGAACTGTAACCGGCAGCATATATTCTTACCGGACCATTTTCAGATGCAATTCTGTAATAAGCGATAGTCCCCTCTGAATTATCAGGATATGTAAGAGTTAAGCTTTCGCGCGCGGATGATTCTTTGATAAATGCGGGTTTATTATCTCCTGCCCTGCGGATTATGTTAGTTTTGTCAATCCATGCATAACAAAGATATATTGAACATTCACCTTCTACGTCAATAGTCAAGGTTAAGTTCTTAAGTTCGGTATATTTCATCCACTTTCTGATTGAAAATGAATTAAAGTATGTATCAGTATCAACATTACCATTAGCATCTATTACAATGGTATTATCTGTAATACTGAAGTTGCCTCCATTAAAATAGAGTTTCAATTCGTCACATATATCAGCATGTGGAATTGCCAGCTCCTGTATCGTCATTGTGTTTCTCCCTCATATTATATTTTAATGCATATTTTAGCTGTACAATACGCCAGAAAACAGTATTGTGTAATCTGAACAGTCTCCTTACCCTGCACAGCTTCCGATGAAGCCTCTCAGGCTTTACGGACATAAGCCACTGCTCGCCTTTTAGAAAATCATTCATTGCACGTATAGCCATATATTCAGTCTTATATTCTTTTTGCACATGAAAGTACGATATCCGGTCTTTCCATGACTGTATAGCCAGATTGGCGTCAAACATATTATGCATGTGGTTAACAAAAAGTGTATTGCGTATATCATAATAAATTATAGTCGGAGTAACCCGGTATTCATAAGTTTCGTGCCATACATTAATTCCATTAAGAATTATTAACCTGCGAGCACACCTAATACCATATTCTACATCATCACAATGCAAAAAGAAAGGGATAGGGAGATTTTTTTTAATAAAATTTACCGGATAGCATGCAAGCCACCATCCCGCATATTCTCCATATGATGTATTCATGTCTTTAAGGCACGATCTGTCAGACATATCTTTATCAAATCCAACATGCCTGATATCTCCGTAATTCCATATCTCACCGGCCGTATATTGAATGATTCGGTTGTCAAGCCGGAACATTCTTCCCTGAATAACATCATCCGTATATTCAGGCTTTAACAGAGATAACAGCGAATACATTCTGTAGAAGGTCTCATTGACAAATTCAACATCATCATCCATAAATACTACATTGGTAATACCGGGGATAGTCCTGAAATATTCAATTCCCTTTGTAAATCCTCCGGCACCGCCATTGTTAACATTATGAATTATGCAGATATTATTATCATCGTATAACGGAAGCTCAGAGGCATTGTCGACAACACATATTTTCATCCTGCCATATAAAGGACTTGAAGTGTTGAAAAATTCACTTTCATATAATTGCCTGAGATTATGCTTTATGTATTCGTCTCTTTTATATGTGCATATTATTATGCCAAGTTCAATATCATTGACTGCAACGCTGTCATTGACTGCAACGCTGTCATCATCTGTATAAAAGAACGCTCTTTCAATATCGCATATATCGGCAGCTTCTATTTTTAAATAAAGCCCCTGTGCGCAACCGGTATCCGGTTTAATTGTAACACCATTATACGTGTCAGCTGAATGAACATCAAATGTCTGCAGGCATGAATTAGTCTCATCATAGATACTTATTAATGCCTTACCTTTTATGCGTATATTTAAGCTTATCTGACTGCAGCCGGTGTATCTGTTCCATGTAGAACTATCAAAAAAATTAAAATATGTATCTGTAGTAATTACTGATGCTCTGCCCATATGTGCAGAGTAATTGTTGCAGATAACAGTTCCGGAAGTACGACAGCATAATATGTCTGAAAATCCATTGCCAGTACTAAAAAGTATATTCTGTAATATAGTCATGCAAAATGTAATCCAATCTTTTTGATTTATGAGCAAATAAATATACAGAGCGCACAAATAAAAAGCAGCTCTATATAGATTATAGAGCTGCTCTTATTATTTGGCAATAGAGTTAATCTGTTACTTTACCATTAACAATATTGTATGTAGTAGAATCAACAGTGTATTCGCCAGTGTAGTCTGTGTTAAGCTTACCTTTGACTACAAGCCATGAACCGCCATCGTTAGTCTGGATTCCTGTGTAGCTTGTATCAAGTACGCCATCACTTACATACCACCAGATTCCACTGCTCTGTACAAGACCTGTATATGTTCTGTCAACCTTACCGGCTCTTACACATACCCAGTTATCACCATCCTTGCCGAGACCTGTGAATGATGTGTCAATCTTACCTGCTGCAACATACCATGTACCGGCAGCATTAGTGAAGAGACCTTTATAGTCCTTGGCAACCTTGCCATCCTTTACATACCACCAGCTTCCGCCCTGTTCAATAACGCCTTCAAATGCTGTATCAACCTTGCCGCCCTTTACATACCAGAAATCAGTCTTGTCACTCTTGATTCCTGTTACGGATGTATCAAGCTTGCCGTTGATAATAAACCATGTACCTCCGTCATTGGTTACTGTACCAAGATAAGAAGTATCAAGCTTACCGTCCTTTACATACCAGAAGTAATCACTGTTCTTAACGAGACCTGTGTATGAGCTGTCAGCCTTGCCTGCCCTTACGCATACCCAGTCATCACCATCCTTGCCAAGACCTGTGAAATCAGTATTAATCTTACCATTTACCACATACCACTTACCGGCACCGTTTTCGACGAATCCCTTATAATCACTCTGAAGCTTGCCGCTTTCGACATACCACCATGCATCATTATTCTGAACAAGACCGGTTTTTGAAGTGTCTATGGCATCATCAACATAGTAATACCAGCTGCCATCGTCACTCTTAAGAAGTCCATTCTTCTTGTCAGCACTTGGTATATCCGGATTAGCAGGTTCGGTAGGATCCGTTGTCGATGAACCGTCAGCCTCAAAGTTCATATAGAACAGATTAATTGAATCGCCCTTTGTTATAGTAACCTCTCCGGCCTTAACTTCAACTGTAGCAATTCCATCTGAACCACATGTATACCTATCTCCGTTAACCTTGACTGTCTTGCCTGATGCAGCAGTTGAACCGCCGAATACAAGGACAAGCTTACCATCTGAAGGAGCTGTGAATGTAATGCCTGTCTTGGACTCCATCTTCAGGGCTGTCGTAAGGGTAAGTCCTGCGTATGTCACACTTCCCTTGCTTGTCGTGGTTGAGCCTGTTATTGTGTATACAGAACTTGATGTTCCGCTTGTTGTGAAGTTGTGTGCATATGCACCTGCCTCTGCCGGTTCTGAAGAACCGCCGCCTGATGTTCCCTTAGCCGGAATCTTTTGGAAATCCTCACATCCGCATACAGTACACTTGCGGACCTTAAGTCCTGTCTCTGTCTCTGTTGCTTCCTTTGTAACTGTCCATGCGCCATATGTGTGATCAAGCTTGGCAACCGGCTCTGTCTTGGTATCTCCACATGAACACCTGTAAATCTTACTTCCTTCAGAAGTACATGTAGCAGCTATTGTCTCAACAAGCTCATACTTGTGGTAATGAGCATTAGGATCACTTGATGTAATCTCAAGTGAATCAATCGTTACCTGCTTGAATGTTCCTGACTGCATCGTCTTGCCATCACCCGGCTGGAAGTTGTATGGCTGGATAATGTATGTTCCGGCAGGAAGATTCCTTGCCGTGCCGCTTGCAACGAGGAAGCATTCTCCTGCTTCATTAACCAACGCACCTGTTCCTGCAAGTGTATCATCTGCATACTTAACTGTCACATCTACCGTACCGCCGACAGTGAATGCATATACTGTCTTATTAAGCTTGCCGGGTGTCAGTGTTGAAGGCAGTTCAGTTACATTAACAGGCGTAACACCACTCGGTACATATGATATTGAAGACATTGACACATCCCCGGCAGCTACAGGGTTCTCCTTGAGCACGCCCGTTCTGGATGCGATAGCCTTGTGTGCCTCTGTAATGCTTGTCTGTAATTCATAATCGCCTGTCGGGATATATGAAAGTGATGAATCAGTATCAAACCTGCTGTAGTCAATTCCCTTTGCCGCGAACTTACAGCTGTTGGCAACCGGGTCTGTCTTATTCTCTACTACTGTTCCGCCCATATCATTGATGCAGCTTGAGAATGAGTCATTGTAGCTCTTGATTGCACCCGAATCTACTCTCTGTGGATTCTTGCACATATAGAACAGGTTATACTCTGAGAAAATGTACGCATTGGCTCTTACATTCATTGCATAGTCTGTCTGTCCTTCATATATGTTGTTATACATATGGACATTGGCATTACGCGTAAGAGGTCCCCTTGCCTTACATAACTTCCAGTAATTATGGTGGTATGTAAGGTTATACTGGAGGCTGGAATCTGATGAACCTACAAGGTTTGTCTTGTGGCAGCCCTCAAAGTAGTTATAGCTGCATGTAAAGTACTGGCCTCTCTTGAAGTCAACTGAGCCATCGCCTTCTGACTTATCCGATTCTGCCGGGTTGGATATGCTCGGACAGTAGTACTCGTTGTTATGTATCCAGCAGTGCTCTACGCTGGCTGAAAGATCTGAATTGACATTGGCTGATGCCTGAACACCCTCCATGCCGATGGCATCCTCAGGTGTGTTGATGAACTTGAGATTGCGGACCTCAAAGCTCTTGCCAAGGTCAGGCTGTGCACTCTCCGCCATAAAATGGAAGCCCCATCCGTCAATTGTTGCGTCAGTTCCGATACCCTCAAGAGTGATATCCCTGCCTGACTTGATACGTGCCATATGTCCGTTATCACCTACAGAACCGCCGAAGTCGTCCCCGTCATATGCTGTAAGTCCGTCAATGAGACCTGTGCTGGCATTGAAAGTACCTCTCTTGTAAAGACCGCTGTCGCTTACCGTTCCGATAAAACGCACAACAAGCGGTACATTATTCTCCGCAAGCTTCTGGATGATACCCTGGTTTGTGTTGGCCTTTGCATAAATTGTCTTGTTGCCTGATGTCTTCTTGCACTGGCCTTCGTGGCCTGCCTCACCGCATTCCTTACCTACTGAGTTAAGGATGTTACCGATACCCTTAACAGTAGTTCCGCCGTAAGTTAATTCAACGCTGTTCTTATTGTCATCTGTCACATAAAGAACAATGGCGTTGTCCTTAAGTGTACCATCATCATTGTATGCACCTACACCTGCAGTGTAATTAAAATGTGCATATCCTGAACGGTCCTGTGCATCAACACTGATGCCGCTCTTTGTGATAGTCCCGCTCTTTGTTGTAACTGTGAGTGTATATGTACCGGGTTTTACTCCCGGAATGTCGACACGCACTCCTCCATTCTTGTCTCTTACAAGATACTCAAGATCCTGTCCCGTAAGTTCTCCGGAAGCTGTTCCGCTGTAGGAAACACCCGTAACATCAGCGTCTTTAACGCCAGATATCTGTGCATAGATTGTCTCACTGAATCCACCCACACTTGTGAACTCTGCCGATGCTGCCTTAGCAGTAACCGGAGAGCCTACTGCAAACCCTGACACAGTAAGTGCTGTAGCAAGGAATGCAGCGAAGAACTTCTTAGCTCTCATAATTTTACCCTCTCCTTTATTTTTATTAATCTGTTACCTTACCATTAACAATATTGTAAGTTGTAGAATCAACAGTGTATTCTCCAGTGTAGTCTGTGTTAAGCTTACCTTTGACTACAAGCCATGAACCACCATCATTAGTCTGGATGCCTGTGTAGCTTGTATCAAGTACGCCATCACTTACATACCACCAGATTCCACTACTCTGTACAAGGCCTGTATATGTCCTGTCAACCTTACCGGCTCTTACACATACCCAGTTATCACCATCCTTGCCGAGACCTGTGAAATCAGTGTCAATCTTACCGGCTGCAACATACCATGTACCGGCATCATTAGTGAAGAGGCCTTTATAGTCCTTGGCAACCTTGCCATCCTTTACATACCACCAGCTTCCGCCCTGTTCAATAACGCCTTCAAATGCTGTATCAACCTTGCCGCCCTTTACATACCAGAAATCAGTCTTGTCACTCTTGATTCCTGTTACGGATGTATCAAGCTTGCCGTTGATAATAAACCATGTACCTCCGTCATTGGTTACTGTACCAAGATAAGAAGTATCAAGCTTACCGTCCTTTACATACCAGAAGTAATCACTGTTCTTAACGAGACCTGTGTATGAGCTGTCAGCCTTGCCTGCCCTTACGCATACCCAGTCATCACCATCCTTGCCAAGACCTGTGAAATCAGTATTAATCTTACCATTTACCACATACCACTTACCGGCACTGTTCTCAACGAATCCCCTGTAATCACTCTGCAGCTTGCCGCCTTCGACATACCACCATGCATCATTATTCTGAACAAGACCGGTCTTTGAAGTGTCTATGGCATCATCAACATAATAATACCAGCTGCCATCGTCACTCTTAAGAAGACCATTCTTCTTGTCAGCCGGCTTGGTAGGAGCCTGTGTAGGTTTCTGAGTAGGAGCTTCAGTTGAAGGCTCGGTAGCAGGATTGCTTGGATTCTCAGAAGAGCCCTCTGTTACATAATTAATATAGAACAGATTTATTGAATCGCCCTTTGTAATTGTAATATCCTTAGAACCGCTGATATCTATTGTAGCAATTCCGTCTGAACCGCATGTATACTTAGTTCCGTTAACCTTAACTGCCTTTCCTGAAGCGGCTGTTGAACCACCGAATACAAGAATAAGCTTACCTGATGATGGAGTTGCGAACTTAATACTTGTAGAAGACTCCATCTTAAGGCACTTAGAAAGTGTAAGTCCTGCATAATTAACGGTGCCCTTATTAGCCAGGCTGCCTGTTATTGTATATACTGAACTTGTTGTACCTGATGCAGTAAAGTTATGTACATAACTTCCTGTTGTTGTTCCAGGATTTGTTGAAGGCTTTGTTGTGTCTGTTGAACCTGTAGAACCTGATACTTCAGTCCCAGCTTCAGTAGACTTGGTCTCTGACTCTGAAGGCTTTGTCGGTTTAACAGGAGTTGTGCTTCCGCCACCACCAAGTGGGTTACCGCCTACAGCCACAAGTGATGTCTTATAATTAACTACAAGAGCCTTAAGCTCATCATCAACATGATAGTACTCGTCTGCAGTTACAGTCTGCATAACTCCGTTGCCATCCTTCTGCTGATATGTCTTACCGGAAAAATCATACTTAAAGTCACCGCCGTTAACACGTCCCGCTCTTGCAACTACTGCTGCCTTAGCATCTTCAGGTGACTGTGCTGTGTATGAATACATAATTGATGAAGTATCAAAGTTGTTATACGCTGTTCCGCCACTGAGTGTCTTAACCGATGATGGAACCTGCTCGTCAGCTGATGATACCGCATATGCATCAAATTCAGTATTATTATCCTGATATGTTACAAATGCCTTAGCACCTTCAATGTAGTTATTAAATGTCTTAACTATACCGCCGGTCTCACCTGAGAAAGTTCCGCCTGTAACCTTATCAGAACCCTGACCTGAGCTGAGCACCGGATATTTACAATTCCTAAAGTAATTATTCTCAACAAATGCAGATGCACCCATTGTTACACCTACACCATACTTGGCGTTGCCATCAAAGTAATTGTTGTAACTATGTACTGAACAGGTTCTGATACGAGGATGACGTGAATCTGAATGGTCATACCAATTATGATGATATGTAATATAATTAGTCTCCTTCTCAGACTTCATTCCCTGAAGATTACATTTACCGTTATCATAAAAATGATTATATGAATGTGTTATAAAGGTAGATGTCTTTGTATCAAGTGCACCATCCCCTTTAACCTGATCCGCATCACTTCCTGCATGTCCGTAAAAGAAATCACAGTTATGAACCCATACATGATTATTATTCTGCTGAAGTCCTATATTGTCGCCCTCACCACTGTTGACGTTCATAATTCCAAGATTGCGGACCTCAACATTAGACGAACCCTTAATTCTGATACCCCAGCCATTAGCTGTTGCATCTTCACCGATACCTTCAATAGTAAGACCTGCAAGTACACCATCTACAAGAAGATCACCCTTGTCAAGTACAGCCGGATCTGTAATATTGCCGATTATACGGATATCAAGAGGTGCTGCATTAGTCTTTGCCTTCTTATATGCTGTAAGAATATTCTGTACACCTGAGCATACTGTTCCGCTGACTGTTGCAGATACCGTATCCTTTGTCTCCTCTGTCACATATACTACAACGGCATTACTCTTAAGAGTTCCGTCTTCATTATATGCACCTGATGCCGTACCATCAACCCATGCAAAGCCGGTTCTGTCATGGCTGTACACGCTGAGCGCTGCAGTGGCTGCAGCTTCAGATGGCTTCTCTGTTCCGCCATACACAGGAACAATCTTAATAACGTAATCGCCTGCTTCAAGACCTACAGCATCTACACGGATATAATCCGGATAAACACGTATAAGCTCATTATCAAGCTTCACATATGCTGAATCAGCCTGTGATGACTTTTTAACATATGCATTGTAACCCTTTGCAGAAAGTCCTGTAGTAAATTCTGCATAAGCACCCTCTGCATAGCCGCCAACTTCAGTAAATGAAATCCCTTCTGCGGCAAATGCCTGTGCTGCTCTGAATGTTGGCAATGGAGCAATTGCTAATGCTGCTGCCAATACAATTCCAACACCTCTTTTGAGCATCTTCCTCATATTTGTTCTCTCCTTCCGTGGATGTCATTGTGCTAATTGCACAATAATCATTCCCAATTTACATCAAGCATATCATTAATGCATATTTATTTCAATAGAATTTAAATTTTTTGTGAACAAATTTTTACAAAAAATTGTTACATAATTGATAATATATTGGAAATATGAAAAATCACCCACTCATTAATCCGGGTGGGTGATTTATAATGAAATCGGCTATAACTATCGTATATAAATTACTTTGTCATTGATGACTTTCTGATGCATAATGCCGCACCTGCGAAACACATTGCTGCAAGTGCAAGAACATAAGGAAATGCGTCACCAGTCTTTGGTGATGTTGCTGTTGAAGGTGCCACAACAGCAGGTGTTGTTGTGGCAGGTGTTACAACAGGAGTTGTAGTATTAGAAGCTATTGTTACAGGTGTATCATCATCGTCATCATCATTATTAGAATTTTCCTTGTCGCTGCAGAGTTTTTATCAGTAAGATTCTGGGAATCATCAGACTCATCAGGATCTTCATTAATGTCAATTTCTTCTAATATTAGCTCTTCTAATTCATTTGTATTGTTATCTTTCTCTTCCATTAAGCAATACCCCCTGTACAAGAAAACGTCTGGTATCATTGCTGGTGCACGTTGACAGTGTGACTATCCTGTCAGATGAATCTATATTGAGTGAATTATCAATATTGTTACCCATACCTCTGATTGCAAGAACAGACTCAAGATAGTCTGCGAATTTTTCGTCAGATGTAATATCCAGACCTTTTAAGAGATGTATGTCGCTGTAGGTATATGCAGCGAATATCTCGTAAACATAAGTACCTTTTTCAGTGTATATATAAATATATCTGTTTGTGTCAAAAAAATCTTTATCTGCATATCTGTGCAATGTTGCAAACATACTTCCGTTGCGCATATTATGTCCGTAAAGAACCGTGTTCCTGTCATCAAATGATTTACCATTAAGAAGTTCAGAATAGATGCAGCCCGGAAGTCCTGCACTGCCGTCAATATTGTGCTCTAGATAGAAAGTATCATCTGTAGGATGTTGAAGTACCGGATAATCTACTGACGTTCCGGGAATATAAATCCATGCATATATATCAGGATTGGTTTTCTGAAGTTCGTTAAAGTTAAGATTTTTTTGGGGAATATCAACATTGGCTGTTGGAAATATCGAAGGCACAGACTGTGGTTCAGATGCAGCTACAGATGCGGAATTCTGAAGATTTGTCATATCATTGGACAGATCTGCTTTTTTGAATGATGTCACCAGAAAAATAATACAGCATATCAGACCGGCCACACACAGGGCTACACCTGCAATAAGCGGGGCTCTTTTTGTAGATTTAGTAATTTTTCCCATATGTACTCCCTCATATCAATTTGAATATCAATATAATTTAAAGCCATATAAGTAATACACCCCACACAACTATATTACAAGTATATAAGTGGAGTGTATTACGAAAAATACATTATTTACAAGTTACACAATTCTTTTAAACTTCTTTTCCAGCTCATATTTTGACATAGATATAAGCGTAGGACGTCCATGAGGGCAATTATACGGATTATCGGCGTTCATTAATTCCTCTACAAGGTTCTGCGCCTCTGCAAAAGACATCCTCATGTTACCTTTAACTGCTGCCTTGCAGGACATTGAAGCAACACGCTGTGTTATAAGCTCAGGCTTTGATGAAGCACCGCCCTCCTCCATTAATGAATCGATGATATCCATAAGAAGCTCACGGTCATCAAGTGAAGGCAGAGTGGCCGGCATTCCTGTAACCTTATATTCATTGCCTCCGAAGCTTTCAATCTCAAAGCCCAGCCTCGTGAAAATATCAATATTCTGTGAAACTACTTCCTTTTCGCGCATATTAAGGCTGAGAATAACAGGAGGAGCAATTATCTGCGTATCTATGCTGCCGCTCTCAAGTCTGTGCATTGTCCGTTCGTAAAGAATTTTTTCGTGTGCGGCATGCTGGTCCATTATAAACATCTTATCTTCAAACTGGATAATCCAGTATGTATCGAATACCTGCCCTACAAGAACAGGCTTTGGAATTGATGCGGTATCATCCGGAGTGATTAAAGATAACTGTTCGGGTGCAGGGGATGCAGACTTCTGTAACGTCTCAGTAACCGGAGCTTCCGGCGGCCTGGCTGCCGGTGCAGCGGAAGGTTCAATTGCAGCAGTTGTTTTATATTCTGCGGGATCTTCCCTGAGCTGCTTTGGCCGGATTGTATCTGACACATATGCCTGCCTCAGGGTGTGTCCGGTGGCTGCAAGAGCAGCAGTTAATCCGGCAGTACTGTTCTTTTTATCTTTTTCAGCTTCGGCAGCCATTCTCTTAACTTCAAATGGTTCAGCCGGACGTGTCTTATTAACAGGTACATTTTCACTGCGGCTCAGACGGACTTCAGGAACAAGCTCGCGTCCGGAAAGAGTATTCCTGATTGCATTGAGCACAAAATCATATACAAATTCATTCTGCGAAAAACGTAGCTCCATCTTGGTCGGATGAACATTAACATCTATTATGGACTGTTCTATTGTAAAATGCAGAGCTGTGAACGGATACTGGTGCTGCATTATGTACCCCTTATAACCTTCTTCAATAGCCCGTGTTATTATATTGCTTTTGATATAACGTCCGTTTATGAAATAATTCTCATAAGTACGGTTGCCGCGGCTTATCATCGGTTTGCCGATAAAGCCTGATATCTGAATATCCTGCGTCTTCGCACTGACTTCAAGAAGGTTAGTGGCAATATCGCGGCCATTTACATGGTATATAATGTCCTTAAGGCTGCCGTTGCCGGAGGTGTATAATTTGTTCTGTCCATTATTGATGAAACGGAATGAGACCTCAGGATGTGAGAATGCAAGGTGTTCAACAAGAGCGCTTACATACCCGGCTTCGGTTGTGGCTGTCTTCAGGAACTTGCGTCGTACAGGTGTATTGTAAAAAAGATTGCGGACAATAAAAGTTGTCCCATCAGGCGCACCGATGTCTTCCATGTTCTGCTCTTTACCGCCTTCTATTACATAGCGCACTCCTGTAAATGCCTCTTTTGTCTTGGTTATAAGCTCTATCTGTGCAACAGCAGCTATACTTGACAATGCCTCACCACGGAAACCGAGCGACCGCACGCACATAAGATCCTCAACGGATTTGATTTTGCTGGTTGAGTGGCGTAAAAATGCCATCGGTATCTCACCTTTATCTATTCCGCAGCCGTTGTCGGTTATTCTGATAAATGATATACCGCCGTCCTTTATCTCGATTGTGACGGCAGTAGCCATGGCGTCAATTGCATTTTCCGCTAATTCCTTAACAACCGATGCCGGACGCTCTATTACTTCGCCAGCGGCTATTTTGTTGATTGTATTCTGGTCAAGTATCTGAATAGGCACTGCTGTTCTTCCTTTCTGTCTGCATTATCTTCCCCAGCGGTTCTTAATCTTGTTCTGGAGCTTATAAAGCGTGTTAAGTGCGTCAATAGGCGTCATGTTGCCTATATCAAGTGAATTTATCTCATCCACGATATCGTCGTCCTTTGCTGTATCAAAAAGAGACATCTGATTGACTTCAAGTTCGTTCTTGCGGATATATTTTTCATCAGGCTTCTTCTTGTCATATTGTGCAATCTCTTTTGCCTTCTGCGAGATGTCTGCATCACTTAAGTCATTGACAAGCTCCTTCGCCCTTGCAATTACAGAATCGGGTACCCCGGCAAGCTTGGCAACCTGAATGCCATAACTCTTATCTGCGCCGCCCTTTACTATTTTGCGGAGGAACACGATATCATCGCCCTGTTCCTTAACCGCGATACAGTAATTATTGACACCGCCAAGCGTTCCTTCAAGCTCGGTAAGCTCATGATAATGTGTTGCAAATAAAGTCTTGGCTCCAAGAAGATTCTTGTTGCTTATATGCTCAACAACTGCCCATGCAATCGACAGCCCGTCGAAGGTGCTTGTGCCGCGGCCAATCTCATCAAGAATAAGAAGGCTCTTACTTGTTGCATTGCGCAGTATATTGGCAACCTCAGTCATCTCAACCATAAATGTACTCTGGCCTGATGCAAGGTCATCTGATGCACCTACTCTTGTAAATATCCTGTCGACAATGCCTATGTTGGCAGATGAAGCCGGGACAAAGGAGCCGACCTGTGCCATGAGAACTATCAGTGCGGTCTGGCGCATGTAGGTTGATTTACCTGCCATGTTAGGACCGGTAATAATTGATATGCGGTTGGCGTTATTATCAAGAAGCGTATCGTTGGCAATAAACATATCATTGCTTATCATCTTTTCAACAACCGGGTGTCTTCCATCTTTTATGTCAATAAGTCCCTTGTCATTAATCTTGGGACGCACATAATTATTCTGCTCTGCGACAAGAGCAAGGGATGCAAATACGTCTATTTCAGCGATAGCCTTGGCTGTAGACTGGATTCTCATAACCTGTGATGCAATCTTATCACGGACATCAACAAACAGATCATATTCAAGCGCATACAGCTTATCCTCAGCTCCGAGAATTACATCTTCAAGATTCTTAAGCTCCTCGGTTGTGTATCGTTCTGCGTTAGATAATGTCTGCTTTCTTACCCAGTTATCAGGAACAAGGTCTTTGTAAGAATTAGTTACCTCAAGGTAATATCCAAATACCTTATTGTACTTTACACGCAGGTTCTTGATGCCTGTCTGCTCCTTCTCACGCTCCTCGAGTCCGGCAAGCCATGTCTTGCCGTCGGTCTTTGCTTTGCGAAGCTCATCAGCCTGTGCGTTGTAGCCTTCTTTTATGATACCGCCTTCTCTTAGTACTATCGGAGGATCATCCACTATTGCTGAGTCTATAAGCTGATAAATATCCTCAAGAGGATCAAGCTTCTCATATATCTTCTGCATAAGCACGGAATTAAAAGGTTTGATAAGGTCTTTTACATACGGAAGCATCTGCAGTGATGAACGGAATGCAAGCAGATCCCTTGGATTAGCGGTGCGGCAGCTTATCTTACTCATAAGACGCTCGAGGTCATATACAGGATTCAGATATTCACGTATCTCCTCGCGTGTTATAACATTATCATTGAATTCAGCTATGACATCCTGACGGTTAATTATCTCATCGTGGTCGATAAGAGGCTGCTCAATCATCGCACGCAGACGTCTTGCACCCATAGCAGTCTTTGTCTTATCAAGCACCCAAAGCAGTGATCCTCTCTTCTGCTTCTCACGAAGAGTCTCGACAAGTTCCAGATTACGCCTTGAAGAACTGTCAATAAGCATGTATTTGCCGGTTGTGTAAGGCATAAGTGTTGTAAGATGTTCAAGAGAATTCTTCTGTGTCTCAAGAAGATACTGAAGCAGTGCTCCCGCTGCGACAATACCTGTTGAATAGTCTGCAAGTCCGAGTCCGTCAAGCCTTGATACATGAAAATGCTCACAGAGCTTTCTTACGCACAGCGATTCGTCAAAGTACCAGTTAGGGAGTGCTGATACAGATATGCCAAGCTTTTCCCTGACCGGGTCAAGGTCTATTCCACTCATTGCGAAATACTCATTAATGATTATCTCAGACGGAACGAATTTGTTAATCTCATCAATGAGAATATTGCCAGAGCTGACTTCAGTAACAAAATAGTCACCTGTAGAAAAGTCAACTACAGAGACACCGAGCTCGTCGCCAAGGTATACAATACTCATAAGATAATTATTCTTCGATTCATCAAGAGCCTGCATGTTAAGATTAGTTCCGGGAGTAACGACACGGATAACCTCCCTCTTAACGATACCTTTTGCAGTCTTAGGGTCTTCTACCTGTTCACATATTGCTACTTTGTAACCTTTTGAAATGAGTCTGTTAAGATAAGACTCCACAGCGTGATAAGGAACGCCACACATAGGTGCGCGTTCCTCCTGTCCACAATCTTTTCCTGTTAGTGTAAGTTCAAGTTCTCTGGATGCAGTTACGGCATCATCAAAGAACATCTCATAAAAATCTCCAAGTCTGTAAAATAAGATGCAGTCCTTATACTCTTTCTTGGTTTCGAGATATTGCTGCATCATTGGTGTATACTGAGGCATTGCATTCTCCAATCTAATTGTCGCTTAACTCTCCAAAGTAATAGAAGCCTTTACCTTCTGTAAGATGGACATTGACTATCTTTCCAACAAGTCCGCTTTCTCCCGGAAAATGTACTAACGTATTGTTGCGCATTCGTCCGGTTACCAGTGATGAATCATGGTCATTGACTGATTCAACGAGAACATCCTGAATTGTATCAACGTATTTGTCAATATGCTTTGCAGATATTCCTGACAGCTTTTCAAGAAGTCTGTCAAATCTGTCCTTAACAACATCTTCAGGAACCTGTCCATCCATTGAAGCAGCCGGTGTACCGGTACGCTTGGAATATATAAATGTATATGCACTCTCATACTGAGCTTTTTCAACGACATCCATAGTCTCAAGAAAATCTTCCTCAGTCTCCTGCGGAAATCCTACAATGATATCTGTTGTTATGGAAACATCAGGTATCTCGCGGCGAATCTTCTCTACAAGTTCGAGATAATGCTCCTTAGTGTAATGTCTGTTCATAAGCTTAAGGATTCTGGAACTTCCTGATTGCAACGGAAGATGTACATGATTACATATCTTTTTGGAATTCTTCATGACTTCAATAAGCTCATCGGACAGATCCTTAGGATGCGGTGTCATGAATCTGATGCGCTCAAGACCGTCAATCTTTTCTATCTCCTGAAGAAGCTGTGCAAATGTAACCGGGGTTTCAAGGCTGCGTCCGTATGAATTAACATTCTGTCCAAGAAGCATAACTTCAACAACTCCGTCAGCTACAAGTGACTCAATCTCTCTTATGATGTCTTTAGGTTCACGGCTTCTCTCACGTCCACGCACATAAGGAACTATACAGTAGCTGCAGAAATTATTGCATCCAAAAGTTATATTAACACCCTGCTTAAAAGAAAATCTGCGTTCGTTAGGAAGTTCTTCAACAATCTTGTCAGTATCCTTCCAGATGTCAATAATCATTCCCTCAGACTCGAAACGGCTGACAAGGAGCTCAGCCAGCTTATATATGTTATGTGTACCGAATACAACATCAACAAATCTGTAGGACTTGCGTATCTTCTCGACAACATCCGGTTCCTGCATCATACATCCGCACATGCCAATCATCATATCGGGATTGGAACGCTTTACTGCACCAAGGTGTCCGAGACGTCCATATACCTTGAGGTTAGCATTCTCTCTGACGGTACATGTGTTGTAAAGAACAAAATCAGCATTCTCTGAATCTGCTGCAACATATCCTATCTGCTCAAGTATTCCCATGAGTTTTTCAGAGTCTCTGGCATTCATCTGGCAGCCAAAGGTTGCAATATGGCAGGTTGGCGTATGGCCCAATCTCTTAGACAATTGTTTTACATATTCCCGCGCCTTTGCCATGTAATAATACTGTCTTTGTGGCTCCTCCTTAGGTGCTTCAGCTGATAAATCAATATCCTTAAGTAAGTTGTTAAAATCTTCCATCGCTAAATAAATCCATTCTAAATATTATAGGTCATCCGTTATAACAGTTTTGACAAGACTGTTATAATGCATATATCTGCATTCAAAATCATTGCGGCACAGAGGCTTATCATAATAATAGCCCTGTATGCAGTCAGGCTTCAGACTCATCACAGTTTTGAGCTCCTTAGAGGTCTCAACGCCTTCCATGCATACCTTAAGATTAAGACTGTGCGCAAGGTCAGTTACATGCTTTACAAGCATATAATTGTATTCATTCTCATCAATGTTCTGAATAAACAGCCTGTCTATTTTTATCAGGCCGAACATCATATCCTTGACATATCTTAAGTTAGAATATCCTGTACCGAAGTCATCAATTGCAAGCTTAAAATTACTGTCTGAGAATCCTCCAAGTACACTCCTTGTATATTTGTTGGACTCAAGCTGTCCGCTTTCGGTTACTTCAAATACGATATTATCATGTGGTACACCAACTTCGTCAATCTTATCAACCATGTCACGAAGTACGTCGCTTTTGAGAAGCTGTACAAATGACAGATTAATATTCATCCTGAAATCAGGATATGTCTCACGCCACTTTGCACACTGTCTGGCAGCAGTCAATGTAATCCATTTGCCAAGTGGAATTATAAGTCCGCTTGACTCAAGAATCGGAATGGTCAGTGCCGGAGAGATGAAACCATATTTAGAACTGTTCCATCTTAAGAGTGCTTCAGCACCATAAAGTGTATTGGTAGCCGGATTAACGATAGGCTGGTAATAAATTTCAAAGCCTTCAAAGCCATTATTAATCGAGCGCCTTAACTCTTCCTGTATATCAAGCTTTTTTATATATTCATTATGAACCTCTTCATTATAGGCTACATAATTGTTCTTGCCTGCAAGCTTGGCACAGTGAAGGGCAAACTTTCCACGCATTATAGCATTGTCAGCTGTTGTTGAAGCTATATTGAATATTGCTGATCCGGCAGATATTGTATAAAAGCATCTGTAAGAAGATTCTTCCATATATGCGTCAACTCTGCTCCGTATGTCTTTATATATTTTTTTGAAGCCATCGGAATTGCCTGTTATCTCCGGTGCCATTGTAAATATGGCAAACATGTCGCCGTCCAGCCTGAATACCTGACCGGCATTGCCGACTGCATCATTAATGGCACACTCAATAAATCTTGCAGTTTTGTAAAGAATCTCATCTCCTGCGGATGAACCATGCCAGTCATTAATGCCCTTAAAGTTATCAATTCCGATAATCATAAGGCCTGCCAGACTTTCTCCAACTTCACTCATGAATGTTATTCTGTCACGAAGGACACCGCTGTTATACAGACCTGTTATCTTGTCAATTCTGTTCTGCTTTCCCAGCTCGGTTATTACTCCCACAAGATATGCAGGATGGTCCTCCTTTTGTATAACGGAACCACGGCAGCAAATCCATACAGGATTACCATATTTGTCAAGCCAGCGATATTCAATATTATGCTCTTTACGAATCCCTTTGTGTATCTGTTCAATATCTTTAAGCACATATTCAGCATCATCAGGATAAAAAAGATTGCCGAGCACTGAAGAAGCATTGTAGAATCTGGAATCTTTTAATGCAAATGCCCTTGTTGCGCGCTCTGAAATGGCATAATAATCCCTATCAAGATCATAAAAATAAAGATAATCATCCGTTGATTGTCCGATTAAGTCAAGAACATCAAGGAAATATTGAAGTTCACTGCTGTTATTTATCTGAAGCATTGAAGTTCCCCCTTCCGTACATTACATCATATATGCAGATTATTAAATTAGCGTATCTGACCGCTGCCGTATATAATATACTTCCGGGTCGTAAGTGCCTTAAGCCCCATAGGACCTCTGGCGTGAAGCTTCTGTGTACTTATCCCGATCTCAGCGCCGAATCCGAATTCAAATCCGTCTGTAAATCTTGTTGAGGCATTAACATATACAGCCGCCGCATCTATCTCATTCAGAAATTTCTGCGAATTATTATAATCATTTGTTATGATTGACTCTGAATGACCGGTATTGTAACGGTTAATGTGCTCAATTGCCTCATCTATACTGTCAACGGTCTTTATTGATATTATATAATCAAGATATTCGCGTCCCCAGTCTTCTTCGGATGCAGGTATAAGACGTGCGTCAATGGCACATGCCCTGTCATCACCACGCATCTGCACATTACTTTTTGAAAGTATGTCTGCTATTGCTGGTATAGCCACAGGAGCTGCAGCTGAATGTATAACAAGTGACTCGCATGCATTGCATACGCCAATACGCTGTGTCTTGGCATTATTAATTATATTTGCTGCCATATCAATATCGGCACTTTGATCAACATAGATGTGACAATTGCCGGTACCTGTCTCTATTACAGGGACAGTGCTGTTATTGACTACATTTTTAATAAGTCCTGCACCGCCTCTTGGAATTATGACATCAACATAATCATTCATCTTCATCAGCCTGTTGACAGATTCGTGTGTTGTATCTGTTATAAGCTGTATAGTATCTGCACATCCACCCATGCTTTCAATGGCATCACGTATGACTTTTACAATAGCCTTGTTGGATAATATTGAATCACTTCCACCCCTTAATATAACAGCATTACCGGCTTTAAAGCAAAGGCCGAATGCATCAGCAGTCACATTAGGTCTTGACTCATATATTATTGCAATAACTCCGAGCGGCACAGTCATTTGTCCAATCTGAAGGCCATTAGGCCGTCTCTTCATAGATGTAACTTCACCAATAGGATCTTCAAGGTCAACAACCTGAAGCAGACCTTCTGTCATTCCGTCAATACGCTTCATTGTAAGCTGAAGACGGTCAAGCATTGCAGGAGACATTCCGTTGGCCTTTGCAATATCGTAATCTTTGTTATTCTCACTGATTATATATTCAGCATTATCTTTAATCTGCATTGCAACATGCTTTAATATTGCATTCTTTTCGTTAGTGCCCAGGCTCCCAATCCATCTGGATGCTTCTTTTGCTTTAATACCGATGCTTTCTAATTCGTCCATTATTACCTCCGCTCAATAACCCGCTTTTCTGTGACAATGATATCAGGTTTTATGTCTGTTACTTCAACATCCGGGCAGCTGTCAATTATCTGACAGTCAAATGCAACCGCAACCTTCAGCATGTCAGGATGCATGGCCAGGTATGTATCATAGAATCCTCCACCATATCCTATCCGGTTACAATCTGCATCAAATGCAAGTCCCGGTACTATCATAAGTGCTTCTCTATCCGGCACATTATCCGGAAATTTTGTAGCTGAGGCCACAGGTTCAGGTATTCCGTATGCTCCGGGGACAAGTCCGGTTGACATATCATGAATCTCATAAAAGTTCATAATATGATTACCTTCTACTCTTGGGACATATATGTGTTTTCCGTTACAATGAAGTGCTTCATCAATAAATCTGAGTGTGCTGACTTCACTGCTATAGCTGACGTAGCATAATATATGCGTCTTTTCTGCCAGCCCGGTGATATGTGATATTCTGTTAAAAATGGTCTGCTGCGCCATATCTGAATATTCCTGAGGTATCGCATTGCGGATCTTTTTGATGTACTTTCTTATATCAGACTTATCACTGTTAATTGCCTTTTTCAAATGCTTCTTCTGCCTCTTTTTTCATTTTTTCTTCATGGCGTTCTTTTACATCAATAATGCTTCCGTCGGGATTCTGAATCTTAATTGTCTCAAGAGTTCCTCGCAGATTATCACGGAAAGCTGTAACGTAAGCTTTCCTTAAGGCTTTCTGTTCTAAAGCCTCATCTTCTGTAAGTCCTTCTGCCTTGGACTTGCGGTATAACTCGTTGATTCTGTCTATGTCTTTTTGTGTTATCATATATCAGTTCTCCATTTATTTTTGTATAAGAATGTATATGTTGTACGGCTATGAAGACAGGTCAGATGCTAACCGCAGAATATGAGCAGATTATCATCCGTGGTAACCACACAGCCCTGACAGCACGCTTTTTCACTAAGAACATATCTGTCTGTATCAGGAAAACGATAGACAAGAATATAATCAGATTCCTTGAGAAAAAGCTTTTTGTCTGTGTGACGTGACACAACTATTATATCATTCATTATATATATCACTTTGTATTCACTGCCAAGTTTCCATTCACATTTCTGTGTATCAAGATTAACAAAACGGGTGTATCGGTCATCTGTCTGCAGTGAGTATAATGTATCATTTATAAGATATATCTGCCATTCTTCAAATACACGGACAGAATCATTTACACGTACTCTCGTTACGCCGCCTGAGTAATCAAATGCGATAATCTCTTCCTTCTGGCTTGACAATTCAACTTTTGAATAGATGACGCATCCATTCATTACTTTCATGTGGGGAATCGTTGTATCATCACTGTTTTCGTCAAGTATATCTATAGCCATCTGTTCTTTTTTCAGAACCAGGTCAGATAAAAACTGTCTGAAATTAACAGTTCCGATTATCTCACGTTCATTGCATTTGTCATCATGAACTCCGTAGAGCTTATACTCCAGATTGGATATTCCTATCTTAATTGCACATATATTGCCATCAAGCGGTATAATCGATTCTATACCTGATGCTGATAATACAGGATCTGATATCTGCGTTCTCCGGCCCGTTGATATACTGTAAAGATAGATATCTTCCATCTTGGTGCATGATGTGTCTGACCTGGATGATACTTCATGCTGTGTCTGTACTATCAGATATTCTTCGTCAGCAACTATGACTTTGATTTTCTTGTGAACCAGCTCTGACAGAAAATAATTCTGTGAATGTATCGGGACACCTTCGCCACTTCTTATATCGTATCGTATAATATCAACAGTAACTCCATCTGATGAATTGCGTACTGCTGTCGTAAAGTAAATATAATCGTGTGTACCCGTTACATCCGTGAACTGATATATGTCGAATTTGTCGGTGCCGGGCATGATTTCCTGCTTGGCATTACTGTCTACATCTACAAGCATATACTGCATGCCTGTGAACTCATTAAGACGGTAGCCTGCATCTGAAATCATAAGCACCATACTGTCTTCGACCGGTATGCATTTGTCGCCGTTGTAATTGCGAATCAGCTTAATATCCACGCATTAACTCCAATCTTATTCTATCATTTTAAGCAGGTCAAAACTGTCTTTCTTATCTGAATGGAACAATGTTCCGACATTGCCGCCATGAATAATCTTCTCAATATTGCCAATATTGTCCGCATTGGTTATAACCATGTCTGCACCCGAATATGTAGCAATCTTGGCAGCAACGAGCTTTGCAGACATGCCGCCTGTGCCTACTGAACTGCCTGAAGATGACTTGCCCATTGTAAACAGACTGTCATCGACTTTGTCAATCTCTTCTATGAACTTTGCATCTTTATTGACTTTTGGGTCGTCTGTATATAATCCGTCGATATCTGAGAGGAGTATAAGAAGGTCAGCGCCTATAAGATAAGATACAATTGCTGACAGCCTGTCATTATCACCGAATGTCTGTACATGCTGAATCTCGTCAGTTGACACGGTATCATTCTCGTTAACAACCGGAATTACTCCGAGACTGAGAAGTTCTTTGAATGTATTCTCTGCATTCTGACGGCTTACTCCGTTAATTATTGAATATTTTGTCATAAGTACCTGTGCAGTAATCTGGCTGTATTCCGCAAATATCTTCTGGTATACCATCATAAGGCGCGCCTGTCCTATCGCAGCACAAGCCTGTTTAACCGGAAGTTCATCCGGACGTTCATTAAGGCCTATCGCCATTCTGCCAACAGCAATTGCACCCGAAGATACAAGAACGACATCTTTGCCTGAATTGCGGATATCGCAAAGTATTCTTATAAGCTTTTCTATCTTAACAAGATCAAGCTTGCCTGTCTCGGGATGCATTAGTGATGATGATCCTATCTTAACAACTATTCTCTTTCTGTCTTTTAAAGATTCCCTGTAAGTACTCATTGTAAGCTCCATTATGCAAAATTTTACGAAAACCATTATAACACAATTACTTAATCAAGTCACTATATTCTTATTTTGGAATAGATACTTAGAGCGCATTTTTCAGCAACTTTTATTCCGTCCATTGCTGCCGAAGTTATGCCGCCTGCGTAACCTGCGCCTTCTCCGCATGGATATATACCGTGTATATTAGACTCAAACGTGTCGTTATTGCGGATGATTCTCAATGGACTCGAAGTCCTGCTCTCAACACCGGATACAACGGCATCCGCCATGTCGTATCCGTGTATGGAACGTGCAAAAGCCGGAATGCTCTCTGCAATTGAATCACCGACAAAAGCCGGTAGCACTTTGCGGACATTGGCAAGTCTGTAACAGCCTTTTATATTAGGAGTAACACTTCCCAGCTCAGTAGATTCAACATTACTGATAAAATCTCCGAGAAGCTGCACAGGTACCAATCCTCCTCCTGCTTCATAAGCAGCGCGTTCAAGATTTCTCTGGAATTCAACGCCATCAAGAGGTGACAGTTCATGACCGGGAAATCTGTAATCATCAGGCGTCACGGTTACGATAATCGCACTGTTGGCATTGCTGCTGTCACGTCCCGAATAGCTCATGCCGTTGACTGCAGTCATGCCATCTTCTGAGGATGCATTCACAACATATCCTCCCGGGCACATGCAGAAAGAATACACTCCGCGCCCTTTGTCAGTCTGATGTGTGAGTTTGTAGTCAGCCGCCGGAAGTCTGTAGCCGGTATCTCCATAGGCATTATGGTCGATAAGGCTCTGTGGATGTTCTATCCTGACGCCTACCGCAAATGCTTTCGGAATCATGACAATATTGCGCTCATACAGCATTCTGAATGTATCGCGTGAACTGTGTCCGAGTGCAATTATCAGATGATCGGTATCTATACGCTCACACTGCCCCGTACGTACGTTGCGTGTACTGACGGAGCTGAGATATCCGTCGGCACATTCAAAATTCTCAAAAAATGTATTAAAACGCACTTCCCCGCCAAGGCGTATTATCTCTTCACGGATGTTACGGACTACCCTGCATAGTACATCGGTGCCGATATGCGGCTTGTTTACATATGTTACCGATTCATCGGCACCCATATCCGCAAATGTTTTAAGAACTTCTTTCATTCTGTGTCCGGCGTCTTTTACTGAAGTATTAAGTTTGCCGTCTGAGAATGTACCGGCACCGCCCTCACCAAACTGAACATTGGATTCTGTGTCAAGTCTGCCGGATGCCCAGAACTCTTCAACTGTTTTCTGACGTTCTTCAACAGCCTGCCCGCGTTCAAGAATAATCGGTTTCAACCCGCAGCGTGCAAGCATAAGGCCTGCAAACATTCCGGCCGGTCCAAATCCGGCAATGACGGGTCTTTTGTATCCGGCTCCTGTAAAGTCATCCTGTGTAAGCGGGAATACATACTCTGCTTCATCAGCAGCCGTAATGTCTGTCTGTCCGCGTCTTTTGGCTGCGCGTGCAAGAATTGCCTGTTCGTCTTTCTTTTTTTTGAGTTCAGCGTTGACTGAATATATGTAAAATATGTCAGGGTGGCGCCTTGCATCGATAGAACGCCTTGCTATTGTTATTGCTGCTATATCATGTATGTCTTTGTGAAGCTGTTTTGCCACAGCATTATAAAGAGCTCTTTCATCATGTCCTGGCCTAAGACGTATATTGTTAATTCTAATCACTACTGATTCCGCCTTTCTGTTCGCAGTTGGTCCTGTGCAGCCATTATTCCTGCAAGATGTCCTGAACTCCACGCCCATTGAAGATTATATCCTCCGCATATCCCATCAACATCAAGTATCTCTCCGCAAAAATATATTCCATGTGCGAGCTTTGATTCGAGAGTACGTCCGTTGACATCTTCAAGACTGACACCACCAATGCAGATCTGCGCATTTTCAAATGATTTGTATCCGGTAAGCTGCATCCGGAATTCCTTTATAAGATGCGATATTACGTTAATATCCCTTTCATTGCAATTGCATGCCAAAAAGCGGTACTTTATTCCAAGGCTGTCCAGCATCGCTTTTGCAAGCTTCATGTTCAACATTCCCGCAATTGCATCAAGCAGTGTGCTTTGAGAATTATGGGCAGCTGATGCACGGATAAAAGCATTAATATGTTCTGTTGTCATGTCAGGCAGCAGATCTATACATGCAGTTACCTCCCTGCCTTCAGACAAAGCTCTGACAGCGTGTCTGCTTACCTGAAACACGGGTATTCCGGAACATCCGTAATCAGTGAACTGTATCTCACCTCTGGCTTTGGCAGTCACGCCGGAATCAGATTCAAGCCGTATAGCGGCATCCTGCCTCACACCTGCAATATTTTTGCATAGCTGGCAGGATGATTCAAGCTGTACAAGTGCCGGAAGAGGACGGATTATACGATGACCAAGCTGCCTGGCAAGCCTGTATCCGCTCCCATCGGAGCCTGACTTGGGTGAAGCCTTGGAACCGGCAGCAATTATTACTTTTGAAGCTCTTATGCTGCGCAATTCATCATTAAGCTTGTAGCTTACTTCCCATAAACCGGCAGAGCCACTATCTCCCGCAGCAGATATTCCTGTGACATCAGCCTCATATATAATAACAACACCAAGCCGTTGTGCTTCTCTTGTCAGAGAATCAGCAACTGTAGAAGCCTGATCTGAGTGGGGATAGACATATCCAGCAGCCGGATTGGCGTCTTTTGAACTCATAGACCGTATCCTGGTAAGCACACCGATTGTATTAAAAAATTCTATAGTATTATCGGGAGTAAATTCCCTGATTATATTCATTACAAAATCTGTATTATCATTCTGATAGCATTTTGGATTAATATAAGTATTAGTCAGATTACATCTTCCATTGCCGGTCTGGAGTATCTTGCGCCCGGCACGATCATTATGTTCAAGCAGTATAACATCAGTGGATGAAGCAGTCTCACGCAATCTGCCTGCAGCTGATATTGCGGCCATAAGACCTGATGCACCCGCACCTATTACAACAATATGGTTTGTATACATTATAAATAATTCCTGTCTGTAAAAATATATCCATGAAATAAAAACATCATTCAATGAAACGAAAAAAGGGATGTACCCATATACGGATACACCCCGCAATTAAAATTACTTATTTGAAAGATATTCGTGAATACCCTTGGCAGCAGCTTTACCTGCACCCATGGCAAGTATTACTGTGGCGGCACCTGTAACTGCATCACCGCCGGCGAATACGCCTTCCTTACTTGTCCTTCCGAATTCTTCGTCAGCAACTATACATGCTCTCTTATTAGTCTCAAGTCCCTTAGTTGTTGATGAAATCAACGGGTTAGGTGATGTACCGAGTGCCATGATTACTGTATCAAGGTCAAGCTCGAATTCTGAGCCTTCAATCTCGACAGGTCTTCTTCTTCCTGATGCATCAGGCTCACCAAGCTCCATTCTTATACACTTCATGCCTTTAACCCAGCCGTTCTCGTCAACAAGAATCTCTGTAGGATTAGTAAGAAGATCAAATACAATACCCTCTTCCTTAGCGTGATGTACTTCTTCTGCTCTTGCAGGAAGCTCGGCTTCACTTCTTCTGTATACAATATGTACTTCTGCACCAAGTCTTAATGCTGTTCTTGCTGCATCCATGGCAACATTACCACCGCCTACTACAGCTACCTTTGTACCGGCAGCAATAGGTGTATCATAATCTGTCTTGAATGCTTTCATAAGGTTGTTACGTGTAAGGTACTCGTTAGCAGAGAATACACCATTGGCATTCTCACCAGGAATTCCCATGAATCTTGGAAGACCTGCACCTGAACCGATAAATACAGCGTCAAATCCTTCTTCATCAAGAAGCTGGTCGATTGTTACAGACTTTCCGATTACAACATTAGTGTCAATCTCGACACCAAGGCTCTTAACATTCTCAATCTCATGCTTAACCACGGTATCCTTAGGGAGACGGAATTCAGGTATACCATATACAAGAACACCGCCGGCCTCATGGAGCGCCTCAAATATTGTTACGTCATATCCAAGCTTTGCAAGATCGCCGGCACATGTAAGTCCTGAAGGACCTGAACCTATTACAGCTACGCGCTTGCCATTCTTTGATGCTGCCTTTTCAGGCTTGATATCATTCTCGCGTGCCCAGTCAGCAACAAATCGCTCAAGCTTACCGATTGATACAGCTTCGCCTTTGATTCCTCTGATACATTTGCCTTCGCACTGGCTCTCCTGAGGGCAGACACGTCCACAGATTGCAGGAAGTGCTGAAGACTGACCGATTACCCTGTAAGCTTCCTCAATATTGCCTTCCTTGACATTATGAATAAATTCAGGAATATTAATTGATACAGGACATCCTTTTACGCACTGTGCATTCTTGCAGTTAAGACATCTTGCTGCTTCCTCCACTGCCTCTTCTTTGTTATATCCAAGGCATACTTCTTCAAAATTATGATTTCTGACATCAGGAGCCTGCTCTCTGACCGGAACTTTCTTTAATACGTCCATTTTATCCTCATTTCTGCGTTACTTTATCGCTTAATAATATTCAATCGATTAGTTGCACTGACCACAGCCGCCATGGTGTGTGTCGCCTTCCTGAGCTGCAAGCATCGCCCTGCCTTCAGCGGTCTTATACTGCTGCTGGCGCTTCATCGCCTGATCAAAATCTACCTTATGACCATCAAACTCAGGTCCGTCAACACATGCAAACTTTATTTCACCGCCAACGCTGAGACGGCATGCACCACACATTCCGGTTCCATCTACCATAATAGGATTCATGGATACAATTGTCGGAATCTCCAGCTCTTTTGTAAGGAGACATACAAACTTCATCATAATCATAGGCCCGATTGCAATACATACATCATATTTGTTACCCTGATTCTGAACAAGGTCTTTTATTACTTCTGTTACCATGCCCTTGCGCTCATAGCTTCCGTCATCGGTTGTAACATAGAGGTTACCGGCAACTTCCCTCATCTTGTCTTCAAGGATAAGGAGATCCTTTGTCTTGGAGCCAACTATTACATCAGCATCAATGCCATGCTCATGAAGCCACTTTACCTGAGGATATACAGGTGCAGTACCAACACCGCCGGCTACAAAAAGCATCTTCTTATTCTTAAGTGTCTCAAGATCTTCATGAATCCACTCACTTGACTGTCCAAGTGGACCTACAAAATCAGCAAATGAGTCACCGGTCTGAAGCTGTGACATCTTATATGTAGATGCACCTACTATCTGGAATACAATTGTGATTATTCCGTTATCTCTGTCATAATCACAGATAGTTAATGGAATTCGCTCTCCTCTCTCATCAATTTTAGCGATAATGAACTGTCCCGGCTGGCAATGCTTTGCAATTCTTGGAGCTTCAACATCCATAAGAAAAATTTTGTCTGCCAGCTTTTCAGCCTTAAGAATCTTGTACATACACAGTACTCCTTTCGTAATTTATAATAACGCCGGCCATTGCCTTAGCGTATATAACTGATTAGTATTCTGTGGCAATAAGAGTTCCGTTCTGGTCATATACCTTGTAACACTTTCCTGTAGCCACATCTATTCCAAAGTAATAAGTCTGTCTCGTTGTGACACCATTCTTTACAATGTCATAAAATGTAATATACATCTCTACATTGGCAATTGAGGTCTTTTTGTAATATGTGAACTTTGCCTGACCTCCATCGGCAGATGTACCGTCTTTGTTAAGGTCATGTCTGGCTGTCATGGCAACTTTAAGTCTGTCAACAGCCTCATCGAATGTGTACTTAGTTGATACTCCGACATTATAATTACGCTTTGTGACAGAACTGGACATATTATACTGATCTATTATTATTGCCGAGAACACAGTATTACCTTCAGGCATGCTTACTGCCTCGGTGTAGAGCGTGGAATCCCTGGTAGGTGTCTTGCCGTCGAGCGTGTAATAAGCACTTGCTCCATCGGGAATATTAGTTATCTCTATTCTGGTACCTGCATCATACGTGCCGGTTACAGGGGTTACAGCAGGCGCATCCGGCCCCTTGTAATCAACATCAAATTTAAGTTCAAGTTCGTAACTCATTGTACCGATATTATCTACAGCAACAGCCTTAACAGTAGTCTTGCCGCTTTCTATTCTTACCGGCTGTGTATATTCAGTACTTTTTGTTGTTACAGCCAGACCGTCAGTTGTGTAATAAATCTTATATGAATTCTCTGACTTAAGTTCAAGTTCAAGTACTTTATCATACTTACCTGATGCTTCAGAAGCCGATGGCATTGATACTTCATATTCTTTCAGATGCTTTTCACCATCGGTTCCTTTGTACTTTCTGAGCAGTTCGGTAAGCGCTGTGCCGTCTTTCTGATTAACGTAATACTGTGCAAGTGAAGTGAGTGCTTTCTGGTTATACTTATCGTAGGAAAGCACATCTTTCAATATGTCTACAGCCTGATCACGCTTGCCGGCTGCAATGTAGCATTCGTACATCTTAAGCTTCAGTTCTATGTTCTTACGTCCCTGAGCATCTTTGGAGGCCTTCTCCCAATAAGTCAGTGCATCGGAATAATTACCGGCATTATAAAAAGAGAGCCCTGTTGAATAATTATATTCATATGAATTCTTCTTATTACTGTTAATGACAAGTGCAATAATGAGAAAAACTATAATTGCTGCTCCAACAATTCCTGATACAAGCATTATTGCAGTCTTATTATTCTTTTTATCATTATGCTTTGGAGATTCAGGCTTTGGTGGAGTATTCCTGTCAGGGATGTTCCTGGTACTTCTGCTATTCCGGGTATTCCCGTCTGACTGATACTTAGCTGCATCCTTTATATCAGGTATAATCTGTGTCTTCGTTACATCAGGAATAACCTGCGTCTTACCAATATCAGGAATCATCTGTGTCCTGCCAAGAACATCATTGTCCGGATTCCCTGCAATATCATGATTATTATTAGTATATATATCTGTATTGACCGAGCTGCCCGCATCACGATTCACGAAGGCTCTGGCAACACTTGTCTCCTCATCTACAAGCTTTTCGACTGATTTTGCAATTTCTTCATCCAATTCATCGCTGCTGTTGAATCTGTCGTCGTTGTTCATCTGGTCCTCCCGATTAATTGTCCGCATAAATAAAAATCCCTATAAATTTTATCATAAATGCAAAAAATAATCAAATAAAACAATGCCAACCTTCAATAAAGAAGATTGGCATTGTTCTAAAATAAAATATGAGGGGGGAGATAGTAAGAATCTCTCTTAACTATCTGTAACATACTATAATGGGATTTCGTGTTCATTCTGTGTACACTTTATGAAATAAATATGAAATCACATTTTAGATTATATTAATATAATGCCCCTACATTAACAACACATGTAAGCGTCTTATTATCTACAGTTGCAGTAATTGTAGTTGTACCTCTCATTCGTGCAACTACATGACCGGTATTATCAACAGTTGCTACTCTTGGATTAGATGTTCTCCATGCTACCTGGAAACCATCAGAACCATCAACCGCGAGATCGAATATATCATATTGACCAAGGTTAATGCTTGTCTTGCTGAGTGCAAGTGCATGAACCTTACATGCTGTAGACACATTCGTTGTACCGCCATATACTACAACATCAGCAATACCAGGTCCCACTGTTGTTATTGTTCCTTCAGAATCGACAGCTACTATAGATGTATCGGTTGAGTACCAGTTAACAGATTCCGTAGTGTTAGTCGGTGTTACATAAGAACTGAGCTTACGTGTCTTACCAACGAGCATTGTTATCTCACTTGAGTTAATCTTAAGGGAACTAATCTTAACTACAGGAGATACATATACTGAACATGAACCCTTAACTTCATTACCATCTGTTGAATATGCAGTAATCCTACACTTACCAACAGCTATACCTAACACCTCACCATCTGAATCTACTGTGGCAATTGATTCGTCAGATGATTCCCATCTGAGTTCCTGTACAGTAGCATCCGCAGGTTCTACGTTAGCTTTAAGCTTATAATAATCGCCAACAAGTATTCGTACCTCTTCAGGTTCGATGGATACAGATGTTACAGGATTAACAACATTGACAATACATGTATCAGAAACACCGCTTCCATCTGCTGCGGTTGCTGTAATAACCGCAACACCCGGATACATTCCGTAAAGTGTGCCATCAACTACAGCACATACACCTGAATTAGATGAGCTCCATACAATTGCCTTGTTAGTTGCGGTATCTGAGCCTACGGTTGCCGTAAGTGTTCCTGTTGCACCAATGTTCAGATACTTATTATTCTCACTCAGCTTGATAGATGAAACATATTCCTTTACATCAATTGTTACGCTTGCCTTGAGCTGGAGCTCGTCTGTAGTAACTATAATTACACATGTACCACCCTTAACGGCTGTTACAACTCCATCCGCATCAACAGTTGCAACAGAAGTATCACTTGACTGATATGTTACTTTCTTGTTGTCTGCGTCAACAGGCTGCACATTAGGTATAATCGCATACTTAGAACCAACCCACATTGACTGGTAGTCTGAATTAAGTGTAATGCCTGTTACAGGCTGCGTTACTGTTACAACACAGTAGTCGGAAATACCTGTATCTACATTCGTAACAACAATGTTACATGTACCGCTTCCAACAGCTGTAACCTTGCCATCATTATCTACGGTACATACGTCCTTATCACTTGTTGTCCATGCACAGAGCTTATTATCGGCGTTTTCAGGAAGGCATGTGGCATTAAGCCAGAATACTGTTCCCTTACGTACTTCTATCTCCTTAGTGTTAAGTACTACCGATGTTACAGGCTGCTTTACATATATCTTACACATAGCAGTAAGGTCACTGCCATCAATTGTCTTACAGAGAATTGTCGCAAAGCCGACACCTGTCGCTTTGACAAGACCGTTAGTATCTACGGTACATACAGAAGTATCGGATGACTCCCATGATACCGTCCTCTGTGATGCGTTAAGAGGAAGAACCTCAGCTGTAATTCTTAACTGACCACCTATTGACATTATCTCATCAGTATAGTCGAGCTTAAGAGATTCGACCGGTATATTGACATAGAAGTTACAGAATGCCTGATATCCGCCATCATCTGTTGTACATATTACAGATGCATATCCGGTTCCCTTATATGTTACAAGACCATTCTTATCAACTGTAAGTACAGATGGGTCTGTTGATGACCATGTTACATTACGGTTAACTCCATCACCTGCAGGAAGTACTGTAGGAACGAGCTGGAACTGCTTCTGTGATAAAGATGCAGTTATCGAAGTCTCATTAAGAGTAACTCCGGTTACAGGTTCACGTACACTTACGGTACATGTCGCACTGTAAAGTCCGTCCTGACTGACTACCATGACTACTGCCGTACCACCTTTTTTACCGGTGATTGTAGCTGTATGCAGATTGCCATTGCCCTCTACAGTAACAATATCTGTATCTGATGAGCTCCAGAATACATTCATATTCTCAGGAGTTGATGCATTCTTGTTGAATACTACATTAAGAATTGCATTAGAACCCTTGTCAATCTGAATTGATGATGGGTCAATTGCCAGAGATGTTACTTCGATAGGCTTATCAATTACATACACGATACACGTTGCTGTCTTAGTAACATTATTGACAACCTGTGTTGCTGTTATCTCAACAATACCTGCTTTTAAACCTTTTATGGTTGTTCCGGTAACTACATTAGAACCTTCTTCCTTATAATCAGTAAGTGAAACAAGCTTGTCCTTAGGAACATCTCCGCCTGTTACAGGAGGAAGATTCTTATATGTAAATGTTACAGGAGTGTCAGGATCAGTTGTAACTGCCTTAAGTACAAAACTGTCTCCGACATAAAGAGTATGCTTGTCTTCACTTATTCCAAATGAATCAATTACATGTATTGTAATCTGTATAGTCTGCTTACCCATAAGGCTGACAAGCTCCGGGCTGTCGCCGACAAACTGGCTCTGGGCGAGTGTTGCATATACAACGTAATCACCTTCCTTGGAAGCAGAGAATACACCATTAGTTACGTTAGCCGAACTTGTATCTGTAAGTCCCCATGTAACTGCTGAAGGCTTACCGGATGTAGTAAGTGTATACGAATCATTGACATTCATTGTTACAGTCTTGTCCGCAACACCATTTGTTGTCGTAAAGCCTTCCATCCCCCATACAAAAGGCACAACAGCATAACAGTCATCCGTCGAGTTAGCCTTAAAGAAATTGGAACCGCTTACGTCAGTTGATGAAAGACCGGCTGTAATCTTAGAGATACCTGCATACTTACCTTTAATCATGTTGTATACACTCTTGTCCGGATCAACAAGAGTTGCAGTGTCTGTATTATATGAATTCCATCTGATACCGTACTGCTTAGGAGTACCGTTAGATGAAGCGTTCGTCATAAGGGCATATGAAGAATTGATATCAGGTATTACGCAATACTTCTTACCATCTGTTGTCTTATTAATTGTAAGGAAGTTACCCTCTGCAGCTGCTGGTGTTCCTTCCTGGAACAATACCTTAGTATTAATCTGATACTCATTCATAAGTCTGTCGACCTTCTGTGCATCAGTATTCTTAAGGTAGTCATCCGTACATGCCTGAATCTTATATACACCTGACTTATTAATAGTAATTGATATTGTCTTATAGTCAACTGTTGATACAACAACATCGGTACCAAGACCATTAGTATTAATAAGTTCAGTTCCGTCATATCTGTAAACAACAACGCGTAAAGCATTGGATTCAGCAACATTACTGCTTGTAAGGGTAAATGTCGTTCCGGCACTGTATATATTATTATCATTAGTTGCAGCGCCGCTTGTCGATTCCTTAAGAGTTGACTTAAGTGGTACATACACACCCTGTGATGCAGTCTGTGTGGCAGAACCATCTTTTGGAGTAAATGTCACATTAACATTGGCAAAACCGGCAGCCTTTGCTGTTACGTCAGCCTGGAACTTCATGTTAGATGATGTATCAGGGACAACAGATATAAGAGTTGATCTGTCAGTGTCCCATGAGAACTGGTCCTTTGTAACATCACCGCCAACCGTAAGGCCTGATACTTCAGCATTGAATGTGTACTTATTGCCTTCATCACCAATATTGTAGAAACCATTCTTACTGAGTTCCAGATTCGCACATTTAATTGCTACCGATACGGCAAGGACATGCGCAACGCCGATGCCTATCCCCACTACAGCAAGCATCGCAACAAAAATTGCTGCTTTTTTGTACTTATTAAGCATGTGCTTTAACTTTCTTACGTTAATCTTGTTCATTATATACCCTCATTTCCGCACTAAAACGCGCAAATATACATAATTTCATTAATATCTTAATATTATACTAACATGCGGAAAATTTCAATATTTTTTCACAAATCTTTCCTTAATCTTTCCTTAAATCATACAAAACGTAAAACAAGCCGGAACAATCATGCAGCATGTGCTCCGGCCTGTTTTGAAATTATATGTTTTAACGAACAGAATCTGTTAATAACAATACACTAAGATTAGTCTCTTACCTTAATGTGTGCTTCACGAAGCTGTTTCTCAGATACTTCGTTAGGTGCGCCTGTCATAAGATCCTGTGCAGTACTGTTCATTGGGAATGCAATAACCTCTCTGATATTCTCTTCATTGCGAAGAAGCATAATCATACGGTCAACACCCGGAGCCATACCTGCATGCGGCGGTGCTCCGAACTGGAATGCATTGTAGAGCGCCCCGAACTTAGCCTTAAGAGTCTCCTCATCATATCCTGCAATCTCAAATGCCTTAACCATGATGTCAATATCGTGATTTCTTACAGCACCTGATGAGAGCTCAATTCCGTTACATACGATATCATACTGGTATGCAAGAATATCAAGAGGATTCTTTGTGTTAAGTGCTTCAAGACCGCCCTGTGGCATTGAGAACGGATTATGTGTGAATCCAATCTGCTTAGTCTCCTCGTCGAGCTCATACATTGGGAAGTCATTAACATAGCAGAAACGGTATGCATTCTTCTCAATAAGGTCAAGTCTTGCACCGAGTTCATTACGAATCTGGCCAGCATACTTTGAAGCAGCTTCTTCCGTATCAGCAATGAAAAAGATAACATCTCCGCTTACAAGACCGGCCTGCTGTGCAAGTTCAGCCTTCATATCGTCAGGGATAAACTTATCGATAGGTCCCTTGTATGACATATCCTCATTAACCTCGAGGTATCCAAGTCCTTTCATACCGATTGACTGGGCGAACTTAAGAAGTTTCTCATGGAATCCCTTAGAAAGGTTAGCATGAACCTTAAGTGCTCTTACAGTCTTGCCATGGAAAGGCTTGAATGTACATCTCTGGAAGAATTCAGTAACATCGATTATCCTAAGCGGGTTACGAAGGTCAGGCTTATCAGAACCGAACTCAAGCATAGCCTGCTTATAGCTTATGATTGGGAATGGAGCCTTGGTAACTTCATATCCTTCAGGTGCAAACTTTTCAAATGTTGATGTGAGAACCTCTTCACCTACTGCAAATACATCTTCCTGTGTGGCAAAACTCATCTCAAAGTCAAGCTGATAAAACTCACCCGGTGAACGGTCAGCTCTTGCATCCTCATCTCTGAAACATGGTGCGATCTGGAAATATTTATCAAAGCCTGATGCCATAAGGAGCTGCTTGAACTGCTGCGGAGCCTGTGGAAGCGCATAGAACTTGCCCTTATGGACACGTGAAGGCACAATGTAGTCTCTTGCACCCTCAGGTGATGATGCGCAAAGAATTGGAGTCTGTATCTCTACAAATCCCATATCATTCATCTTCTGTCTGAGGTATGTGATTACATTGGAACGGAAAAGAATATTATCCTTAACCTTCTGATTCCTAAGATCAAGATAACGATACTTAAGCCTTACATCCTCTCTGATTTCCTTGGATGTAGGAACCTCAAACGGAAGGTCTCTGTATACCTTGCCAAGAATATTAACTTCATGAGCTTCAAGCTCTACTGTACCCGTTGCAATCTTAGGGTTATAGGTCTCCTCATCTCGCTGCATTATTACACCTGCAACGCTGATACACTGCTCTTTTCTGATTCCTTTAAGAAGCTGTGTATCTCTGAATACAACCTGGACAACACCATACATATCACGCAAATCAACAAATGAAACTCCGCCGTGGTCACGTATATTCTCGACCCAGCCAGCAAGCTTCATCTCCTTGCCGATATCATTCTCACTTACCTGATTCATGGTCTTACTGCGATATAAGTCTGACATCTCTTCCTCCTTATTATAGTGCATCTGCATACATGCACGTTATTAAAATAAATAATAATAAAAAAACTGCCCAGCCTGAGCAAAACTCAGGACGAACAGTTAAATATCCGCGGTACCACCTGACTTACTGCCAGATTATTCTGACAGCCACCTTCATGACCTGTCCTGTAACGTAAAACACACGGCGCACCTAATTGCAGGATTATAATTCCTTATAATCTGATAAAGCTTTCAGATTGCAGCTGCTGAAGTGTTATTCATCCCAGTTCACTCTGCCGGACTCCCACCGCCACCGGCTCGCTGTAAGCGATAACTGAAACTACTTCTCTTCGTCATAGCTTTGTGCAACATTCTATAACAGCGTAGCAGATTTGTCAATATTAAAAATGGTTCCGGGTACAGAATAAACCATGTCCGGAACCATCCCAAAAATCATTATTATCCTGAAAATAATTACTTCTGTACAAGGTGAATAGCAAATCCGCCAAACTCGCCCTTGAAGTAGATTGCCTTAAGTCTTCCTTCCTTAATAACGGCTGAATCCTTATCAATCTCAAAGCCTCTCTTCTCAAGGTGATATACGGCTCTCTCAATATAGTTGGTAGCAATTGCAATATGTCCGTGTGTTCCGCGTCCCTGCTTCTTCATGAGTTCAAAGCCTGTACCAGAGAATACTGAGCTGTTACCAACCTTCTTCTCGAAGCTGAACATCTTGTTAAATGTATCAGCAAGCTCTTCTGCTTCTTCTCCGCTTGTAAGGTTGACACCTACATGTCTTACTTCAAATCCGAGCATTGTATCTACAGCCTGTGTTGTAAGATTCTTAATTCCTTCAAAATCACCTGCAGCAACCATGTCCTTTTTAACCATCCATGAACCGCCACAGCATACAATCTTATTAAAGTCAAGATATGACTTAAGATTATCTGCATTAATTCCGCCTGTAGGCATGAACTTCATATTAGTATATGGAGCAGACATTGCCTTAATCATCTTAAGACCACCTGCTGCTTCTGCAGGGAAGAACTTAACGACATCGAGACCAAGCTCAATAGCAGTCTCAACATCTGAAGGATTGCTTGTGCCGGGAACAATAGGATATCCCTTGTCGATACAGTGCTTAACAACCTTTGGATTAAGGCCTGGGCTTACGATAAACTTAGCACCTGCATTCATTGCTCTGTCAGCCTGCTCAGGAGTGAGGACAGTACCTGCACCTACGATAAGTTCAGGGAACTTATCTGCCATTATTCTGATTGACTCTTCTGCAGCAGCTGTTCTGAATGTAACCTCTGCACATGGAAGTCCGCCTTCAATAAGTGCCTTTGCAAGTGGCTCAGCATCCTTTGCGTCATCAAGTGCAATTACAGGAACGATACCAATTTTACCAAGTTCTTCAATTACTTTGTTCATTATACGTTCTCCTTAAATTTATTAATAAAAATTACTATTAAATATTATAGGACTGCGGTAATATTTTGTCAAACATTGTTCAAAAAATGATGGATTAAATTTAATTAGTATGATAGAATAAATAAGTAATAAAATTTTTGGAGGTATCTAAAAAATGGAATTAAATTTAAGACCAGCTGAAGAGTGCACATTTGATGCCGTATCTTTAGGTGAGGTTATGCTTCGTCTTGATCCGGGCGAAGGCAGAATTCGTACAGCAAGAAGCTTCAGAGCATGGGAAGGCGGCGGAGAATACAACGTTGTTCGTGGACTTCGCAGATGCTTCGGCTTAAAGACTGCAGTCCTTACTGCATTTGCTGATAACGAAGTAGGTAAGCTTATGGAAGACTTCATCCTTCAGGGCGGTGTTGATACATCTCTTATCTGCTGGAAGAAGACAGATGGTATCGGACGTCTTTGCAGAAACGGTATCAACTTTACAGAGAGAGGATTCGGTATCCGTGGTGCTGTAGGTTGCTCAGACCGTGCTAACACAGCTATTTCACAGGCTACTCCGGAAGATTTCGATTTTGATTACATCTTCAAGAACAAGAGCGACGGTGGCTTAGGTGTTCGCTGGTTACATACAGGCGGTATCTACGCTGCACTTTCAGAGCAGTCATGCGAGACAGTTCTCGCTGCTATCAAGACAGCTAAGAAGTACGGAACAATCGTATCTTACGACCTTAACTACCGTCCTTCAATGTGGTCAGCTATCGGCGGACTTGAGAAGGCTCAGGAAGTTAACAAGGAAATCGCTAAGTATGTTGATGTCATGATCGGTAACGAGGAAGACTTCACAGCATGCCTTGGTTTCCAGATTGAGGGTAACGATGAGAACCTTAAGTCTCTTAACATCGAGGGATACAAGAAGATGATCAACGAGGCTGTTAAGACATACCCTAACTTCAAGGCTGTTGCTACTACTCTTCGTACAGTTAAGACTGCTACAGTTAATGACTGGTCAGCTCTTTGCTGGGCAGGTGGAGAGATCTACAAGGCTAAGCAGTATGACGGACTTGAGATTATGGACCGTGTTGGCGGTGGTGATTCATTCGCTTCAGGTCTTATCTATGGTCTTATGACAACAGGTGATGCTGAGACAGCTGTTAACTATGGTGCAGCTCACGGCGCACTTGCTATGACAACTCCTGGTGATACAACAATGGCTTCTAAGAAGGAAGTTGAAGCTATCATGGGTGGAGCTGGCGCAAGAGTTCAGAGATAATCATCTGATTCCAGATAATTAAGATATTCCAGACGGACAGGCTGCAGATACGGGAATTTCCTTTGACTGCAGCCTGTTTTTATATTTTCATATTCTAATGACTGTATAACAGAAAAAACGGACAGATGGTTAAGTTCATCTGCCCGTTTTTCTTTACGAATATATAATTACAGAGTTATGTAATTACAGAGTTACACCCTGCTTAAAGATTGCAAGGTCATGGAATCCTGCTATCTCAGCCTTAACCTTCTTGCCTGATGCAACATCAAGTACAAGCTGGAACAGCTCCTTGGCTGCATCCTCAAGTGGAAGATCATCTGTAACGATTCTTCCTGCATTGAAATCGATCCAATTGCTCTTGTTACCTGCAAGTCTTGAGTTAGTAGCAATCTTGACTGTAGGAACAGGTGAAGCAAATGGTGTTCCACGTCCTGTTGTAAACAGAACCATCTGCGCTCCTGATGCAGCGCATGCTGTAGCTGCAACAAGATCGTTGCCAGGTGCGCTGAGGAGGTTAAGTCCCTTAGTATTAACAGGTTCTGCATAAGCAAGAACACCCTTTACAAGAGAGCTTCCTGACTTCTGTGTACAGCCGAGTGACTTATCTTCAAGAGTTGTGATACCACCATCCTTGTTACCCGGTGATGGGTTCTCATATATCTCCTGTCCATTCTTAATGAAGTATTCCTTGAAATCATTGATGAGGTGAACAGTCTTCTCGAAGAGTTCTTTGTTGGCACATCTGTTCATAAGAATTGTCTCTGCACCAAACATCTCAGGAACCTCAGTAAGAATTGTTGTACCACCCTTTGATACAAGCATATCTGAGAAAAGACCTACTGTAGGGTTAGCTGTAATGCCTGAAAGTCCATCAGAGCCGCCGCACTTCATACCAATGATAAGCTCCTTGGCATTAACCTTTTCTCTCTTGAAGTTAGCTGCATAAGCCATAAGCTCCTTCATAATCTTTGCAGCTTCTTCCTGCTCATTGGCAACATCCTGAACCTGAAGGAACTTAACTCTGTCAGGATTAACTTCTCCGATATAATCCTTGAGCACTTCTATTCTGCTGTTCTCGCATCCAAGTCCAAGAACCAGTACTGCACCTGCGTTAGGATGATTAATAAGATCAGCAAGCACCTTACGTGTATTCTCCTGATCCTCTGTTGTCTGTGAACATCCGTAAGGATGTGTAAATGCTACAACCTCATCAACACCTTCCGGCTTTTCTGCTCTTGCTGTTGCTTCGATTGCTCTTGCAATAGAGTTAACACATCCAACTGTAGGGATAATCCATACTTCATTACGCACACCAACCTTGCCGTTCTCTCTCATGTATCCGTCAAAGTAAGCAGCTTCTGTAGGCTCAACATCCTTATGTCCTTCCGGTTCATAAGTATATTCGAGGAGTTCTCCAAGACCTGTCTTAAGATTATGAGTATGAACCCATGCTCCGACAGGAATGTCTGCCTGTGCAAATCCGATTCTGAAACCGTACTTTATTACAGGGTCACCTTTTTTAATAGCCTTAATTACAAACTTATGTCCCTGAGGAATATCTTCTACCATAGTTACTGTTGTTCCTGCAACATCAACAGTTGTTCCCTTGGCGATTGGCTTGAGGGCAACAGCAACATTATCATTAACGTTAATCTTAATAAAATCCTGCATATAGGTCTCCATTCATGAAATATTGGTCTTTCGTTACATATAACAGCTTATTAAAAAAGTGAAAAGCAAAAAGATAATCTTTTCACTTTTCACTTTTAAATCAAAATAAGCAATCCGCTGTTAATTATGCATTAACAAGGTCTGTAACTACAGCACGCATTCCTCTTTCGCGAATGTCTGTGATGTATTCAGCAACAGTCTCAACAAGACCATCAACCTTTGAAAGATCCTTACCACCGAAGAACTTTGTATTGCTAAGGTAAGCCTGAGCAAATTCCTTAGGTGACTTTGTAGAATTCTCGATGAAGAAGTCAAGTACGAACTGATCATCGCGGATGTTGTACTTCTCTCCGTTGCGGTCACCGATAAGGCAACGTCCACCATTAACTTCACCGACTTCTGTTGTTGAGTAGAAGCTCATAAGTGCTGCAATAGAGAATGTAAGGTACTTAGGAAGCTTACCAAACTTATCTACATAACCAAGGAATGAAGGTAAGCAGCGTGCTTCCCACTTAGATACTGAGTTAAGTGAAATATCAAGAAGCTTATGCTTAACAAATGGATTCTGGAATCTCTCGATTACAGCGTTAGCAAATGTCTTACACTCATCTTCCGGAAGTGAAAGTGTAGGAATAACCTCGTTAAAGAGTGTCTCCTCCATGTACTTACGGATCGTTGGGTCATCCATTGACTGCTTAACAATGTCATTGCCTGCAAGATATGATGCAAGAACAAATGATGTATGTGAGCCGTTAAGGATTCTAACCTTTCTTTCCTTATATGGGTGATGATCCTTAGTAAATACTACATTAAGGCCTGCCTTCTCGAATGGAAGCTCTTTGCGAAGCTGATCAAGTGGAAGGTTAGGGTCACTCTCGATTACCCAAAGACCAAATGTCTCTGCTGTATCGATAAGCTGATCTTCATAACCGAACTCCTTGCAAAGTTCCTCAGCCTCATCTCTTGGGTAACCAGGAACGATACGGTCAACGAGTGTTGGGCAGAATGAACATGCCTCATCAATCCACTTCTTGAATCCGTCTTCAAGATTCCAAAGATCGATGAACTTATCGATGCACTTCTTAAGCTCGATACCATTATCAGCAATAAGCTCACATGGAATAAGGATGATACCCTTATCCTTAGCACCGTCAAACTTCTTATATCTCTCATAGAGAAGCTTAGTAAGCTTACCAGGATATGTCTTTGGTGGCATGGCATCAAACTTGTCAGTCTCATCAAATACGATTCCTGCCTCTGTTGTATTAGAAACGATGAATCTTAATGTGTCGCAAAGACCATACTCCATATACTTGTCATAGTCTTCAATAGCTGCAACAGCATCAACAACAGAAGTAATAACACGTGTAATCTTCTTAGGCTGTCCGTTCTCAAATCCTCTTAACTGAAGAGTATACTGGCACTCCTGATCATGGAAACGATCCAGATTACCGAATTCAATAGGCTTAACAATAACAACGCCGCCATTGAAATCTGTCTTCTCATTTGTTACATCAAAGATGTAATCAACGAATGCTCTCAGGAAGTTACCCTCACCAAACTGCATAACCTTAACAGGTCTGTCAACTGCATGTGTGATTGATTTGTTTAATCTCTGCATTTTATTCTCCTTTTTCTTATAGGGGTTGTCCCCTTAATTAACTCCGTTCACTGTTGCGCGGAAAATTGTAATGCACTTTCGCATAATGTAAGCGCTTACATTGATATATTACAATCATAGCTGCAATAAGTCAACGAAAATTTTATTTATTTAATTTTATCATCATAAATCTCAAATTACAATACAATATTACGTATTACGCCAAATATGATAAATGCTGTGGCAACACCCCACTCAATGCATGTCATTATACGCCCGTCACGACATCTTCCATCACGCACATAATAGTATGTATATCGAATAGCATGCAATATGGCGGCCGGAAGCATGGCAAAGACAAACTGGTTATATTCAAAAGCTTCTTTTATATTGCCTTTAAAAAGTGCAGCAAACATCCGGCTTATACCACAACCGGGGCATGAAAACCCCGTAATTGTCCTGAAAAGACAAGGAATTCCATACCCCGACCATGTGTAGAATATGTAATATGCTGCAGCAATAAGTGCCAGAATTATATACATTCTTATTATTTTTAACAATCTGCTACCCATATTTGTCATGTTTATTATATCTGCTTATGCGTTGGCGTAGCAGTTAAGCTCGCTCTGTGCAATTACGTAATTAACAATGGTAAGTCCGAAGATTGCAAGGATGATGAAAAGTACAGATGAGCTTGTTGAATCCTGGCCTCTGTTCCTTTTAAGCATATCTACTTTCTCTCCAAGCTTGTAATTCCAATACAATCCGTATATTCCGCATGTTACAATAGTCAGAAGGAGTGCTGTAATTCCGTCAGCACCGTCTGTTCCCGTAAGATACTTAGTCTCATCTGTAAGCTTTACAAACCAATAAAGACCATAGATACCACATGTTACAATCGTAAGAATAATTGCAACTGCAAGATTTCTTTCCTTAATAATCATTATACTATCCTCCGTTTGAATTTTATGGAAATTTAATTTTATTAATTTCACATTAATATTTATTATGCCATAACAGCGTTATTAATGCAATAAAATAAAAAATTTCTTGTAACATGCCTGATGACATAGTATAATAGACTTAAATGTAAGCACTTACATTTAATACTTACGGTACTCTGATGAAAGGATATGATACTATGAACATATATGATGTATCGGCCAAAGCCGGCGTTTCAATTGCAACCGTATCACGTGTCCTTAACGGTAATCAGAGTGTAAGCGCAAAGACCCGTGACAAGGTCTTACGTGTTATGGACGAGCTTGGTTATACGCCCAATGTATTTGCACGCGGTCTCGGACTTAATACCATGAAGACAATCGGCATAATGTGCACTGATTCATCAGATATGTATATTGCCAATGCAATTTTCTATCTTCAGAGGGAATTAAGAAACAATGGTTATGATTCCATGCTGTGCTGTACCGGAGGCAACCTTTCGAGCAAGCAGCAGTCGCTCGAACTGCTTATGTCAAAACGCGTTGATGCAATTATAATAGTCGGTTCCAAGTTCCTGAGCAGCAATCCGGATTCTGACGATAACAGATATATAACCGACGCAGCGGCTTCGCTTCCGATATTTCTTATAAACGGACATCTGGCAGGACATAATATTTATTCTATAATATGCAACGACTACGCTGCCGTATATTCCGTGACATCCGAGATGATAAAGAGCGGACGTACTGACATTGTATATCTATATACAAGCACATCCCACAGCGGTCTCAATAAGCTTATGGGATACAAAGATGCCCTTAGCGCCAATGATATTGAGGTTCGTCCTAATTTTATACATCTGTGTACTAAGAATATTATACGGGCGAAGGAATATCTGACGCATCTTCATGACAGTGGAGAGGATTTTGATGCTGTTATTACATCAGATGATTCGCTTGCTGTAGGTGCAGTCAAGTATGCGCTGGCAAGCCGCATAAGCATTCCTGACGAACTGTCGATTGTGGGTTATAATGATTCGATGCTCGCAATATGTACCGAGCCTGAGATAACATCTATTGACACAAGGCTCGAGGAGCTTTGCACTACTGCTGTTGACAGGCTTATGAAGGTATTTTCCGGCAGCGAATCTGAGTCAGGCGAGACTGTAATACCTGCCAATCTGGTAAAGCGCGGGACTACTGATTTTTAGTTATTTCTATAATTGCATTTAATAATATTTGTATTATAATTAACATTATAATAAAGAATAATTAAGACAGGAGGATTTCAAAACATGAAACAGTTCATGGACAAGGATTTCTTACTTTCAACACCAACAGCTCAGACACTCTTCCACGAGTATGCTGAGAAGATGCCAATTCTTGACTATCACTGCCACATCAATCCAAAGGAGATTGCAGAGGACAGAAAGTTCGAGAATATTACTCAGGTATGGCTTGGCGGTGACCATTATAAGTGGCGCCAGATGCGTACAAACGGAGTAGACGAATACTATATTACAGGTGATGCACCTGACAGAGAAAAGTTCCAGAAGTGGGCTGAGACTCTTACAAAGGCTATCGGTAACCCACTGTACCACTGGAGCCATCTTGAACTCCAGAGATATTTTGGATATCACGGAATTCTTAACGGTGATACAGCTGAGGAAGTATGGAATCTTTGCAACGCAAAGCTTCAGGAAGACTCAATGACAGTACGTAATCTTATTAAGCAGTCAAATGTTACTCTTATCTGTACAACAGATGATCCTATTGATACTCTTGAGTACCATAAGCAGATTGCTGAGGATCCTACATTTGACGTACAGGTACTTCCTGCATGGAGACCTGACAAGGCTATGAATATTGAGAAGCCGGAATATCTTGATTACATTGCTAAGCTTTCAGAAGTAAGCAACGTAGAAGTTAATTCATTCAAGGGACTTATGGATGCTCTCCGCAAGAGAATGGCATTCTTTGATTCTTACGGATGCCGTGCTTCAGATCACGCTCTTGAGTATGTAATGTACAAGCCTGCTACAGAAGCAGAAGTTGAAGCTATTTTTGCTAAGAGACTTAAGGGTGAGACTCTTACAGAGCTTGAGAAGAACCAGTTCAAGACAGCATTCATGATCTCAGTAGGCAAGGAATACAATAAGCTTGGATGGGCTATGCAGCTTCACTATGGCACAATCCGTGATAACAACACACTCCGTTATAACCAGCTTGGTCCTGATACAGGATATGACTGCATCAACACATATGACTGTTCACAGGAGATGGCTCAGTTCCTTAATGCTCTTAACATTACAGATGAGCTTCCTAAGACAATTATCTACTCACTGAATCCATCAGTTAATGCAGCAATCGGTACTGTTATCGGATGCTTCCAGGATTCAAAGGCTGTTGGTAAGATTCAGCAGGGTTCAGCATGGTGGTTCAATGATCATAAGGTTGGAATGACTAATCAGATGACATCACTTGCTAACTTAAGCCTTCTTGGCAACTTCATCGGTATGCTTACAGATTCAAGAAGCTTCCTGTCTTACACAAGACATGAGTACTTCAGAAGAATTATGTGTGAGCTTATCGGTGGATGGGTTGAGAACGGTGAGTATCCTGCAGATATGAAGGCTCTCAAGGAGATTGTTGAGGGTATCTCATACAACAACGCAGTTAAGTACTTTGGATTCAATCTTTAATTAATCAGATCAGGTAAGATTTGGACAATAAAAAGCTTCTGCATGGTGTAATATAATCATCATGCAGAAGCTTTTTATTATATCTGATTATCAGCAGTGTCTAACCACGTACATTCTCAATCTGCCAGTCAATCGGTTCAATACCATTAGCAATAAGGAATTCATTCGTCTTACTGAAAGGCTTGCTGCCGAAAAATCCGCGGTATGCTGAGAGCGGACTTGGATGCGGTGCCTTCAGAATAAGATGCTTTGGATTGTTCAGCATACTCTCCTTGCGCTGTGCAGGAGCGCCCCATAATATAAATACAATAGGTCTGTCTATAGTATTGAGAACTCTGATTGCAGCATCTGTAAACTGTTCCCAGCCGATATCTTTATGTGAATTAGCCTGATGTGCACGCACGGTAAGAACTGTGTTGAGCATTAGTATTCCCTGACGTGCCCATTTTTCAAGATAGCCGTTATCCGGTATATAGCAGCCGATATCATCCTTTAATTCCTTGTAAATATTGACAAGTGAAGGTGGAATGCCAACCTCCGGCTTCACTGAGAAACACAGACCGTGTGCCTGATTAGGCTCATGGTATGGATCCTGTCCTAATATCACACACTTTACCTTATCGAGAGGAGTAAAGTCAAACGCATTAAATATATCATCCGCAGGAGGATATATCTCATAATCACTGTTATATTCAGCCGAAACCCTGTCATACAGCTTCTTATAATATGGCTTGTCAAACTCCGGTTTCAATGCATCAAACCACTGTCCACTAATTGGTGCCATTACAATCTCCTTACATTCTCACAGAAATATTATTGTCGCGAAGATATTTTTTGAGATCCATTATGTCAAGCTCTTTGTAGTGAAACAATGATGCAGCCAATGCAGCATCTGCACCTCCAAGTTCAAACGCATCTTTAAAATGTTCTTTCGTTCCGGCTCCACCAGATGCTATTACCGGGATAGAAACATTGTCCGAAACCATTCTGGTAAGCTCTGTATCATAGCCTGCTTTTGTTCCATCGCAGTCCATGCTTGTAAGGAGAATCTCTCCGGCACCGAGTTCGCATGCTTTCATTGCCCACTCGACGGCATCCATGTGCATATTAACTCTTCCGCCATTCTTGTATATCTCCCAACCGTTGCCGTCCTCGCGTCTCTTGGCATCAATTGCAACAACAACACACTGGCTTCCGAACTTATCAGCTGCTTCACTGATTAGGGAAGGATTCATTATAGCTGATGAATTAATTGAAATCTTATCAGCGCCCTCTCTTAAAAGTGCCTTAAAATCATCAACAGAGCGGATGCCTCCGCCAACAGTAAACGGAATAAATACCTTCTCAGCTACCCTCCTTACGAGGTCAACAGTTGTATTACGGCCGTCACTCGAAGCTGTTATATCAAGAAACACAAGTTCGTCAGCTCCTGACTTGTCATACATTGCAGCGACTTCCACAGGATCGCCGGCATCCCTGAGATTGACAAAATTAGTGCCCTTTACTACTCTTCCATTATTACAGTCAAGACATGGTATAATTCTTTTAGTAAACATTGAAATACCCTTTCACAGTTATAGTCTGAATATCTTATTCAATTCGTATATACTACAAGCTGATTACAAATCGATAAAATTCTTTAATATCTTAAGTCCGACACTTCCGCTCTTCTCCGGATGAAACTGACATGCAAATATATTATTGTGAGCAACAGATGCATGAATATGTGTTGAATATTCAGTTGAGGCTGCAACATCTTCTTCGTTAGCAGCCTTAAGATAATATGAATGAACAAAGTATACATATGACTGGTCAGGAATACCTGCAAACAAAGGCTGATCAGGCTTGATATCAAGAGAATTCCAACCCATGTGAGGAATCTTAAGCCCCTCACAGTCGGGTATTCTTAAAATCTTACCCGGAAGTATTCCAAGACCTTCAACTCCGGGAGTCTCATCGCTGCTCTCAAACATAAGCTGTAATCCGAGGCAGATTCCAAGAAACGGAGTATTCTTATCGACAACTTCATGTATAGTATCAACAAGATCATATTCCTTAAGTCTTGCCATCGCATCTCCGAATGCGCCAACGCCCGGAAGAATTACTTTGTCAGCCGAGAGAATACTGTGCCTGTCACGTGTTACCACTGTCTTCTCGCCAAGGGCTTCAACAGCCTTTTCAACGCTGCGGATGTTGCCGGCGTCATAGTCAAGTATAGCTATCATTACTTAGCTCCTCCATATGTCTCGATAGATCTGTAATATTTGGTGAAGTCACTGCCAAAGAGTGTTACAAGATCGTTAGCAAGCTTCTCATCAATCTTATAATCGGACAGCAGCTTCTCAAGGATTGCCTGTCTGTATTGATTCATCGGTTCAATAACACCGAGCGACTCACCCTGCTCCTTATATGTATTATACTGCACAAGCCCCTTAATAAGTGCATTAAGTGCATCTACATTCATACCAAGCTTCCTGTAATTCTCATATGACTCATACTGTCTTTCGACAAGCATAATTACATCAAGCTGGTTCTGGATATTGGAATCTGCTTTGCTAAGTGACATTCCATGTACAATATCATATGCAGATGTGTAATTGCCGTTCTGCATGAATTCCTTAGCACGCGAAATGTTATTAGAGTAATCAAACAATCCACTGAAAAGCTGTACCATTATTACAAATCCGGCTACAAACATAAGAAGCATAACAACGGATAATGGCTTAATCTTCAGAATGTCCTTAGGATCTACGGGAGCCTTGGGCTTCTTTTCCTTTTTAGGCTTTGCTTTCTTCTCTTTCTTAGGCTTAGCAGATTTTTTCTCTTTTGCTTTTTTTGCCTTATCAGCCTTATCGTTCTTTGCTGCATCTTTCTTAGCTTTGGCAGCCTGCTTCTTTTCTTCTTTTTTGCGTTTCTTCTCAGCGGCCTCGGCTTCTATAGCCTCTTCTTCAAGACGGTCTTCTTCCGCAGCCTTGGCACGGCGTGCCCTAAGATTCTCAGCAAGCTTTGCAAACGGACCCTTGCCCTTACGGTTCTTATCTTCAAGGAGTTCTCCGTCTTCTATGTCATCACCATACATCTCCTGGAGAAGCTTCTCATTCTCATCTTTCGGTTCTTCTCCTTCATGCTCTTCTTCCTGATGCTTTTTGGTATCCTCAAAGAAAATTCTCTTAATCAGTGCAAATAATCCTTTGCCTTCCCTGTTCTCAGGGACAGGAGGAGTATCATTACCATCCCCCTGTGCTTCCGAATCAGAACTCTGCCCTGCATCCGGTGCTGCTGTATTAGCCGCTGCATTAATGGAATCCTCAGCCGAATTGCCGGATGAATCAGACGTTTCATCTGCGCCACCGAACAAATCCTCTATTGATATACTGTCTTCATGTGCTTCTGCAGGCTCGTCATCTTTGGCTGCATTCTCCATATCAGACAGTCTCTGCATATCACTGTCGGTAAGTCTGGCATCAGACTCGTCCGGAATATCATCAAGCTTGTCTGCACCAAGCAATTCCTTATCTTCATCATTGAGTTCAACGTCCCCATTCGCTCTTCCGGCATTGTCATCAGCAGCAGCTTTCTTAGCCTGCTCTACCATATCAAGCATATTATCTTCCGTCTTATTAGGATCTGCTCCCGAATTGAGCAGTTCATCAAGATATTCTTCGTTCACATTAGACTCCTATTTTATAAATATCATTATTAATAACATTTTACAGCAGGTTCCTTACAAATTCAACTGAATTTTCCTTTATCGGACATGACTTGTCCTTTATATTCTCAGGAACATTAGGAAGCTTTTCATTGACCCTGTAGAAGAAAGCTTTATTGTTTATAAATGTTATATTTTCAAACGGCCATCTCATAAAATTAGGTGATGCAAATCCTTCACCAAGCTCAACAATAACCAGTTTTTTGTTAAGTGTTGACTGGAGCCATTTGTTATAGAGGTTCCATTGTGCTTCACCATCATCCTGTTCAAAGAAAGGAGCCGTTATTCTTTTAGTATTAATTGTGCTGTTCATTATTGCGCCATCATCGCATGATGTTACTACGAAGTAATTATGCTTTGCCAGAAGCTTATCAAGAGCCGCGTAGTCACCCGTATCTGCAGACTTCCACTCACTTCCAAGCCCTATAAGAAGCATATCACAATCCTCAATATCATTCTTAAATCTGCTGATAATCCCGTTATTATCCATGTCAATCTCCAATTCTATTCCATATGTGTGAAAAGGCTGTCCAAAAAATATGGACAGCCCTGTCATATCGTCTTATATTATAACCGACTTACATAACTGACTTACGGTTATATCAGTCTTTTGCCTCTAAAGCATCAGGATGCTTCACGCCTTCCTCAAGAAGCTTGTCTATTGCAGATACAAGCATTCCGATCTCAGGCTTTGAAAGCTGTGCGTCAGCACCAAGGCTCTCGCCCTTACGCTTCATATCCTCATTAATAAGTGAAGAGAATATGACTACAGGGATATGATTAAGGTCTGAATCTGACTTAATAAGCTTAGTAAGCCTGTGTCCATCCATAAGCGGCATCTCCAGATCGGTTATTACGCATGCAACATAACGGTCAATATCTCCGACAGCCTTGTAGTGGCAGAGATTATCCCATGCTTCCTGACCATTCTTGCAAAGAGTTACATTCGTATAACCTGACTTATGAAGTGAGTCGGATATAAGTCTCATAAGAAGAGGTGAATCCTCGGCAATAAGGATAGGTGAATCATTGCGTTCCCTATGTCCGAGCTTCTCAACTTCAGATACCTTAAGACCTGTCTCAGGACTTATGTCAGACACTATTCTCTCAAAGTCAAGAATAACAATAAGATTAGAATCAATCTTAATGATGCCTGTTGCAATTCCCTGATCTGCAGAACTTATTGTTGAGTCCGGAGTAATAATATCAGCCCATGATACACGGTGGATTCCGATTACTTTATGTACGTGGAATGCTACATTAAGCTTATTAAAATTAGTTATGATAAACATATCACTATTGATATTGTCTGATGCCGGAAGATTTAATACCCGGGCAAGGTCTATAACCGTAATCATTGTATCTCTCGGCATGAATATACCTTCTACCTCGGGCTTGGCAACCGGGACAGGAGTAATCTTCTGATATGTCACAATCTCCTTAATCTTAGCTACATTAATACCATAGTGGTTATTGCCAATCATAAACTCAAGAATCTCTACCTCGTTGGTACCACTTTCCATTAATATATTAGTTTCCATTGATGTACCTCCGCTGCGCAGTTGTATGCGCCTATTTATTGACTATATTATAACAAAGTTATCCGGATTTATCAACCGCATAATGTTCCATTAACCCATTCCCCGTCATCACTCAGATGTTCAAGCTTTACATTGCATATCTTATTGATATATTCCAAAGACATGTCGGCCGGAAGCTTAACATGAACATTGATATATGTTTTTGTGTGCCCTGTAATCACTGAAGTTCCACAATCATCACATGTGCCTGCAACTTCCTCAAACAACACTTCCTGTATGCTTCCAAGCGCCGACTCCCTGTATTCACGTGACATGCGTTTTTCAAGTTCAAGAAGTCCGGCACTCCTTGCGGTCTTCACAGGCTCAGGTACCTGCCCGTCCATTCTGTCCGCAGCAGTTCCCTTTCGTCGTGAATATTTGAATACATGCATCTCATAAAAATGAATGCGTTCAAGATATTCTTTAGTAATGGCGAACTCTTCGTCAGTCTCCTGCGGGAATCCCACAATAACATCAGTTGTAATTGCGGCATTGGGGAAATATTTTCTGAGAAGCTTACAGCTCTCCTCATATTCATCTGCGGTATAACGTCTGTTCATTCTCTTAAGAGTCGCATCACATCCGCTCTGCAGTGATATATGAAAATGCGGACATACCGGTTCAAGTTCAGCCATGCGCTTCACAAAGGCTTCGGTAAGTATCCTTGGCTCAAACGAACCAAGACGCAGCCGCTTAACACCTTCTACCGAACAGACAGCTTCAATAAGCTCAAGAAGCCTTGAACCCGGCATATTGGCTGCCCTGTAGTCTACAGCCTCATCGCACGGAGCTTCAAAATCTATTCCGTACGAACTCAGATGAATGCCGGCAAGTATGAATTCCTTATAACCTTTTTCAACAAGTCTCCTGACTTCTGCCGTAACATCCTCGGGACGTCTGCTTCTTACACGTCCACGTGTATAAGGGATTATGCAATATGAGCAGAACTGGTTGCAGCCATCCTGAACCTTTATATATGCCCTTGTATGCTCACACACATCATATATGTTAAGTTCCTCGTATTCATGCGTTTTTGCTATATCAACAACAGCTTCGTTATTGCTGTTATTCCCAATGTAGTCATTTATTATCTCAACAAGCCTGTTTTTCCGGTTGTTGCCTATAACTATATCAACCATATCGTCAGCGGCAAGCTCATCTCCCCTTGCCTGGACATAGCAGCCGGCAGCAACAACGATTGCATTGGGATTCTGTTTCTTCGCTTTGTGTAGCATCTGTCTTGACTTACGGTCTGCAATATTAGTTACTGAGCAGGTATTAATAACATACACGTCTGCCTTTTCGTCCTCACAGAATGGAACTATCTCATAACCGGCAGCAATAAGCATCTGCTCCATTGCTTCAGTTTCGTATGAATTTACTTTACACCCCAGATTATGTAATGCTGCTTTCATATTTTTCCAACACTTTCTAATACTATTTTGTAAATATTTTAAATATTGTATAACAATTTATTGATTTTTTGCTTATTATTATTGATTTTGTCACTTGACATATTGCACGTCAGAATATAATATAAATTTTGAAGATTTTACTTATTAACCCAAGGAGGTAATTATCATGAAGACAATTAAGATTTCATTGAACTCAATCGATAAGGTAAAGTCATTTGTTAATGACATAACAAAGTTTGATTCTGATTTTGATCTTGTATCAGGAAGATACGTAATCGATGCAAAGTCAATCATGGGTATCTTCAGTCTTGACCTTTCAAAGCCAATCGACCTGAACATCCATGCAGATGAGAACCTTGACACAATCCTTTCAGTTCTTGCGCCATACATTGTATCATAATATACATTGTATATACAAACTGACAGCATGATATCCGTCCGGTATATACCGGACGGATATTTTTTTATCAGCCTTTTTCTATTTTCTGAAGGAAAGCACGTGTTCTTTCACTCTTAGGGTTGTCTATAACATCCTCAGGCGTACCCTCTTCAACAATGACACCGCCGTCCATAAAGATAACTCTGTCTGCAACATTTCTTGCAAATGAAATCTCATGAGTAACAATTACCATTGTCATCTTCTCGCTTGCAAGCTGACGCATCAGCTTTAATATTCCGGCTGTAATCTCAGGGTCAAGTGCAGAAGTCGGCTCATCAAAGAAAAGCATCTTAGGATTCATTGCAAGAGCTCTTGCAATTGCAACTCTCTGCTGCTGTCCGCCTGAAAGCTGCCACGGATAACTGCTCTCCCTGCCCTCAAGTCCAACCTTGGCAAGAAGCTTCTTAGCCTCAGCGGTAACCTCATCCCTGTCCCGCTTCTGGACGTGAACCGGTGCATCGGTTATATTCTTAAGCACAGAGTAATGTGGAAAAAGATTAAAATTCTGGAAAACAAGTCCAAAGTTCTCCTTTATGTCATGCAGCTCTTTTTTGGAAGCATACCTTGACCTGCCATTCTCATTAACAGCAGCATTCTGTCCGCAATATGTAAGACTGCCTTCATCCATCGTCTCAAGAAGCGTTGCACATCTCAGAAGTGTTGACTTACCGGAACCTGACGGACCGATTATAGCAACAACTTCACCTTCCTCAACATTAAGTGATATATCCTTAAGCACGTCAAGTTCACCAAAAGACTTCTTGACGTGGCTCATTTCTAAAAGTTTCACATTTACCTCTCATTCTGCCTGCAATACCGCACGGCTGCAGCAACGATTTATTTATAGTAACCAAGCTTAAGCTCAAGTTTTTCCATGAACCACGCTACAACAAAATTGAAAATGTAGTAGAACAGTCCGGCAACAAACAGCGGCATAATACTTGCCTGTGCCGCAGCAACCTGCTTGGCAAGAGTGAACATCTCTGTATATGCAAGCGCAAATGCAAGAGATGTATCCTTAACAAGAGTAATAACCTCGTTCGTTACAGGCGGAAGCACACGCTTAACCATCTGTGGAAATACAATTCTGGTAAATGTCTGTACGCCCGTATATCCAAGCACTGATGCAGCTTCGCGCTGTCCTGCAGGTACAGCCTCTATTCCGGCACGGTAAATCTCTGCAAAGTATGCGGCATAATTCAGCGAGAAGCCTATGATTACCGCATAGAATCTGTAAGAGTATGAAAGTGACACACCAAACAGATAATATGGTCCGAAGAACACCACAAGTAGCTGCAGCATAAGAGGTGTTCCACGCATGATTGATATATAAATCTTGGATATTGCACGCAATATCTTAAGGTTGGACATTCTGATAAACATAATCAGAAGTCCGAGTGGAAGTGAGAATACAAGCGTGAGCACGAATATTCCGAGTGAAGCAGCCATACCTGATGAAAGCTGCCCGACTACCTTAAAGAACTGCTGTGCTGCTGACTGTGATGCCTGTGCCTGGGTTTCAGACTTCATAACGGCATCTGCGCCTTCCTTACCGAGACATATTGAATCCTCAAGGCCCCATTTTTCTGCAATCTTATTAAATGTACCATCGGCAAGCATCTCATTGAGTGTCTCCTGAACCTCATCACGCAGCTGTGTATTGCCTTTCTTAAAACCGATACCGTACTGCTCCGATGATACATGCTCATCAAGCATTCTGAACTTGCCTGAGCGCGCCTTAATCTCGTAGCTTGCAACACCTATATCCATACAAATCGCATCTACTGATCCTGCCTCAAGATTCATGAATGCACTGTTGTAGTCTGATACCTGCTGCAAAGATGCAAATGAAGCGCAGAGCTCTTTATTCTTATCTTCTGCCTCTTCTCCCGTAAATGCTGCAAGTGCAGAAGAATCAGCCTGAACTACCATAACCCTGCCTGCAAGGTCAGCAAGCGTCTTAACTGATGAATCGCTCTTAACAACCACTACCTGGGAATTGTCTATATATGCTGATGACCATGTGTAATCATCAACTCGTCCGTCCATAGTGAATCCGTTCCAGATACAGCTTATCGTACCTGAATTAAGCTCCATATCCTTGGAATCCCAGTCTATTGGCTGCTTAACAAGATTCCAGCCCTGACGGTTGCATACTTCCTGTGCAAGATCAAGGTCAAAGCCTACATATTCTCCATTATCATCCTTATAGCCGTATGGAGGAAATTCCGCATCAAATCCGACCGTGAATGTCGTCTGCCCATTGCTGTTACTATTGTCCTGTCTGTCTTTTCCGCATCCGATGAATATGCCGGCCATAAGTGAGCACGCGAGCATAAGACACAGAAGCCGTGATAACTTTCGCATTAAAATTGTCCTCCGGAATTAATTAATCTCTATCTTCTCTACAGTGTCAATTGCTTTTCTGACCATATCGTCAATCTTCTCCGCAAGCTTAAGCTCTGACTTCCTGATTACATTAAGGTTAGGCTTGGTTACAGGATGTTTTGCAACGAATATTGTACAGCAGTCCTCAAATGGCTGTATTGAAGTCTCATATGTACCAATCTTTTCTGAAAGGTCTACAATCTCCTGCTTATCAAAGCCGATAACCGGGCGGAATACAGGCATTGTACATACCTCATTGGTGCAGTACATACTCTTTATTGTCTGGCTGGCAACCTGACCTATGCTCTCTCCCGTAATAAGCCCCTGGCAGTCTGACCGGTTGGCAAGCTCCTCCGCAATCTTCATCATGTATCTTCTCATGATAATCGTAAGCTCATCATGTGGGCACTGATCATATATGTAGAGCTGAATCTCAGTAAAATCAACAACATTGAGAGTTATAGGACCTGAATATCTTGCAACAAGCTTTGCAAGGTCAACAACCTTCTGCTTTGCGCGCTCACTTGTATATGGAGGTGCATGGAAATATGTTGCATCGATCTTAACTCCTCTCTTGGCAATCATGTATCCGGCAACAGGGCTGTCGATTCCGCCCGAGAGAAGAAGCATTGCTTTACCGTTAGTTCCGACAGGCATTCCACCCGGTCCCGGTATCTCTATTGAATAAATGTTAATCTGCTGGCGTATCTCAACCTGAAGAAGCACATCAGGCTTGTGTACATCAACCTTAAGCTCCGGGAATGCCTCAAGAAGAACATGACCGAGCTCTGCATTAAGCTGCATTGAATCAAGCGGATAATTCTTTCTTGCTCTTCTTGCATTGACCTTGAACGTAAAGTTCATATTCTTATATGTCTGCTTAAAATACTCAACTACAGTTGCAGCAAGGTCATCAAAGCCATTATCCTCAATCTGTACCATAGGACATATTCCTATAATACCAAATACCCTCTTAAGCGCATCAACAGTCTCATCATAATCAAACTCTGACTGTGCCTGCACATATATTCTTCCGTCAACCTTGGTAACGGCGAATTCACCTTCAACCTCTTTAAGTGCAAACTTAATCTGATTTACAAGTGCATCCTCGAACAGATATCTGTTCTTGCCTTTAACACCTATTTCTCCGTATTTTATAAGAAATGCTTTAAACATTACTACCTCCATCCGTTATAATTGCATGTAGTCACATGCTTATTTTTTATCAGTGTGCCGTATATCTTCTGAGAACCGGCAGAAGCCTGGCAAGCTCTTCAAGCGTGTATTGAATCTCCTCTGATGTTGTCTCATAGCAGAAGCTGAAGCGCAGTGTTGAATCAAGAAGGCTCCTATCAAGCCCGATTGCCTGAAGTGTAGAACTTAATTCAGGGCGGTTTGAAGAACATGCAGAGCCTGATGACACATATATTCCACGCTCCTCAAGTGCATGAAGAAGCACCTCTGCTCGCACTCCCGGAAAGCTTACGCTTACAATATGCGGAGCGGATGTCTCATCTGTGCGTCCGTTTATCTGAGTACCTTCTATGCGGCTTACACCCTCAACAAATTCATTCTTTATCTGTCTCATCCGGGCAATCTTTTCATCAAAATCAGTATATGCAAGCTTTACAGCCATTCCAAGTCCGGCTATTCCCGGAACATTCTCTGTTCCCGAACGCATTCCCTTCTGCTGCCCGCCGCCAAGAATAAGAGGTTTTATCTTAACTTTATCCCTCATATACAAAAAGCCCGTTCCCTTAGGTCCGTGAATCTTATGTCCGCTTACTGACAGGGCATCTATATTCATCTTCTTCGGGATGATTCTGTATTTGCCAAAAGACTGTATTGCATCCACATGGAATATGATGTCCTTATTAAATTCATGAACTATGCTTCCAAGCTCTTCAACCGGCTCAACTGCACCGATTTCATTATTGACCATCATGACAGATACAAGGATTGTATCATCACGGAGAGCTTTTTTCACATCCTCCGGATTAATTATTCCATCCTTATCCACCGGAAGGTATGTTACATCAAAACCATTCTCGGCAAGATATCTGAAAGGTTCTTTTACAGATGAATGTTCAACGCTTGAGACTATAACATGCTTTCCTCTTCGCCGGTTAGCCATTGCACCGCCGATAATCACTGTGTTATTGGATTCAGTTCCGCCTGATGTGAACAGAATCTCCTTTTCCTGACACTTAAGCACGCCGGCAATTATCTTCGCTGCATCCTTAACATACTTTTCTGCATTTACTCCATACATGTGCTTTGACGAAGGATTGCCGTAATTGTCAAGCATCGCCTCAGTCATTATATCAACAACCTCTTTTGCGGTTCTGGTTGTTGCCGAATTATCAAGATATGCTTCCATTATTCCATAAACTCCAAACTATTATATCTAATCCTCAAGCTGGTACATAAGAACAGACAGAAGCATCATTCCTGCCGTCTCTGTCCTTAAAATTCTTCTTCCGAGAGTTATCACATCAAAACCTGCATCATGTGCGATTGTAAGCTCCGAGCCGTCAAAGCCGCCTTCAGGACCGATAAATATACCAATACTGCTTCCCGGTTTTATTGATGACAGCTTATCCTTAGTTGCCTGCATTCCGTCTGCACATTCATACGGAAGAAGCACCATGTCAAGTGTCTTGGCATACTCAGCTGCCTGTGCAAATGTCATAACGTCATGCACGGCAGGTATAATGCTTCGTTTGCTCTGCTTTGCAGCGCTTTCCGATATGGCATTCCAGCGCTTAACCTTTGATTCCGCCTTCTTACTGTCAAGCTTCATGACAGAGCGTTTCATTGCAACAGGGATTATCCCGTATGCTCCGAGTTCAACTGCCTTCTGTATTATAAGCTCCATCTTATCACCCTTTGGCAGCCCCTGAAACAGGTATATCCTGGAAGGAAGCTCTCTTCCCCTTGTATCTGTCTCATCTATCGAAGCTATGACCGAATCGTCATTAATCTCAGATATCGTACAGTAATAATCAACATTATCGCCGCTGCTTAATATTATCTTCTCTCCGCATTTAATGCGCAGGACGTTCTTAAGATGATTGACATCTGCACCATCTATGAGAATATGGTCGTCATATATATTTTCCTGTCTGGCAAAAAAATGATACATATATCAGACCTCCGTATTATCAGATTCTTCTTGCTGTTACATTAACCCACTCGCCGTTATGGTTAATCTCAAGAATCTCAAGCTCAGGATTCTCCCTGAACTTATTAACAACCTCTTCTTCCTTCATGTCAATAATTCCTGAGGTCATGAATATTGCGCCGTGCTTCATATGCCTTGTAATCTCCTCTGAAAGAGGCTCAAGCACATCGGCAAGAATATTGGCACACACGATGTCATAGCATTCATAACCTGCCTTATCCTGAACTGCTTTATCATCAATGATATTGCCCTCAATGACTTCAATTCTTCCATTCTCTATCTTGTTGACTTCTGCATTCTCCTTAGTGGCTATAATGGCATTAGGGTCAAGGTCTGTTCCGAGCGCAGATTCTGCGCCGAGCATTATGGCAACTACTGAAAGAATACCGCTTCCGCAGCCGACATCAAGAACCTTATCGCCCTTTTTACAATACTTCTGGAGCTGTCTGATTACAAGCTGCGTTGTCTCATGCGAACCCGTTCCGAATGCAGTACCAGGATCAATATTTATCACAAGATGGTCTTTCATTTCATCTGTATATTCCTCCCATGTAGGCTTAATAATAAGGTCGCCTACACTGAACGGGTGGAAATACTGCTTCCAGTTATTAATCCAGTCCTTATCCTCTGTCTGTGAGATGGTTATTGTTGCAGGTCCGATATCCATGAATGACTTCATGTCCTCAAGCTCTTCCTTAACCTTCTTAAGCATCTCATCATTATCTTCATCGGCATCAAGATAGAAGCTTACTCTGGCTGAGCCGTCATCAGGCGGAAGATCCGGTATAAAATCCACGAACATTGTCTTAATGTCCTTCTGGCTGAGCTGCACATTATCTTCAATCTCAATTCCCTCAATACCACAGTCTCCGAGACAGCTGCTCACGACATCCACTGCTGCCGTTGTAGTATCAATAGTATATCTGTTCCATTTCATAGGTGTATAATCCCTTTCGGTATAAATATCTTTACAGTTACCTGATTTATTTAGTTACATTTTAAAAATGCTTCGTAGCCCTTAAGTGCCTCATACAGATCTGCCTTGCTTATTACCTCATGCGGTGCGTGCATATTCTGTACGGCTACACCGCTGTCGATTACGTTCATTCCGTAATTGGCAAGTATATATGCGATAGTTCCGCCGCCGCCAAGGTCTACCCTGCCAAGCTCTGCTGTCTGAAATGCGACATCTGCATCACCCATGACCTTTCGCATCTTAGCCATGAATTCAGCACTTGTATCATTAGAACCGCTCTTGCCGCGTGAACCCGTATACTTGTTGAATACCATGCCGCGTCCGAAATAAGCACTGTTCTTCTTCTCATTAACACTTGCGTAATTAGGATCATATGCAGCACTTACATCCGAAGATAGCATCTGTGAATTGCGGAGTGCTCTCTTAAGTCCGAGCTCAGAATACTGACCGCATCTGTCCATGACCTCAGCAACCGCATATTCAAAGAACTTTGACTGCATACCTGTTGCTCCCACACTGCCAATCTCTTCCTTGTCTACAAGAATACATACACCAGTCTTCTTAGGCTTCTTAGAATTGATACATGCTATAAGTGAAGGATATGCACATACTCTGTCATCATGTCCGTAGCCTATAATCATACTTCTGTCAATGCCATAATCCCTTGCCGGACCCGCAGGAACAGCCTCAATCTCTGCTGAGAGAAAATCTTCTTCTTCAATTCCATACTTATCCTTAAGGAGTGCAAGGATATATTTCTTAACCTTGTGCTTCTTATCATCTTCATCATCATCATTATCTGCTGTAACATTGCCAAATTCGAGTGCAGCATCTGTTGCAGGCATACTGCCGACAAGAATGTTAAGGTCCTCGCCCTCTACGACCTTATTGCCCTTCTTCTCGAGCTGCTCCTGTGAAAGATGGATAAGAAGATCTGAGATGCCGACAACAGCATCATTCTCATCCTCACCGATGCTTACATCAACAACTGAGCCGTCCTTAAGCGCAACAACACCATGAAGTGCAAGAGGAACCGTAACCCACTGATATTTCTTGATTCCGCCGTAATAATGTGTATCAAGAAGGACAAGGTCACTGTCCTCATACATAGGATTCTGCTTAAGATCAAGTCTTGGTGAATCTATATGGGCACCGAGAATATTCATGCCATCCTCGATAGGCTCCTTGCCGATATTGAACAGAACAACAGCCTTGCCCATATTAACAGCATATACTCTGTCTCCGGCTTTGAGCTTCTTACCTTTACGCACAATATCCTCAAGATTCTTGTAGCCGGCCTCTTCTGCAATCTCTACAGAACGCTTAACGCACTCACGCTCTGTCTTACACAGGCTGATGAACTTACGGTAATCTTCCGCAAATGTAAATACCTTCTCAAGGTCAGTCTTAGAATACTTTTCCCATGCATTTGATCTTTCCATGATAATCCTCCATTCCTGCCCGGTTAATGGGCATAACATAATTGCCTTATATATCTGCTTATACATCTATATCAAGAGACATCTGACCGTCAATCTGGTCATCAATCTCTTCCATACCTGCCTCAATCTCAGCTTCTTCTTTAAAGTTTTCCATAAGTTCAGCACTTATCTCAGGCAGCTCATCAAGTGACTGGACACCGAATGTCCTTAAGAAATCCTCTGTTGTTCCAAGCAGCATCGGACGTCCCGGAGCATCAAGGCGGCCTACCTCACATGCCAGCCCGTATTCAACGAGTCTGCTTACAGCATGATCGCTGTTAACTCCACGTATCTTCTCAATCTCAAGCTTTGTTACGGGCTGCTTGTATGCTATTATTGACAGTGTCTCCAAAAGTGCATCAGTTAAAACATATTTTCTTGGCTGGGAAGCAACTTTAATCAGAGCATCGTAATATTCAGCCTTGGTACACATCTGAAAGCTGTTCTCAAGCTCTATTATCTTAATACCGCGGTCAGCAGCGTCATATTTATCCATCATATTATGAATAATCCGCTTTGTAGTCTCCGCATCCTGTTCAATTGCAGCCGCAATCTTATCAACCTCAACAGATTCTCCCATTGTAAACAGAACCGCCTCAATCGCAGCTTCAATTCTCTCCAAATCCATCTTCATCCTCCATGCTGCCAATCATGGCAGGGTCATTCTTAACAGTAAGCTGAATATCTGACATTATTCCGTCCTGTTCAACAGACAGAAACCCTGTCTTGATAAGCTCAAGCACAACGAGAAACGTAACAATCGTTGATATCTTTCCGGGTCTGTCCGTAAGAAGCTGTCTGAAACTGAACTTCTCATGCTTCATAAGAAATGACTTAACCTCAACAAGCCTGTCCTCTACAGACACCTCTTCCTTCTTAATCCTGCCGAACTTACTTCGGATAGGATCAATCTTTTCCTCCTGACGCTTCATGACATCCTGAAAAATGCTGTTAAGCCTGGCAAGTGTCATATCACCGACAAGCTCCTCAAGATTAACCGGAGGTCTGTAGCCTGCAACCTCAGGTGGAAGCGTGGACGGCCTGTACATAGACCTCTGTGCGTCAACCTGCCTGTCCTTAAGCTCAAGCGAGGCATATTTGAACATCTTATACTGTAAAAGCTGTTCAACAAGCTCCTGTCTTGGGTCCTCTTCCTCTCCATCCCCGTTAACCTCCTTTGGCAGAAGCATTCTCGACTTTATGTCAAGAAGCGTTGCAGCCATCACAAGGAATTCGCTCACAACATTAAGGTCTTCCTTGTCCATCTGATTAACATATTCCATGTACTGTTCAGCAATCATGGCAATCGGAATATCATATATATTAACTTTATTCTTATCTATCAGGTGCAGAAGCAGATCCAGCGGACCTTCAAACACCTGAAGCTTAACCGGTATTCCCATACATAACTCCATTCATCACGCTGCTATAGCACAAGGCTAAAGCCATGCTTTCCTATTATATATCAATTACATATAAATGTCCAACAAAAAAGAGACTGCATACAGATGTGGATTTATTCCGGATTCACCTTTATGCAGTCTCAATAGTTATATGTGCAGTAAAATATCTGTTATACGCGCAGTGAAAAATTTTTCTGATTGCCAACACAGGAATCATGACATATAATACTATAGTTATGAAAGTAAAATTAAAACCATTTCAGATAATCAATAAAATTAAAAATGATGATCTCCCGGGATACGCTGCGCAGTCAAGTTACTTTATACTGCTCAGTTTTTTTCCGTTTATCACGCTGCTTTTGTCGCTGATTCATTATCTGCCGCTGGAATATGATGTCCTCATGCAGGTTCTTAATGATATCATTCCGGCATATTTTAAGGAAGCTGCAGTATCCTTTGTCGGAGGTCTGTACAATTCTTCTTCGATATCTTTCACTGGTTTTTCGGCAATAGTGACACTCTGGGCTGCCGGACGCGGATTTATGTCCCTTATGAAAGGCTTTAATGCAATACATGGCATAGCTGAAGACCGTAATTTTATCGTAAGAAGGTCTATTTCGTCTGTCCAGACACTCTTATTTATAATAATAATTGCCGCACTGCTTATATTTGTCGTATTCGGTAATAAGCTGCTTGGATTTACATCAAGATATTTTCCTTATCTTGCGATTATCATAGAAGCAGTAATAGACATTAAGTGGCTGTTCTTTCCGGTACTGCTTACACTTGCATTCCTTTTTATGTTTAAATTTATTCCAAGCAGGCGTCTGCCGCTGTTTGCACAGCTTCCGGGTGCTGTTATATCATCTGTCGGCTGGTATGGCTTCTCGCTCATATATGCTGTATATGTTAATAACAACACCTATACTGCTATGTTTGGCGGTCTTGGAACACTTATCCTTGCGCTGGTATGGCTTTACTCATGCATGATGATTCTTTTCTTCGGAGCTGAATTCAATTCTCTCATCAGCCATGATTATGTGTCAGCCCAGCGTATTAAGCACTGAAAAGCAGATTTATGCCATTCAGAGTGTAAACATATTTCCGCTCATCTCCTTTTCAAAACTGAATGCCCTGGTATGCACGTTAAAATTATCAAGATACGCAAGAAGTGTCGCATCAATTGCAGTGCCTGTCCTTAGCATCAGTTCTTTCACGTTAAAATTATCTGCCAGAGGTCCGAGCGATGTTGAATCATTAAATGGCACACCGATTGTCCATGTGTTCCCATTATACCCTATGATGCATATGCCTTTCTGGCTTTCAAGCGGACTCAGATTATCTGTCAGCTTACTTGCATATCTGCTATAAAAAAATGTGAAGTTATCTCCCGGCTTTATTGACCAGTCAGGATTGAGTATGCATATCGAACGATTTACTGCCTGATGATTCCAGCAGCTGTTAAAATCAAGCCCGCCATCAAGGACAAGCGGACTGTTCTTTTCTATATCGTCATAATCAGGACTTTTGATTCCAAACTGCTCTGCTATCTCATCAGCAGTTTCGCGCAACAGCCGCCTTGTCTCCTGGCATCTGTTATAGTAATATGAGTCATAATAGACGTTCCTCTTATTATCTCCAAGCCCATACATCTCTGCTAGCTTATCTCCTTCAAGCATACATGTCTGTGCCATAAAAACTGCATTGTACTTTTGCATGCGCTCATACACTCTGCCTAATATCTGTGAATCTGTCTTACATTCATGATCCTTTAAATAATCCGGATTGCTGTAGAAACTTTTTATGTTATAGAATTCTGAATACATACAGTTTTTCACATCTGTTTCAGTAACCTCGTTCCTGCTGTAAGCATCCATTAAATATATAATTTTAGTGTCTTCTTCACATAGAAAATTTCTCACTTTAGCCTCAGAAATTACACTTTTTGAAGCATTGCTGTAATTATCAGATATAATAGGTGTATTATCATCACCTGATAATTCCAGTGTGTCAACACCGGCATCTTCCTTGCCCACATTTGTATTATATATATCTGTATATGTTGTTCTACTATAATTTTCCGATATCATGTACTGGTTCTCTTCACTGCTATTCTTTACCCTGTTAATCTGCATATCTGCCACCTCGTAATTCTCCTCTATGCACGGATATCATATCCATGCATAGAGGTATTTGTTATAACATTACTTTTTTAATCTCCCAGCTCATAATAATAGTATATCGTCATACCCGGAATAAAACTGAATGATGATGAGGATGCTTTCACACTAATCTGCCAGGTTCCATTTACATTATGATTTCCGGTTGAATCTTTTACATATCCCATATCAATTGATGATCTTGATGATGTTGAAGTTCTCCATGCATTTGTATCCGGTGCCTTTACACGCCAGCCACCTATCATTGATAATCTGATTCCTGATGTTGTTGTTTTCAGGCTGACACTTTCTGCTACAGCTGTCAAAGGAATTTTGTTACCTTTATCTCCAACCTTAATATCTACAGGTACTGAATAATCTGATTGTCTGACATATATTCCTGTTCCTGAATATACAGTAACAGAACCCGGGGCCATTGCAGCTTTGCCTACGCACAGGTTCATTGTATCATCAATGAATTCACCACCATTTATTGCATCAGGCGTATATATAACCATATAATAATCTGTTCCTGATTTTAATGTGATTTTTTTCTTTTCTGCATAACCATAAGATAAGCAGAATTTCCTTCTATGAGCAGTATTATCCTTAATAGAGTTATAATAAGTATTATCAGAATCTCCACTCTCAATTAACTTAAATCTCACCTGCGGATGATGCGACATGAGTGTAATTACAGTATCGCCTCCAGCCGTAAATCTGTACCAGCTTTCCCCTGTATTTGGTGTATAATGTGTCATAAACATATTTCGACTGCTTTCTGTATATCTGTTAAGCCATACCGCATTCTCTTTACCGCTAAGCATCGTCTCTGTATCTGCTTTATTTCCGATACATATTCTGAAACTATTCTGAGTTGAGTTGTATGTTGTAGATTTGACCATAATCGTATAGTCTTCAAATGCTGCGTCAGTTGGTTTGTCTACAAATTTCCAACTTCTGGCATATGTTGAATTTGATGTGAGACTTGCAACTTTATTTCCTGAAGAATCGGTTACAGTCATTTCTGCATCTGACTTGCCTGTCCTTACGAGACAGATTGCTGCCGTATCAAATGATGAATAGTCCACACGGACAATATAATTTTTTATTTCGCCTTTTGCCGAAAAAGAATCATTAATAACCTGATATGTAATACCATTTTCTGCAACATACTCTTCCGCTGCACTATCAATGTAATCTGAATTATCTCTGGCATATGCACTGACCGTAACAAACATGCTCAACAATGTAATAGCACAACAAAATAAAGTATTTAAAATTAATTTTCTAATTTTCATACTGTCATTCTCCTCTATATTTGTATTTTAATTTTTGAGGTAAAAATAGATTTTGCCGGCCAGACCATATTTATTACCTTCGCCAATAATATATAATTATTATGACATTTTTACAATACGTTTTTCCCAAGTGGTACTTTTCCGTTCCCAAGTGGACATGCAGTGCACAGTTTATGCCAATTATTGCTACAATATATGCAAAAAACAGACATATGGAATACTTTACATTCCACATATCTGCCTCTTTCTTTGCACATATTAGTTTAATACACTATTCCGCTGTCTTAAGCTTCGTACCCGGATAGAAGAATTCCAGTACATCCGAATAGCTCATAGCACTGTTTACCATCATATAGACTGCATTCTGGCTCATTCCAATTCCGTGTCCGTAGCCTCCGCCTGTTATCTTAAAGCCTGCACCGTTGTCCGCAGGCTCAAATATACAGAATGCGCTTGGAAGATTTGACATATTCCTGAAGTTTCCTTCAGCAGTCACAAGCGGAACGTCAGCAACACCGAACATATATCTGATATTATTCTCGCCTGATATTCTTACTGTTGCATTGCTTCCCGCAACTATCACTGATACGACAGCTCCGCCTGCCACACGCTTCTCAACTGTTATATTGTTGATTGTACCTACCGTTGATATGCTTTTCTTTATGTAATCTCCCGAATCACTGCGCACAAGAATCTTATCCGGATAAGCGGCTATTCTTCCTGCAAGCTTGCTGTTGAAGCTGTCCGAAAGTTCTTTGGCTGTTACATTAAGCTCCCATCTGTACAGTTCTGAACGTCTGTCATAATCCTTATATTTTGTGTTCTTGATAAATGCCCTGAAGTTATCCTCAACCGTAAGATCCATATTCACAGGCTCACTTCCGACCGCCTGCGATACAAAGTATGGATAATCATCCGGCTCGCTTCCCCAAAGGCTTACATCCGTTGTTACACCACATGAGGTTGAATAATAATAGGTCTGGACAGGTTCATCATTATATGTAAGTATCTCACCCTCAGTCTGCTCTATTGCTTCGTTGGATGCAGCACTGTCAGTCACGTTGTTGTATACCTGATATAGTGTACTGTCATCAAGATGTGCTCCAAGTGACACATAATTATTATTATCAAGCTCCCTGTATACATAGCTTCTTGCACATACAGCCTGAACCTTGAGCGCTTCTGTTCCGTAACTTACAGGCATCTCACTCGGGACAACCCTTTTAAGATACTGTTCAATCGGAACTTCATTAATGATTACAAGTCCGCCTTCCTCGGAGGATATCTCGATTGTTCCGTCGTACTCGGGATTGCCATAGGCACGGCTGACTGACTTAAGTATCACCTTACCGCCGTTATCGGGAACTACCTTCATTCTGCCATTGGTAAGATATACCGATGATGCATCGGCATTTATTATATCGCCGGCTTCATGGCGCTCGGAAGAATCCTCCCTGCTTCCGTATACAATTGTAAATGCACTGCTGCACGTTAATTCTGCCCGTGCATGATAGAGCGAAGCAAAATTGTCCGTCTTAAGGAGTACTCTTACATTATCCGCATTAAGAGGCTTTGTTATTGCTGCACCGCAGATTTTCCCATCTGCCACAATAAAATTCGAAAGGTCATAACCTACTATGAGTGCGCCATAATCTTTTAGTGAAAGCTCTCCATAGGTTCTGTATATTCTGTATCTATCATCAAGAGGCACCTTGCCATAGCCTTCAATCTCTATGTAATCCTTATCGGCAGAAAGAACCTTGCCGCTTATCGTGTCCGTCTTGGTATTGACTGCCGTAACCCTGCCCTGTTCAAGATTAATATCGGCCATTACATTGTCAATATTCTGAGACAGCTTACTGACTTTGTATTCACGTTTTACGCCGCCTACAAATACTGACAGCGTATTGCCGTTTCCATATATCACCCATGCATTGCGCAGAGTAGTCTTGTCCTCCGTCTTCTGCACACACAGAATCTCTTTGCCACGTACAATTAATGTTGCACTTCTGTCGATAGCGTAATCAAGGGCTATTCCTGCAAAATGCATTATACCGTCATCAGTGTATGCCTGCCATTCCGATGCGTTGCCGACATTGGACGGTGTACCTACAACTGTTGTGGTTATACTTGTCACACTGTTTCCGTTAGGCATATATTTCAGAAGTCGTATGTATGCATTTACAAAGTCATTCTTTTTAATTACCGCATTGTCTTTCCCTGTAAGGCTTATTCCGACAGCTTCTGCATCAGAACCGCACTTTGCAGCGAATCTTTTAAAGTCCTTCTCAGTAACATAACCATTTGGATTATCATTTGATATATATCCGTTATTAACAGCATACTGTACATATCCCGTATACCACCCGGAAGCAGCGTCATATGTATTAAAGGCTGCCATCTCATCATCCGTAACACATGCACCGGCTATAAGCTTGGCTGCCTCAGCTCTTGTAATTCCCTTATCTTTCCTGTCCGCAAACATAACAAAATACAACAGCACACACACTGCAACAAGCGCCGCAAATACTGCCGCCATGGTTATAAGCTTAAGTTTCTTTCCGTGAAACCATCCTGATGTATGCATCTGATACCCCCATTTCCAAATATATTACATAAAATATATATAATCATCAGACTGCCATAATATGCACTATACTAAAAGAAGCCCGAACCCTAAGGCTCAAGCTTCTTTTAAAATGCTCCCAAAATGCCGTTTCCCACGATCTCGACGCCTAGCAAAGCTAGGTGGGTAACCGCATGCAATCCGCTGCCTTCCACTGACTGATGCGCTAATGCGCACCGTGACAATTATGTCACCGGAGGCCTGACATTAGATTACAGATATAAGAATCCCTGTCAATAAATGTAGGTTCAAAATAGTGGGTTGGCGAACACCCCAGGAAACATATCATCAAGCACTTCCTGATGTTTATATTATATGCTACTTCCCCAAAAATATCAACACACTTTTACTTTTCCAGAAAGTACATTTTTATAATCTTCAAGATTTTTTGCAAGCAGTGCCGGTGTATCAAGATGATATGGGCACATTGACCTGCAGTGGCCACAGTGCATACAATCCTCTATCTTCATCATCTTTGCCTGCACCTCCGGCGTAAGCTGGAGTTCTGACGGTGAACGTCTGAGAAGGAGTGACATTCTTGCACAGTTATTTATCTCTATTCCTGCCGGACATGGCATGCAATATCCGCAGCCACGGCAGAAATCTCCCTGAAGCTGCTTTCTGTCATTATCAATCAACGCTCTTATGTCATCTGTCATTGCAGGTGGATTAGTTACATATGAAAGAAACTCGTCGAGTTCACTTTCTCTCTGGACGCCCCATATCGGCAGAACATTATCGAACTCAGCTTCAAATGCATATGCAGCCCTTGAATCCGTTATAAGACCGCCTGACAGCGCTTTCATTGCAATAAATCCCATATCTGCCTGTTTGCATTTTGTGACAAGTTCTATATCTTCATCCGACGCAAGATAACAGAACGGAAACTGCAATGTCTCATAAAGACCGGAATCAATTGCCTCATGAGCTACCTTGAGGCGGTGATTCGTTATGCCGATATGCTTTATCATGCCATTCTGCTTTGCTTCAAGCATAGCCTCATAAAGACCTGTACCATCTCCCGGCTTAGGGCAGAATGACGGATTGTGAAACTGATATATGTCGATATAATCTGTCTGAAGATTATCAAGACTTGTTCTTATATCCTTCCGGAATTCATCTGCATTCTTTGCAGCTGTCTTTGTCGCAATAATAACTTTGTCGCGCATCCCCTTGAATGCAAGTCCAAGCTTATGCTCACTGTCTGTATAGAATCTTGCAGTATCAAAGAATGTAACACCGCCGTCATAAGCCTTCTGAAGAATTCTTACAGCTTCGTCATCTGATACACGCTGTATAGGAAGCGCACCAAAACCATTCTTATCCGTAACTATTCCCGTCTTACCAAGCTTTACTGTTGCCATATGTTAATCTCCCATTACGCAGCACCGCAGTGCCGCTCTGATTATAATTACAGAACCGCCAATATGTTCTGAAAAAGGCACCATGCAGGACTCATCTGCATGGTGCCTAATTGTATCACAGCTAATCTTATTAGTCAATTATTATCAGATGCACATCAGATAAGTGACTCGTAAAGCTTAGTGATATCTGCAACACTTGTCTCCTTAGGGTTACCAGGACGGCATGCATCATCATATGCTGACTGTGCAAGGAAAGGTATATCTTCTCTCTTAACGATATCCTTAAGATTCTTAGGAATACCAACATCTTCAGCAAGCTTTCTTACAGCATCGACAGCTGCCTTACGATATTCTTCCTGAGTCATGTTCTCTGTTCCTTCAACGCCCATTGCCTTAGCAATGTCACGATACTTCTCACCTGTTGCTTCTGCATTATATTCCATTACAGTAGGAAGAATGATGGCATTGGCGATTCCATGAGGTGTATCATAGAGAGCACCAAGCGGATGTGCCATTGAATGAACGATACCAAGACCTACATTAGAGAAGCCCATACCTGCCACATACTGACCGAGAGCCATTCCTTCACGTCCTTCAGGTGTATTGGCAACTGCACCTCTGAGTGATCTTGAGATAATCTCGATTGCCTTAAGATGGAACATATCTGAGAGTTCCCATGCTCCTGCTGTTATGTAGCCTTCAATTGCATGTGTAAGTGCATCCATTCCTGTTGCGGCTGTAAGTCCCTTAGGCATTGATGACATCATGTCAGGGTCGATAAATGCAACTACAGGAATATCATGTGGATCAACACATACCATCTTACGATTCTTCTGAGTATCTGTGATTACATAGTTGATTGTAACTTCTGCAGCTGTACCTGCTGTTGTCGGAACTGCAAATATAGGCACTGCCTTATTCTTAGTATCAACTGCACCCTCAAGACTTATTACATCTGCGTGCTCAGGGTTGGCAATTATGATTCCGACAGCCTTAGCTGTATCCATTGATGAACCACCGCCAATTGCAATAATGTAATCAGCTTCTGCCTTCTTATAAGCCTCTACACCTGACTGCACATTCTCAATTGTCGGATTAGGCTTGATGTTGGAATACAATTCATATGCAAGACCTGCTTTGTCAAGTTCGTCAAGAACCTTCTTCGTTACTCCGAACTTAACAAGGTCAGGGTCAGAACATACAAATGCCTTCTTTAATCCACGTCCCTTGGTCTCTGTTGGAATTGCGCTGATTGCGCCTGCTCCGTGATAAGATGTCTCATTAAGAATAAAACGATTCATGAATATATACCTCCTTGAAATAAGTCTTACCTTTAAACTGTTAAAATTATAACACATTTGTTTTTGAAATTAAACACTAAATTGACAAATTTTTCAAAATTTATCTTCAATTTATTATTATTTTATATTTTGTGTACATAAAGTAAAATATTTACACATAGTTTTAAATAATGCTACAGATTGGAAATTATGTCCGATGTCCGTTATTAAAAGGTTACTCATAGTAATTATGGCAGCTCTTCTGTCATTTACAATACCGTTCCAATACCGTATATACGCTGCAGCAACCCGCACACCGGCTGCCCTGTCACAGTTATATGCACGTTACGCCGCACTCATTGATGCCGACAGCGGTCGCGTGTTGTTTGAAAAAAATGGGTATGAAGCAGCTCCCAATGCAAGCACAACCAAAATAATGACATGCCTGCTTGCATTAGAGCTCGGTAATCCGGATGATGTTGTTACCGTATCTTCGTATGCTGCCTCTATGCCCGATGTACAGCTTAATATCAAAAAAGGCGAACACTACAGGCTGAATGACCTTCTCTACTCACTTATGCTGCAGTCACACAATGACAGTGCCGTGGCAATTGCAGAGCACATAGCTTCATCATATCTTGATGGCGGTTCATACCACTCTGATGCAGCAAGCCGTTCATCTGAAGAAAGCCGCAGACTTGTGCAGATATTTGCAGCTGCAATGAATGAACGCGCAGCTGCAATCGGATGTTCAAGTGCACATTTTGTCACACCCAACGGGCTTGATGCAGAGGATGAAAATGGCCCTCATTCTATATCTGCTGTTGATCTTGCAAGAATACTTGCAGTCTGTATACAGAATGAAGAGTTTATACATATAACAAGAACCAGGAATTATTCATTTAACAATCTGGACAATACCGCCACACGCAGTGTGCACAATACTAATGCTTTTCTTGATATGATGGATGGTGTAATATGTGGCAAGACCGGATTCACCGGCAATGCCGGCTACTGCTATACATGTGCATACGCAAGCGACGGAAGACGTTTTGTGAGCGTTGTACTTGCCTGCGGATGGCCCGGCAACAAAACCTATAAATGGAAAGATACACGCAAAATCCTCGAGTATGCAAAAGCTTCTTATTACTACAGGGATATTTTTGTTCCCATTGATGATTATCGCAATATATGCGTTTCTGACGGCACAACCGAATATGTGGAAACATATATACCCGACAGTCTTTCTATGCTGATTGCCGATACAGATGTGGTAAATGTTACATACAATCTCCCGGGTACGATTAAAGCTCCCGTAAATGACAAAGATATCGTCGGAAGTGCAGACATCTATATTAACGATTCATTAACTGCCAGTCTTCCGATATATGCACGCGGCAATTGCACAAAAATTGATTATATTTTCTGTGTAAGGAAAATACTGTTATACTTCACGCTTATGAACTATTGAAAAATCATTAGCTGTATAATATAATATGAAAAAGAATTTTGAAAGGACGCTTGGACATGATAAAGATATACAAAGCATTTCCGGGAGGAAAGCATAAAGTACTTACAATGAGTTATGATGACGGCAAGTTTGCAGACCGTAAGCTTATTGATATTTTTAATAAATATGGCATAAAAGGAACATTCAATCTAAATTCAGGCTTATATAATGACGGCAAGCGTATTGACCCGTCAGAATGGCGTGAATTATATAAAGGACATGAGGTTGCTGCACACACACTCACGCATCCTACTATTGACAGATGCCCTTCTGTCGAGATTGTTCAGGAACTTCTTGAGGACCGCAAGTTTCTTGAGAGCGTAATGGGCTATCCTATCCGTGGCATAGCATATCCTAACGGTTCATACAGCAAGCGCATCGGAAGCATTGCCAGAAGCATCGGCTATGTATATGGCCGTGCTGTAGGTGATTCATACGCAATGGTTCATGCAACTGAGCTCGCCAATAATGATGCACAGGGTCCTGTTCCTGTAGGTGATGAGACAGGCTTTTCTCTTCCGTCTGACTTCATGGAATGGAAAGCAACGTGCCACCATAAGCATAACCTTATGAAGTTTGGCGAGAACTTTAAGGCATTGTATAAAAAACAGTATCTCTATATGATGTATGTATGGGGACATAGCTATGAATTTGAGAATGACAACAACTGGAATCTCATGGATGAGTTCTGTTCACTCATAGGCGGTCAGGATGATATATGGTATGCAACCAATATTGAGATTGTTGATTACATGGATGTGTTTGACAGACTACAGTTTGCCGCAAACTTAAGCTTTGTTTATAACCCGTCCGCTGCATCTGCATGGCTCATTATAAACGACACTCATGTGGTTGAAGTCAAAGGCGGTACTACTGTTGATCTTAAGCAGTATGACAACTGAGAATTGCAATGTCTATTGAAAATTTGTAATGTAAAAAGCTTACATATTCAGGCAATATATTGCCGGATATGTAAGCTTTATTTTTATCATCAGTATGCAGATTAATACATGCTTCCACCCGGAATCTTACGCATCATGAATGCCGAATCCTGTGCAAATGTAATTGCATCATCCCTTGTCACAAGTCCTCTCTGATACAGATCATATATTGCATCATCCATGGTAATCATGCCATCCTTACGGTTAGTCTGGATAATACTCATAATCTGTGGTGTCTTTGATTCACGTATAAGATTGCGGATGGCAGAATTGGCAAACATTACTTCAAATGCTGCAACTCTGGCTCTTCTGTCAGCAGTTGGCATAAGCTGCTGAGATATAACCGCTTCGAGAACCATGGCAAGCTGGACTCTTATCTGCTGCTGCTGATGAGGCGGGAATACGTCTATGATACGGTCAATTGTGGCTGCCGCTCCGATTGTATGCAGTGTTGAAAGAACCAGATGTCCTGTTTCGGCAGCTGTTATTGCTGTTGAAATAGTCTCAAGGTCTCGCATCTCACCTACAAGGATTACATCAGGATCTTCACGGAGCGCAGCTCTTAGTGCCGCTGCATATGAAAGTGTATCAAGTCCGATCTCTCGCTGGTTAATCATGGATTTCCTGTGGTTGTGAAGGTACTCGATAGGATCCTCAAGTGTAATTATATGCGCGTCCCTTGAATCATTAATCTTATCAATTATTGATGCAAGTGTTGTAGACTTACCACTACCTGTAGGCCCTGTTACAAGAATAAGACCTCTCTTTTTCTTGTAAAGTTCAATAACATCCTCTGAAAGACCAAGCTGCTCCGGCTTTGGAATCTGCATTCCTACAATACGGAGAGCACACGCACACGCACCCTTCTGCTTATATGCATTAACACGGAATCGTCCTGTGCTTCCTAGTGCGAATGAAAAGTCAATCTCTCCTCTCTCTTCGTATGCAGCTCTCTGCTTGTCATTCATAAGGCTATACACCATACGCTGTGTATCCTCGGGACTAAGCTCCGGATAGTCAAGCGGAATAAGCGAACCGTTAACTCGAACCATCGGAGGAATACCGACTGTTATATGAATATCAGATGCCCCCATATCTTTTCCTTTGTTGAGCACCTGCTCAACTGTCGCTAAATCTACAACCATTTTATCTTACTCTCCATTCCTATGCATAATCTAATTGCTCATTTATAGTCTTATTCCAGGCAGTTATTACTTCTCAACCTCGTATGTTACCTTAACCATCTCTGACATTGATGTTGTTCCGTCAAGAACATACTTGGCAGCAGACGCCTTAAGGGTACTCATGCCTTCCTCAATTGCCTGCTCCTTAATCTCATCAGCAGACTTACCCCTGGCTATCATCGACTTTATCTTTGGTGTGATAGTCATTATCTCATAGATACCTATACGTCCCTTATAGCCCGTATTATCACACATCTTACATCCACATGGCTCATAAAGTACAATATCTTCTGAAGGATCTACCGCAAGCTCCTCCTTCTCTTCAGCAGTTGCAAGTCTTGGCTTCTTACACTCACACAGTCGTCTGACAAGACGCTGTGCGATAATACCAACAAGTGAGTCTGCGATAAGATATGGCTCAACACCCATATCTGCAAGTCTCGAAATAGAATTGGCAGTACTGTTTGTATGAAGTGTACTTACAACAAGGTGACCTGTGATAGATGCTCTTACGGCAATCTCTGCTGTTTCTGAATCTCGAATCTCACCAATCATGATGATATCAGGATCCTGTCGGAGAATTGAACGAAGTGCATTGGCAAATGTCATGTCTGCCTTATTATTAACCTGTACCTGGTTAATTCCATCTATATTAGCCTCGACAGGGTCTTCTACTGTTATAATATTAACTTCTTCACTATTAAGTGAACTTAAAGCCGTATAAAGTGTTGTAGACTTACCACTACCTGTAGGTCCTGTTACAAGGATAATTCCATGCGGGTTCTTAAGTATGTTATCAAACTTGACAAGATCAGTAGGTGTAAGTCCAAGATCACTCTTCTGCTTCTTGAAGCCTTCCTTGGATGCAAGTCTCATAACGACTTTCTCGCCATATACTGTAGGCAGGTTAGAAACTCGGATATCATACTCTCTGTTATCTACAATTATGGTGATACGACCATCCTGAGGCTTACGCTTTTCGGAAATATCCATTCCCGACATAATCTTAAGTCGTGCAGTAATGGCTCCGAGAAGGGACTTATCATATTCAATTACTTCCCTGAGCACACCGTCGACACGGTATCTGACACGTATAGACTCCTCAAACGGTTCGATATGTATATCGGATGCCCTCTGTCTTGCAGCCTGTTCGATAATGCTGTTAACAAGCTGTACAATAGGTGCATTCTCGACATCTTCCTTACGGAGCTTCTCTTCTTCGCTTTCCTCCTGAACAAGTCCCTGCTCCTTCTTATACATCTCAGCAATATTCTGTGCCTGTTTCTTACCGAATACACGGTCAAAATATGCTCTTATGTCAGAAGCATTAGCAAGATAAGGTGCAACCTGCTTGCCCGTAATAATGTTAATATCATCCATCGCAAGGATATTCATAGGGTCGGCCATTGCAACCTGGATAACACCGGCATTATTCTTGTCATATCTCATTGGAACAAGTGTATACTTACGCATAACTTCTTCCGGTATAAGATCCCTTACATTCTCTTCCGGTTCCTCAACCTGCAGATCAATGAATTCGATATTAAGCATCTCACAAAGGATATCATTAATCTTTTCCTGCGTCACATATCCAAGCTCAACGAGCATCTCACCGAGCATGCGTCCCTTTTCTTTTTGCTCTTTAAGTGCCATATTAAGCTGATTCTGGTTGATAAGTCCTCTGCTCATCAGAACGTCGCCCAGTCTGATCTTTTTCCTGTAATTCATGCTCCCTCTTTCTGCCGGCACTCCGGCCAATCTTTCATAATATTAAAATTATATTACATAATCACAAAATATTCAATCGTTAAGGGACTATTATTTGTGATATTGCATAAGAATCTTCCTTGCTCAATATAACTTTTCCGTATAAATCATTGTAATTAACACCACAGACATATCTTGCAGAGAGGTCGGTATCAGCAATCTCAAACTTTCCATCAGCAGATATTACAATATCTGAGAATTCAAATATAAAACAGATGTCAAGTGTCGATGCTCCATTGGAGATATTGGATTTGAATACCAGATCCAGGTAATTGGCATGCGTAACATCATGATTATCCAGTCTGTACAAAAATAAGGCATCCACAAGTTCAGTGCTGTTGACCCATTCATTATTATACTGGAACAGATACGAGCTGTCTTTGGACGCTTTATAAAGCATACGGAATGTGAGATCTTCCGTCTCTGTCTTTATAGCATCTTTGCATTCACCGATAATATTATCAATTACATTCATATCCAATGCCTGTACAGAATCCGCATAACATGCAACCCTGTCTACATGGAACTGTTTCCGGCTTTCAGCTATTGATATTCCTTGTTCTGCAAGCTCTTCCGCAGATGCTTCACATGTCACGGTTATGACATCCCCGGCTTTTATCCCTGTAGCTTTATCCAGAGTAAAGGCAATATTCTTAAGCCTGTCATCCTGCCATTTGTTGAGGACATTAGCATATGCATCAGGGCTTATTCCCGCAACAACCACTTCAACATTGGCAAATATGTCAATTACGCTTCCATCCCCGAGTCCGCTTACCTCAGCAGCAAACTTTGCTCCGGCAACACGGCATCCTATCTTGTCTGCAAGAGATCTGTCGTAGAGAACGCTTATTGTCACTTTATCACCGTTAGAAAGCTTATCAGCTGCATCAGCGCTGGCACTAATGCCATCAACAAACGTGTCAATATTGCGGATAATAACTGCGTTCTTCTCATTACCGGCAAGTCTTTCATAAAGCTTCTTGGTATCGACCGAGCAGCTGACAGTTCCGGCACCGTCAGCTCCGCCAAAGCTTACGTTAATATAATCAGACATATTAATCTGTCCGCGCCCCCTGTCCATAAAGACAAAAAGAAGCACAGCCGTTATGGCAATGAGTACTCCTATCGTAAGCAGCAGTACCTTTGCATTTATATTTTTATGTTCTTTTTTACCATCCATATTGATTAAAATTATAGCAAAAATGCAGCCGCCACGCAAGGTAACGGCTGCATCTGCTGATTACAATTGTTTTAAATATCTGTAACAGAAATATGTATTATTTATTAAAGACGTACGCTGCCCGGCTTGCCGTTAACAACATAATAAGCAACATTCTCTTCCGGCTTAACATAAATATCCAATGACTTGAATGTCTTCTTACCTGTATCAGCAGCAGCAGCTTCCTTAACCTTAGCAACTATATCATCAGCATTATATTCACGTCCGGCATACTGCAGGAACATGTTAATCTTCTTGTCTGCTGCCTTAGCTGTTGCATCTGCAGTCTTCTTAGCTACTGTTGCCTTAGCTGTCTTTACTGCCTTCTTAACTTCAGCCTTAGCTGCTGTCTTAGCTGTTCTGGCTTTCTTTGGAGCCTCCTTGGCTGCGGCCTTAACTACTTCGGCTTCCTTAACTGCTTCTGCCTTAGTCTCCTTAACTGCATTCACAACAGATGCCTTAACTGAGCCGGCAGCCTCTTTAGCTGCCTCTGTCTTGGTTTCAGCCGGCTTAACTGCCTTAGTCTCTGTCTTAGCTGTCTTCGCTTCTGCCTTTGTATTAACTGCCTTAGTTGTCTTACTTTCCATTAATAACCACCATTCCTTTTTGAATTATTCATACTGTTTGTATACAAGTTCTAATCAATTGGTATTATATACCATAAAAACTTTAATAGCAAATTAAATTTCACTAAACTACCACTAAACCGGCGCTTTAAAAGCAAAGTCCTCTTTCATTTTTTCAAGAGCTCTTTTTTCTATTCTGCTTACATAGCTTCTGCTGATATTCATTTTCTGCGCGATTTCGCGCTGTGTAATCTCCTGTGTCCCGTATAGGCCATATCTCATAATTATAATCTCCCGCTCTCTGTCTGTAAGTTTTTTTTCAACTGCACTATACAGTTTCTTTACATCCTGTCTAAGCTCGTAATCCTCAACAACCGTATCTTCACTTGTTCCTATTATTTCTATAAGATTTATCTCATTGCCTTCTTTGTCCTTACCTACCGGCTCATATATTGAAATCTCCCGGCTTTTTCGCCGGTCGCTTCTTAGCAGCATAAGAAGTTCATTATCAATGCATTTGGCAGCATATGTTGCGAGTCTGATACTTTTGTTCATGTCAAATGTATTAACGGCCTTTATAAGTCCTATCGTTCCTACTGACAGGAGATCTTCCGTATCGCGGTCTGCGCAGGCATATTTTTTCACTATATGTGCAACGAGCCGCATATTCTTTTCGATAAGTTTATTTCTGGCCTCCAGGTCACCTTCCCTGCATTTTTTCAGATATATCTTCTCTTCTTCGCTAGATAACGGCTTATCAAAAATTTTCAAAAGAAAGGCACCCCACCACATCCATTAATATATAATATGTGGTAAAGTGCCGTATGTTGCTTTTCCGATTCAGAGTTTGTTAAGAGTGATTAGTCATGTCTTCTAAGAATATCATATCTGTCAAGCTTTGTTCCGAGATTAATCCAGAGCTTCTGCTTAGGATGAGGTGCGCATTCCATCGAATTACCTTCATCATCCTTAATCTCAATAACACTGCATTCAATGTTAGTGCCATCCGGCTTCATGACTTCTATAGTTTCTCCTACAGAGAACTTGTTTCGCTGTTCAACAGAATACAATCCATCCCCGTTACAGTCACCTACTATGCCGAGATATGTGTATTCATGCTCATATGTATTGCTGTCATAAATCTGCGTATCTTTATCAGGTTTTCCAAAGAAAAATCCCGTTGTATACTGTCTGTAAGTACACTTTGAAATCTCTGATTTGTAGAACGGAATCCTGCTTCTGTAATATTCAGGATCCCTGAGGTAATCATCAATTGCGAGTCTGTATGTCCTTGCAACAGTTGCAACATACAGTGCAGTCTTCATTCTTCCTTCAATCTTAAAACTGTCAATTCCCGCCTCAACAAGCTCAGGAATATGTTCAATCATGCACAGGTCTTTTGAATTGAAGATAAATGTTCCGCGTTCATTCTCATATACAGGCATATACTCGCCCGGTCTTGATTCCTCTACAACAGAATACTTCCATCTGCATGGATGTGTGCAGGCTCCCTGATTGGCATCCCTTCCTGCCATAAAGCTGCTCAGAAGACATCTTCCTGAATATGATATACACATTGCTCCATGTATAAATGTCTCTATCTCAAGGTCATCAGGAATATTCTTTCTTATCGTCTTAATCTCTTCAAGTGAAAGTTCTCTTGCAGTAACAACTCTTCTCGCACCCATCTTATACCAGAAATTAAATGTCGCATAATTGGTATTGTTTGCCTGTGTACTGATATGAATGTCAACATCAGGAAGCACTTCCTTTGCAATTGTGAACATTCCCGGATCAGATATAATCAGGGCATCCATACCTACCTGCTTAAGTTCTTCAAAATATTCCCTTGCACCATCAAGGTCTTTGTTATGGGCGAGAATATTGGCAGTGACATAGACCTTTACATCATGTGCATGTGCGAATTCCACGCCCTCCTTCATCTCTTCAAGTGAAAAGTTCTTTGCTTTTGCTCTGAGACCGAAAGCTTCACCTCCGATATAGACAGCGTCAGCGCCGAACATGACTGCAACCTTGAGCACTTCAAGGCTGCTTGCCGGTATAAGAAGTTCTATATTACGGCCATTGTGAATATGATCAGGCATTATTATCCTCCATTCTTTTTACAGACATTGTAATTCCATCTCCGATAGGAACTATCGATGTTATCAGTTCGTTCATATGCGTAAGTTCATACATATACTCACGCATCCTTGCATGAATTGTTCTGTCACGCCTCGTCACCGCATATCTTGACTCAGCTATGCTGCCTTCCTGCAGTACATTATCCGATATCAGCACTGCTGACGTTTTCATTACCCTTAACACTTCTGGCAGAAAATTAATATACTGAGCTTTGGCTGCATCCATAAAGACAAAGTCATACTCCTGCGAAGGCAGATCTTTCAGTATATTCATTGCGTCGCCCTCAAGAAGCGTAATCTGACTTTCTTTACCGGCTCTCGCAATATTGTGTCTTGCCTGCTCTATGCGGATGTCATAGTTCTCTATCGTTGTTATATGGCAGTCACTGTCTACATTCATACTCATAAGTATTGATGAATATCCGACAGCTGCCCCTACCTCAAGAATGCCTGCGGGCTTTTTGACCGCAAGCATTACTTTAAGGAAATTCTCCATCTCTTTGCGTATAACCGGAACGCCTGCCGCCTTTGCCTCATTCTCAATCTCAGCAAGCACTCCTTCGTTATCTGCATTAAGGGAATTAATATATGATACTATTCTTTCATTAACTATCATTGTGTACCACCATCAGTACCTTCTGTATCCGTACTGCCGCCACAGAGTACCGCAAGTATCTGCGTAGGCTTCATGGATGTATCAACTGTATATGTTCCTGCTTTGCACTTGCCTTTGTATTCAGACAGTGCAAGCTGTGCTTTGAATATAAGCTTGTCTTCGATAAGTCCTCTGTCATACAGGATATCCGTAAGTCTGGAGTCTGTTATATTAACCGGAATAGTCACCTCTACCTGTCTTGCATTCTCCTGGGTATCAACAGACTGTTCATCAAATACTTTTGCGCCAAATGCAAATCCTTTTGCACCTATAAAATATATAAGCACAACAGCTATTATTACTACTATAATGTTCACTATAACGCCAATTCCAAATCTGACATTCTTATCTTCCATTCAAACCACCATTCAAAAATTAATTAACTCAATCAAGAAAATCCACATTCATATCAAGGCATCCGGTAACTGCATTACCTATAGACTGCACCATCCTGGCAAGACAAAGCTCCGCCTGAAGAAAATCACTTACTTCCTGATGCTTTCTTAACTCAGCATAATTCTTACGGAACGTCTCAACACGGTCAAACATTCCGTCTGAATCCTCCGAATTCTGAAGTTCAAAATTCTGTCTGCGGAGTTCATTAGTCTCTCTCAAAAGACCGGGATACTGTTCAAGTATCTTATATGCTTCTTTGTATTCTGCATACTCCCTGCTTGTCCTTATAGCCCTGCACAGTTCATCTGTAAGCCTCTCAACCTCACTCATGCCAATGCCCCCTTAATCATCAACCTCCATAATGATTGGAAGTATTACAGGATTTCTCTTCATCTTCTTCCAGAGAAAATCACTTAATGTATCCTTAATTGTGCCCTTAATCTTACCCCAGTCAGTTACGTTACGGTCGAGGCAGTCAAGTACAGCCTGCTCAATAACAGCCCTGGCTTCTTCCATGAGGCCCTCTGACTCTCTTACATATACAAATCCTCTTGAAACAATATCAGGACCTGCAAGGAGCTGGTTGCTGTACTTCTCAAGCGTAAGTACGACAACGATAATTCCGTTCTCAGCAAGATTCTGTCTGTCTCTTAAGACAATATTACCTACATCTCCGACACCAAGTCCGTCAACAAGTACAGCTCCGGTCTGTACCTTATCAACTACCTCTGCCTTCTCCTGACTCATCTCAAGCACATCACCTGAGTGAAGTACAAATATATCATCCTTGTCAATTCCCAAGCCTTCAGCAAGCTCCTTCTGAGCCATAAGATGTCTGTACTCGCCATGTACTGGAACTGCATACTTAGGCTTTACAAGTGAATATATCAGCTTAATCTCTTCCTCACATGCATGTCCTGATACATGTGTATCCTGGAAGATAACCTTGGCTCCCTTCATTCCGAGCTCATTGATTACTCTTGCAACAGACTTCTCATTGCCCGGAATAGGTGTAGAACTGAATATAACAGTATCTCCCGGCTCAATCGTTACCTTACGGTGAAGGTTCGCTGCCATTCTTGAAAGAGCTGCCATAGACTCACCCTGGCTTCCGGTTGTTATAAGAACAATCTGCTCATTAGCGTAATTCTTCATCTGCTCAGTCTCAATAAGTGTTCCGTCCGGTATATCAAGGTATCCGAGCTCACTTGCAACATTAATAATGTTAACCATGCTTCGTCCCTCAACACACACCTTGCGTCCGTACTTGATGGCACAGTTAATTATCTGCTGTACTCGGTCAACATTAGATGCAAATGTAGCAATAATAAGTCTGCTCTGCTTATTGTCATTAAAAATATTATCAAATGTCTTGCCGACCGTTCTCTCTGACATAGTGAATCCGGGTCTTAAGACATTCGTGCTGTCGCACATAAGTGCAAGGACACCCTTCTTGCCTATCTCACCAAATCTCTGAAGATCTATAGGATCTCCGAATACAGGTGTATAATCGACTTTGAAGTCACCTGTGTGTACTATTACTCCGGCAGGTGTATATATTGCAAGTGCCGAGGCATCAGCAATACTGTGATTAGTCCTGATGAATTCGATTCTGAAGCATCCAAGGTTAATAGACTGTCCGTACTTAACAACCTTGCGCTTCGTCTCATGGAGCATATTGTGCTCTTTTAACTTTGATTCAATAATTGCAGTTGTAAGCTTAGTAGCATATACAGGCACATTAACATCCTTGAGTACGTATGGGAGTGCACCAATATGGTCCTCATGTCCGTGTGTGATAACAAATCCCTTTACCTTGCTGATATTCTCCTTAAGATACGATACATCAGGTATTACAAGATCAATACCAAGCATGTCATCATCAGGAAATGCAAGTCCGCAATCCACGACAATAATACTGTCTTCGGATTCAAAGGCAGTCATGTTCATTCCAATCTGCTCAAGACCTCCCAATGGGATTACTTTAACAGTTCCATCTTTTTCTTTTTTCAAAATAAATACCGTTTCCTTTCTGTACTGCCTGCCATATAACGCATAAAGAAAAAACCTGCCTATGACATTACATACGCAGCGGCAGCAATATAATATTATTAAATCTACTTCTCTATATCCACATCATCCAGAAGCTCTGCAAATATCTGAGAAACATATTCGAGTTCATCATCATCGTCTACGATGACATAAGATGCCTCAGAATCAGAATCCTGTGATTCATCCTTAAGTATGTATGCATCTGCATCCACATTCTCATCTTCAACATCTGTAACCAACAGATAATTCTTACCATTAATTCTGGTTTGTTCCAATACAAAAAAAACAACCGGCTCATTATTGTCGGTCAAGCACGTAATCTTCTCCATTAACAACAATTCCTCACATAATCTTCCAAAATAAGAACAGCTGCAACACTGTCAACATACTTCTTATAATCTTTTCTCGCAACTTTGCATGTTTCCAGTATCTCTTCTGCTTCTACAGTTGTAAGTCTCTCGTCAGTCATAACAACCTGAAGTCCTGTCCTTCTCTCAAGCATATCGCCAAACTCCCTCGAACACGCTGCACGTTCTCCTTCCGTGCCATCCATGTTAAGCGGTAGTCCAAGAACAATCTGCTCTACATCCAGTTCTTTAATAATCTCTTCTATTCTTCGAAGTGTAGGACGTATCTTACTGTCCGAATCTCTGGTAATCGTCTCAAGCGGCTGTACTGTCATTCCCAAAGGATCCGTAACCGCCACACCGACTGTCTTAGTTCCATAATCAAGTCCAAGAATACGCATGTGTAATTATAATCCCTTACCTTCTATAAAATAACGGATAACTTCTTCCACAAGTTCATCTCTCTCAACCTTCATAATAAGGCTTCTTGCGTTGTTATGACTTGTTATGTATGTCGGGTCACCTGACATAATATATCCGACGATCTGATTAACCGGATTATATCCCTTCTCCTTAAGTGCAAGATATACCTGCTCAAGAATCTCCTCAACAGAAATAGTCTTGTCAGGCTGTGTCTTAAAAAATCTGGTATTGTTATCTAACATATCTATCACGTTCCTTCTCTTAAACTCACTATGTATTCTAATATAAATATACAAAAAATACAAGCACAAATATATTTGTATTTTGCAACTTTTTCTGCTATTATATGCAATATAATTAAGCAATAATGTTTGGAGATTCAATATCATGTCAGAGAATACATTTTACAGTCTGCTTAAGAAAAGTGCTGAATCATACCCGGACAGCACCGCCATCCTGTATGATACATATGCTATTACTTATGCCGGACTTTTCAGGGACTGCTGCAAAAAAGCAATCTATTTCAGACAATTTGACAGGAAGCGGATAGCTCTCATAGGTCCCGCATCGTACCGCTGGATTGTCAATTTTTTCGGAGCGATAATGGCAGGCAAAGATGTTGTGCTTCTTGATTCGTTTCTGGCAAGTGCCGAGAGACACATTCTTCTTGACAAAGTCAGACCGGACTATATACTTTCATACACTATGCAGTATATACTTGCAGATTCTGACGGCTTAACAATTGAGAATGTATCACATGATGAAGAGAATTGTGACGAATCTGATTTTGATGCCTCTGTAAGTGAAGGTAATATCCTGTTCTTCACATCAGGAACAAGTGAATTAGCCAAAGCAGTTGTTCTTACATCAGCTAATCTTAATTTCAGCACTTCACTTGTATCATCGAAGATTGCCTGCTCAAGTTCTGACAGAGTGCTCTCAGTACTTCCTCCGAACCATGTATTCGGTCTTATATACAGTATACTCTGGCCGCTCTCATGCGGTGCATGTGTATGCATAAGCCGTGGAATTAAGCACATCAGCTTTGACACAATTTATTATAATCCTTCAATTCTCCCGGTATTTCCTGCTCTCCTTGAAGGATATATACGCTTCAACTCCATGAACGCGGAACTTAAGACTATAATTGTAGGTGAGAGCAAATGTTCCGACAGGATAATCAGTGAACTTGAAGACGATGGATATAACGTATATTCAGTATACGGTCTCACAGCCGCTTCAGGCGGAATTGCCGTATCATCCAAAGCAACAGGCCATAAGCTTGTACCATATGACGGGATTACAATATCTATTGCGGACGATGATGAGATTTTCATCAAGAGTGCAGGAATAATGCAGTGCTACGATAATGACGAGGCGCAGACCAAAGAAGTCATCTCCAATGGGTTCCTCCATTCAGGAGACCTCGGCTATCTTGACGATGAAGGTCATCTTATCATAACCGGAAGTAAGAAGAATATTCTTGCACTTCCTAACGGTGAAAAGATTAACTGCCTTGAGGTTGAAGAATTTTTCAATGCCAATGATTCAATTGATGAATCTGCAATCGGAATTCTTCACGGTTCATGTACAATCTGGATATCAACAACCGATGAGAAGTTCGGTGATGAGCAGGCTCAACGTATGGTCGATTCTTACAATAAGACCAAGTGTGTCTCGCGCCATATCAATCATTATATAATTGTCAATGCACCGCTTCCACGAGACAGGTATGGACATCTTGACAGATGGGCACTTGCAAAAGAGTCTTCAAGCCGGGACTGATATATACTGACAATGCTGTAATAGTTCATCACAAACATACATTACAAAAGCCCTGTGTTCCATAGGTTCCCAAAGAGTAAGATTTTGGTGAATCTATCGAGTGCAGGGCTTTATATTATATTCCGGCAGCATTAAGCATGCATTGATAATCTACCCAAGCTCATCAAGCTCTTTAAGCCATATTCTTGCGCAGGCATCACTAGGCATTCTCAAATCACCGCGCGGAGAAACTGCGACTGTTCCGACCTTTGGTCCGTCAGGAAGGCATGACCTCTTAAAATGCTGTGCAAAGAATCTTCTGTAAAATGTTTTAAGCCATTTCAGTATTGTCTCCTCGCTGTAATCCGGCCTGAATGCTGCACATGCTATACGATACAGCTTGGCAGGATGTATGCCGAATCTCAATATATAATACATAAAGAAATCATGAAGTTCATATGGACCTACGAGATCCTCTGTCTTCTGCTCTATCTGTCCGTTCTCATCAGGTGGCAGAAGCTCCGGGCTTACAGGAGTATCAAGTACATCATAAAGCACTTTTGCAAGCGTACTGTCAGCCAGCACCTCTGCATAATATCTGACAAGATGTCTTACAAGCGTCTTAGGCACTGAGGCATTAACTCCATACATTGACATATGGTCACCATTATATGTTGCCCATCCAAGTGCAAGCTCTGACATATCACCTGTTCCGATTACAATACCGTTAACTTTATTGGCAATATCCATAAGAATCTGTGTTCTCTCTCTTGCCTGTCCATTCTCATAAGTAACATCATGGACATTAATATCATGTCCTATGTCTTCAAAATGCCTTGTCACAGATTCACGTATGCTGATTTCGTGGAAGGTACAGCCAAGACTCTTTATCATCTTAACGGCATTATCATATGTCCTGTCGGTAGTTCCAAAGCCCGGCATTGTCACTGCATGTATTCCTGACATATCAAGTCCCAGCAATCCATATGCCCTGACAGCAACAAGCAGAGCAAGTGTCGAGTCAAGTCCTCCGGATATTCCTATAACTACATTCTTACAGCCGATATGTGCAAGACGCTTCTTAAGCCCCATTGCCTGAATTGAAAGAATTGCCTCGCATCTTTTATTGCGTGTTGCCTCATTCTCAGGCACGAACGGATGCGGATCTATAAATCTCACAAGGCTTGTATACTCTGTTCCTGCAAGACTGAAGTCCACAACGGTGTACTCGTCATTATCGGTTGCCGATGTAAATGTACTCATCCTGCGGCGTTCAGAATTAAGTCTGTCAAAATCGATATCATTTATTACACTGTTATTAGCAAAAAGCGATGTTTCTGCAAGAAGTGTTCCATTCTCCGCAATTATATCATGTCCGCCAAATACAATATCCTGAGTTGACTCACCATCTCCTGACGAGGCATAGGCATATGCGCACACAAGTCTCGCCGACTGACCGGTTACAAGACTCCTTCTGTAATCTTCTTTGCCAACAGTCTCGTTACTTGCAGACGGATTAACTATCAGAGTTGCCCCATTCATGGCATGACTTACACTTGGAGGCAGCGGTGTCCATAAATCTTCGCATATCTCGACACCGACAACGAGCTTTTCAAAATCAGAGCATCTGAAAAGAATCCTGCTTCCCATATATGTCTGCTGTCCCGCAACACATACCTTTACAGCCTTGTCAAAGCCCTCTGTAAACTGACGTCTTTCATAGAATTCGTTATAATTAGGAATATATTTTTTGGGTACAAGTCCGAGAATTACACCATCCTTAATAACTGCCGCGACATTGTATAGCTTATTACAATATTCAAACGGGAGCCCGACAACAGTTAACATGTTTTTACCTTTGGTATATTCTGTTATCGTAGCAAGCGACTTCTGCGCATCACTGAGCAGTGTATCCTGCAGAAACAGGTCATTGCATGTATATCCCGTTATGCACATCTCCGGAAAAACGATTACCGAAACCTGCGCATCATATGCCTTGTCTATCCGGCTGCATATCTGTTCGGTATTGAAAATGCAGTCAGCAACTTTTATATCCGGCGTTACAACTTCTACTCTTACATATCCGTCTTTCATGTATATAATCTCCAATTCATAATTGATATAAATATGATGTTATCACACTCCAATTAATGCGTCAAATCAATGACATTACAAATATATCGCGGCAATCTGCACAAATAAAAAGGACCGCCGCATACATATGGCAGTCCTCATTCTTTTTAAAGTTAATCGGTTCTGACAGTTGAATTATTCTGACAGTCTTTATCAAAAAGTATTATCGTGTTGCTGTGCTATCATTCGTATGATTGTCATCAAACATGTCATTAATACCACCAGCTGCCTTACTGATGCCGTTGCCGATGCCGCTAGCTGCTTCACCGACTCCGTCAAATGCGCCGGTAACAATCTCTTCAATCGGATTGTTATTGCCTGAGGTACTCCCATTATTGCCCCGGGTAGTGCCGTTATTACCCGTTGCATTGGTATTCCCGCATGCAACAAGTGATGCAGCCGCCACAACAGCAGCCAATGTAATAATTATCATCTTTTTCATTGTCATGTCCTCCATTTTTATTCATAGAGGTATTATGACCATATTATGACTATTTATTCACGGCATGCTGGCCTTTTATAAGGTTGCTGATATATTTGTAAAGAATAAGCGTTATTGCGCCTACAACAATCGACTTAAGTATATTGAACGGAACAACTGCCAGCGCAACAAGCGTAAATACACTGTTGATTGATGCATTAACTTTTGTTCCCATCGCAACAAGCGCTTCTATAGGCATTCCATAAAGCTCGGCAAATTTTGGAAGAAGATAGAATCCATTCATGAGACTTCCGGCAATAACCATACAAAGTCCGCCTGTTATGAGTCCGATAAGTGCTGATTTCCTTGTTTTTTTTGTAAAGTAAAAAGCTGATGCCGGTACAACCATCGCACATCCTACAATAAAGTTGGCAAGATCTCCCACGAACATTGTTGTTGTACCCTTAAGTGCAATCTTTATAAGAACCTTAAGTCCTTCTATGGCAACCCCTGCTGTAGGGCCGAACATAAATGCGCCTACAAGCGCAGGCACTTCACTGAAATCAAGCTCATAAAATGCCGGAGCAAACCACAGTGGGAATTCAAAAAACATAAGTATCGCAGAGATTGCCGAAAACATGGCAATTACTACAAGTCTGTTAACCTTGGTCTTTTCTGAATTAAAATGCATTCCGCACTTTGCTTCAATTAATTTCTCCAGTCCCTTTGCGATAAAATAAACACATACTACTATAAGTATTGACACAAGTATAAATGTGACATTACTCTTTACTGCTTCAAGCAGCTTACCATAATCTGTCATATCAGACTCTCCTTTCCGCCGCGCTGTGCGGCATGCAGGCATCCGGCACAACTTTACAAAAAAGCCCTGTAACCGGTAATATGTCTTAGCCGACATATATTACACCTGTTACAGGGCATATCTGCAAAATGCAGCCTGAGCCTACACTTCTTTCATCCAGACTATACTGTCGGTTTGGGAGTCAAACCCAATCGGCCTCTTATACGAGGTTCGCGGACTATACCGCCGGTCAAGAATTGAATCTGCCGTTCATTCCGTAATATTAACAGATTCTCACTTTGCCCTGAAGGTGGAGTAAACTTCATCTTCAATATTAAATTAATTATACATTGCAATGCTTAATTACATTAACACATCACTGCTTCGTTGTCAACCACTGTCCGGCAACACCAACGGCTTCGTTAATAACATCAACCGGATGTACAAGTGCGAATCTCACATGTCCTTCTCCAAGGCTTCCAAACGAACTGCCCGGTGTGCATATTATACCTGTATTCTCAAGAAAGTCCATGCAGAACTTCTCTGAGTCTGTATAACCTGCCGGAAGAGGAGCCCATACAAACATTGTTCCCTCCGAATCAGGTACATTCCAGCCTATAGAGCGCAGACCGCCGCACAGTGCATCTCTTCTCTCCTGATATCTTCTGCGGTTCTCATACACGCTGTCCTGCGGCCCGTTAAGAGCTTCAACAGCCGCTTTCTGTGCAAGATAGCTCATTCCATAATCATACTGTGAACGTATCGTGCGGTATTTTTTAATTATCTCAGAATTGCCTATAAGATATGATATTCTAAGTCCTGTAAGATTATATGTCTTTGAAAGAGAATTGAATTCAACTCCGACATCCTTCGCTCCCGGAATAGACAGAAAAGAAAATCCTTCACGTCCATCATATACAATCTCAGAATATGCATTATCATTAACAATAAGCAGGTCGTGAGCCTTGGCAAATGTTACAAGCTCCTCATAAAAGCTTTTGGGTGCACATTTGCAGACAGGATTAAGCGGGTATGATACTACCATCATCTTTGCTTTATCTGCTATCCTGCCATCAATTGCATTCAGGTCAGGCAGATATCCGTTATCTTTATGAAGATCATAATGAACTATCTTCGCGCCGTTAAGATATGGTCCCACCTCGAATATAGGGTATCCCGGATTCGGGACAAGGACTATATCTCCCTCATTACACATAGTAAGAGCAATATGGCCCATACCTTCCTGGGTACCGGCAACGCTCATTATCTCATCATGCTTAAGCTCTACACCATATCTGCGGCCATACCAGCCAACAACAGCATCAAGCATCTCATCTGTATCAACAAGTGAATATTTGTAATTATCCGCATTAAGGGCTGCCTCACTCACAGCCTTCATAACATGTTCATCAGGCTTAAAATCAGGCGTTCCGACTGAGAAATTATATACCTTGCGTCCTGCATCAAGCAGCTCGTTCTTTTTATCATTAAGTATGTTAAATATATTCGGTCTGAAACTCAGCGCCTTATCTGAAAATTTAAAGTCCATTTACAATCGCCTCCATTGCGAGCAGATATCCGTTAAGTCCAAGTCCTACAACCTGTCCTGTACATGATGGTGCAGTAACAGATACATGCCGGAATTCTTCTCTTTTATGCACATTGGAAATATGTACCTCAATCTTAGGTATATCCTCTACTGATGCAAGAGCATCACGTATTGCATAGCTGTAATGCGTATAAGCACCCGGATTAATTATGATTCCATCAACTTTATCAAGATATGCCTGCTGTATTCTGTCAATCACAGGGCCCTCACCGTTGCTCTGGAATACTTCAACATCAACTCCGAGTTCCTTCGCCTTATCATTAATCATATCTACAAGTGCATTATAATCCTTAGTCCCATATATTCCTTTTTCTCTTATGCCAAGGAAATTAATATTAGGTCCGTTTATAACCAGTATCTTCATTATCTGCCTCCGTCATTAATGTAATCTTCTATTGCATTATATATGCCATTCATGCTCATGCCCATCGTGTTAATAACAACGTCTGAAGCATCAAGATAAGCGTCCTCCCGCTGCATAATAAGTTCGTGGATCCTTTTGCGCAGATCCTGCCCTGCCAGCATCGGGCGTTTGTCATCTCCATCAAGTCTTCTTGCAAGTTCTTCCTCAGCAGCTTTTAGATATACAACAGTTCCCAGCTTTTTCATAAGTTTTCTGTTAATATCACGCACAGGCATTCCGCCGCCGACTGATATAACAGTCTGGCTGCAGCCCTCACAAAGCTCCTCTAATGCTTTGGTCTCAAGGTCTCTGAAAAACTCTTCTCCGTAATTTGCAAATATGTCTTTTATTGTCATATTCTGTCCGGCTTCAATATAGTCGTCCGTATCAATATACTTCATATTGACATTCTGGGATATCCATCTTCCGACCGTAGTCTTACCTGCACCCATGAATCCGATAAGAACTATATTACCCTTATTATTCATCTATTCCCATCTCCCTGCACATAGCTTTATAGACTTCCTCAGACTGCTGTGTGCTTATCTGTACATTATTCCAGAGTTCATATGCGCTGACTCCCTGGTAAAGCAGCATTTTAAGCCCGTTATATGCCTTTTTATCAGTGCCGTCAGAGGCTTTTCCCGAAGCTTTCACAAGTTTCATGAACTTTGTCACTGCAGGATTATATATAATATCTACGGCAGCATCTATCTTCTTGTAAAATGCTTCATCTTCAACAGGTGCTTTGTCTGTGTCAGGATACAGTCCGACACTTGTCGTCTGTATACAGACATATCCCCCACCTTCAAGTCCTGCATAATCTGCTATATCCATGGCTTTTGCAATATCAGCCTCAAAATATTCATTAACGGAAGCGGCAATATTCTCTGCTTTACTTACAGTGCGGTTGAGTATGTATATTGCGGAAGCGTTCTCCTTTGCACATAAAAAAGCTATCGCCCTTGCTGCACCGCCGGCACCAAGAATTATTACCCTGCGTCCGCCAAGAGCAATACCTGCTTCCTCAAGTTCTCTTTTTAGTCCGAGTATATCTGTATTATATCCTTTGTAACCTCTGTCAGTTCTCACAAGTGTATTAACTGCACCAATGCTTGCTGCAATCGGATCTATATCCGCAAGACATTCTATAACTGCGCTTTTGTGTGGAACTGTAACATTAAGTCCAAACACATTCAATGCATATGCACCTTCTATTGCAGCCTTTATGTTATCTTCGACTTTAAACGGAACATATACAAGTTCCGTACCGGTAATATCAGCAAGTGTATTCTGAAGTACCGGTGATACTGAATGTCCAACCGGGTTACCTATTATCCCGCATACCCTGGTTGTTCCCTTTACATCTTTCATGTCTGTCTAGCTTCTCCTGTCCTTTTTACTTCTCGCATAAAACCACAGCACTATCTTCTCAAGATATCTCTTGAGAATAATCTGTATCTCTTCATGTCTGTCTATCGGCTTAACAAGATATGTCCGGATTCCTGCCCTGTTGGCACCCCAGACATCCGTAAACAGCTGGTCTCCGACAAATATTGTATCAGACCTGTCCGTTCCCATAAGCTGCATAGCTTTTATGTAATTCTTTGTTGAAGGCTTTTTGGCATCGTATATATATTTTGTTCCTACTTCATTGGCAAATGGAGCCACCCTCGGTTCTTTGTTGTTAGATATTACACATGTATCAAAGCCTGTCCTTCGAAGTCTCTCAAACAGTTCAACAGCACGCCCGGTTGCAGGCATGCCATGCTCTACAAGTGTATTGTCAATATCGAAAATTATTCCGCGGAACCCTTGCGAGTACAACACCTCATAATCTATATCATAAGTTGAATCCACATAATCTCCGGGATAAAATCTCTCTAAAAAAGCCATATCAATCTGCATTCCTATTATTAATAATCTTCATCCTGCTTCACACTAAAAACTTCTTCAGTTCATCCATGAATGTATTTACATCCTTGAATTCCCTGTATACTGATGCAAAGCGGACATAAGCAACCGCATCAAGGTCTTTGAGCTTGTCCATTACAACCTCTCCTATTCTGGTTGTTGGAATCTCTTTTTCGCCACTGTTGAATATCTCTGTCTCAATCTCGTCAACCATCTCATTCATCCTGTCAATTGAGATTGGACGTTTGTAGCATGCTCTTACAATTCCCGCAAGAAGCTTCTTGCGGTCATAAGGCTCCCTCTTACTGTCCTTCTTGATGACCATAAGCGGAACAGTCTCAACTTTCTCATATGTTGTAAACCTCTTGCCACATGAATCACACTGTCTTCTTCTCCTTATAGATCCGTCATCCGTAGGTCTTGAATCCATTACTCTGGAATCTTCCTTACCACAATATGGGCATTTCATGTGTATACCTCCCCTTTTATTCTGTGTACTATGTACATCTGAAAGACACCTTTTCAAGCACAACATCAACAAGAATTGCATCTTCTCCTATATTCATAACACACTTATATGGAATAATATATTCTATATCACGTCCGAACAGGCCACAGAACCTTGTCGGCCCCGGCACTATAAGTGCACAGATACACCCTGTCTTACAGTCAAAATCAATATCAACCACACAGCCGAGTATACAGCCATCCTTAACATTGACAACCTCTTTGTCATGCAGTTCACATATGCGCATTCAGTCTCACGCTCCAACGCAGTCTGTCATTATATATTATATTGCGCAGTTGGCAAAAAGTTCATTGACAGCTGCCTCATAATCACATCTTCTCTGAGCTTTGCGTATAGACTTATAATATCTGTCTGCACCATCAAAATTCCGTATCATATAATACCATAGTTCCTTCATCTTGAACAATGCATTGCGTTCTCCCATAACTGCACAATATTCTTTAAATACGGCATTGTGAAATGTTCTGAGCGCCCTGCTGCTAAGCTTGTCACCACCGTTTATCGTGGCAAATATTGCCGGGTTGGTAATCATTCCCCTGCCGCACATGACTGCATTAAGTCCATTGAACCGCGATGTAATCCTTTGGTAGTCATCCACCGAACAGATATCACCATTATAGCACACAGGTGCCTTTGAATTGGTATATGCATATTCAAAAATATCGTAGTCAGGACTGTTTTTATACAAATCCTTCTGTACTCTCGGATGAACAATAAGCTCACTTAGCGGATATTGATTATAGATATCAAGTATCTTTATAAATTCGTCATGTGATTCCACGCCGGTTCTGGTCTTTACCGAAACCCTGACCCCATCCTTACCGGCAGCCACAAAGACATCATTGAGGAACGAATCAAGTTTGTCAGGGAACGCCAGAAAACCTGCACCCTTATGCTTTGTAACCACTGTAGGTGACGGACACCCGAGATTAAGATTGACTTCATCGTATCCGTATTCATCATGAAGTGCACGTATGACTTTTATACAGTCACATGAATTATTGGAAAGTATCTGCGGTATTACGTCTCTGGGCCTGTTATTCCCGGAATCTATATCACGCCGCTCCTGTTCAGTAAATGTCTTATTAGTGTTAGTTGAAATAAACGGAGTAAAGTATCTGTCAGCACCTCCAAAGCAGTCATCAATAATATTACGGTAAATATATCCCGTAACACCTTCCATTGGTGCCGCATACAGCTTCACTCTATTACCGGCCATGCTATTCATTATATTACAGTTTCCTTATAACCATGTTATTAGGCTTGGATATCCTGACTTCCCTGCCACTCATTACTATAAGACCTTTATCCCAGTGGACGGTAAAGAATGTTATCGAATTGCCGTCGTGATTCATTGACATAAGATGCTTCTCGTCAGGGAAAAGATTAATATACTTAGGATAGTCACCGCTTATCGGAAGTGATGAAAGAATTGACAGTGTTCCGTTATCCTTGTCAATCTTATATATTGTTACGCTGTTATCTCCCGCATTGGAGCAGAGAAGATGTTCTCCGTCCTTTGTGAGCATAATATCCGTTGCTGCACTGTTCACGCGATGATCTCTTCTAAGAGTAAATATATTCTGTATAAACTCGAATGTCCTGCGGCCGTCTTCACCCACGCCGCACTCGTAGACATCAATATAATTCTTAAGCTCACACATTACATAGGCGAATCTTCCGTCTGCTGAGAAAAGGATCTCCCTTGGTGCAGATTCGAGCTGTGTTCTTATAATATCATACAGATCAAGCCTGCCTGTCTTCTTATCAAATTCATACACCTTAATCTGATCAATTCCCAGATCACAAACACACAAAAGCTTCTCATCCGGTGTAAGTGTCGCATTGCTTATATGCGGTCTGAAATTACGCTCGGCAATACTTCCTATTCCCTTATGGAATACCTCATCGGCAATTGTACCTACGCTGCCATCTTCATTAAGATGCATTACAGTAAGCTTGCCATCATGATATCCTGACACAAAAATGAATGTATTGTCCTTCGTTACTGACAGATGACACCCTCTCATACCATTGATTGACTTAACATTAATAAGTTCAATGTCACCATCGGGCATAACACGAAACGCTGAAACTCCGGCATCACATATTGAATACAGATATTTTCCGTCATGCGACAATGTTATATATGACGGATTATCTATCTCGACTTCTTTTCTCTCTGTAATAAGTCCTTTTTCAACATCCATATCATATATATGGATGCCTCTGCTCTTTTCATGTGTATATGTCCCCACATATGCTACATATTTGTCTGACATGTCGTTCTCCATTCCAAATAATTTATTACTTTATTTTAGCGCAAATTCTTCACATAATCAATATTCAATATGGAAACTGATACCATACTGAATAAATCTTACCGGCGTGGATATGATTTATTCTGTAAAGAATATTATGCCTGAATTGAGAATCAGCATGAAGATTAGTAAGAAAAGCGGGCAGAAAAGGAGATTAGTATGGCCGTCTATAAAGTAGAACTATGTGGAGTAAACACATCATCCCTGCCATTGTTAAAAAATGAGGAGAAAGATGAACTTTTACGCAAAGCCATTGACGGTGATTCCAAAGCAAGAGAAAAATATATAAAAGGTAATCTGCGCCTTGTTCTCAGCGTAATCCAGCGTTTTGCCGGCAACGGAGAGAATGCGGACGATCTCTTCCAGATTGGATGTATCGGTCTTATGAAAGCCATTGACAACTTTGATGTCACCCAGAACGTACGTTTCTCTACTTATGCTGTTCCGATGATCATGGGAGAAGTCCGTCGCTACATGCGTGACTATAATTCAATACGCGTAAGCAGGTCGCTTCGTGACACTGCTTACAAAGCCATTCACGCAAGAGACATGCTGACAAAAAAGAACCAGCATGAGCCGACCGTTATGGAGATTGCTGCCGAAGTCGGACTTCCAAAAGAAGAGATTGTCATGGCACTTGACGCAATGCAGACGCCGCTTTCTTTGTATGAACCGGTATTCTCCGAGGGCGGTGACACACTGTATGTAATGGACCAGATAAGTGACAAGAAAAACCGCGAAGATAACTGGGTCGAAGATATTGCGCTGCGCGAAGCAGTCTCGAGGCTTCCGGAGCGTGAACGCAACATAATCCGCCTGCGTTTTTTCGATGGCAGGACACAGATGGAAGTTGCCAGAGATGTCGGCATCTCACAGGCGCAGGTCAGCCGTCTTGAAAAGAATGCGCTTCGTTCCATGAAGAATTATCTGCAGATGTGATATGATATGCCGCTTATGTCCGTAAGAAAAAAGCTCATGCATTAACGCATGAGCTCAAGGAATTTCTTAGTATTAGCTGCGGCATCCCCTCTGTATACAGATGATCCGGCTACTATTACATTAGCACCGGCTTCAAGGACCTCCGGCAGATTGTCAAAATTAATTCCGCCATCAATCTCTATATCTTTATCCATATTATTATCACGGTAATAAGATCTGATAATTCTTACTTTATCAAGGACATCCGGTATAAACTTCTGTCCTCCGAATCCCGGATGAACACTCATAACAAGTGCCATATCAATATCGTCAAGGTAAGGCATAATCTTATCTACCGGTGTCTCAGGATTAATCGCTACAGCCGCCTTGACACCACAGGCCTTTATATCTCTGATAGTCTCATCAATGTCTTTGCAGGCTTCAACATGTACTGTAATAATATCCGCACCCGAATCAACAAAATCTCTGATATATCTTACAGGCTCTGTTATCATAAGATGCACATCAAAGACCGCATCTGTTGACTTTCTGACTGACTTTATCACAGGCATTCCGTATGATATGCTTGGTACGAATATTCCGTCCATCACATCAACATGAATATATTGTGCTCCCGCCTTTGCAACTGTCTGAATCTGCTCTCCGAGCACATTAAAATCTGCAGATAAAATAGATGGTGCTAAAATGTTCATTAATATTTCCTCTGATCTTTCAACTCATTATATATTTCAACGTAGTTCTCATATCTTATGCGGCTGATAATGCCATCATCAATAGCCTGCTTAACGGCACAGTCAGGCTCATTGACATGAACGCATCCATTAAACCTGCATCTGCCTTCATATGGTGCAAACTCTTCAAAATAGAATCTTAAGTCCTGTGCCTCTATATCACTCACATAAAATGACGTAAAGCCCGGTGTGTCCATTATATATGTATCACCACCGATATTGATTATCTCTGAATGACGTGTTGTATGCCGCCCTCTTCCAATCTTCTCGCTTACTGCCCCCGTCTCCATTCTGCTCTGCGATAACAGCTCATTAGTAAGTGAAGACTTGCCTACGCCTGAAGGACCCGCAAAAACGGTTGTCTTACCGGCGATTATCGGTCGGATGATATCATCAATACCTTCTTTGTTGACAGTACTTATAAAATGGACTCTGCATCCGCATCCTGCATATATATCTGCCATCTGTGCAAGCTGGCTGTCTTTTGCAAGATCTTTTTTACTGAAACAGATTACAGTCTCAATATCATGTTTTTCCATCATGACAATAAATCTGTCCAGCAGGTTATAATTAGGTGCCGGCCTGTGAACTGCAAATACAACAAGTGCCTGATCGACATTAGCTACCGCCGGCCGTATAAGAGAATTCTTCCTTGGCAGCACATCATTAATGTTGCCAAGGAACTTCTCATCGTCAAGTATGTCAATATCTACATTATCACCAACGAGAGGCTTTATCTTACGGTTGCGCAGAATTCCTTTTGCTTTGCATTCATATACGCCGCGGCCTATTACATGCACGTAATAAAATCCTGCGATACCCTTGATTATCTTACCATTCATGCGTTAATTCCCTGTTGTCGCAGCTACTGAAGGTGTCTGTGCAGCAGGCGTTGCTGCTGTTGTTCCTGCCGGGAGTGTAACTGTAGGTGCTCCGAGGCCTATACTCATAGTAAGTTCTATAGTTGTTCCTGCCGGTACTTCCTTGCCTGCCGAATAGCTCTGTGCAGCTACATAGCCATAAGGAATCTTATCATTCATTACCTGTGTAGCTGAAAGTGTAACATTAAGTCCAAGTGCATCAAGCGTCTGTCTTGCCTGAGTCTCAGACATATTTATAACATTAGGAACCGTAATCATCTTGGATTCCTTACCACGGCTTACAACAATCTTAACCGCATCACTTGACTTGGCACTTGCATTAGCTCTAGGTGTCTGGCTGATAACAAGTCCCTGCTCAACCGTATCACTGTAATCGTAGTCAACAGCCGGCGAACCGAATCCGGCTGACTTGATTGCTGCTATAGCCTCATCCTCAGTCTTACCAACAACATTAACCATTGTTGACTTACCTGCACCGGAACTTACCGAAATAGTTACCGTAGAATTCTTGGCTATCTTTGAATTGGCCTTCTGGCTCTGTGATATTACATATCCTTCAGCTACAGTATCTGACGGCTGACGGCTGACCTTGCATCCGAGGTTAACATCATTAAGTGCCTTCTTGGCATCCTCTTCCGTAAGTCCTGTTACGCTCGGCACAGCTACGAGCGTTGAAGGATCAACAGTTGTTGTCTGTACCTGCTCAGAAGCTGTATGATTAGAATCAGTTCCCGATGAACCACCCATAACGGCTGCAAGCTTGACTACTACAAATATCGTAATGATGATAATTACCGCTGCAATTCCGATTCCAAGCCATTTCATGACTGCATCCATCTTCTCGCCGGCTTTTTCCTCGGCATCATCGTAATCATCGTCATCGTCTTCATCCTGAATTCTTACAGGTGCCTGATTAGACTTACTCTTAGGCTTCACAGGCTGTGGCTTAGCCTTTTTCTTACTCTTCTTAGAGTTGTAATCATCATCGTCGTCATCTATATCGTCTATAATGTCATCATCGTCGTCAAAATCTTCATCGAAGTCCTCATCATCAAAATCTTCATCATTCTGATTATTCTGATGCTGCGATGACATTCCTGTTGAAGAAGCCTGCCTCCGGTCTATAAGATCCTCCTGCAGCGACTGCTGTCTTGCTGTCTCATAAGAAGGCGCAAGCTTGACAAAATTAACATCCGGCATGACCAGTGATTTTTTAAGATCAGCTATAAGCTCAGTTGCACTCTGATATCTTCTGTCAGTCTTTTTCTGTGTACACTTCATAACAATCTGGTCTACACTTATCGGTATATCATTAACCACATGTGAAGGCGGAAGAATCTCATCCTGGATATGCTGCACGGCAACCGATACAGTTGAATCCCCATCGAACGGAACTGTTCCGGTAAGCATCTCATACAAAGTTATACCAAATGAATAGATGTCACTCTTCTCATCACTGTATCCGCCTCTTGCCTGCTCCGGTGAGATATAGTGTACTGACCCCATCGCAGACGAACTGATTGTCTGTGATGTTGCAGCCCTTGCTATACCAAAATCAGTAACCTTAACTTTGCCTTCTTTTGAAATTATGATATTCTGCGGCTTAATATCCCTGTGAACTATATGATGACTGTGTGCAGCCTCCATACCCTGTGCCACCTGAATTGCAATACTTACCGCTTCCTTGCTTGAAAGCCTGCCCTTCTTCTCTATATACTGCTTAAGCGTTATACCCTCAACGAGCTCCATTACAATATAATAAATACCATTCTCATCACCTACATCATACACACTTACTACATTAGGATGCGTAAGTCCGGCTGCTGACTGGGCTTCTATGATAAACTTAGATACAAAATTCTTGTCATGGCTGAATTCCTCTTTCATGACCTTAATGGCAACATAGCGGTTGAGCTTATGGCACTTTGCCTTATATACATCTGACATTCCGCCCGTGCCTATCTGCTCTATTATCTCGTACCTGTCTGCAAGAAACATTCCTTTTCTTAACATAAACTCCTCCACGTTCTGTAAATATTACGATTATTCCCCGTATCAGTATTCGATAATTATAACTGACACATTATCACGTCCACCATTCTCATTAGCAAGCTCTACCAGCTTTGTTGCAGCTTCATCTATATCTGCTGTTGTCTTAAGTATACGTTCAATAACATTATCCTCTACCATATTGGTGAGGCCGTCAGAACACATAAGGACACGATTGCCCGGCTTTATATCTATCGGAAAAAAATCTGGAAGTACTGTTGTATCTCCGCCTATTGCCCTTGTTATCATATTTTTCTGTTCATGATATCTGGCTGCGTTACGGTCCAGAGCTCCCCGTGTAACCATCTCTTCGACCAGTGAATGATCTCTTGTTACCTGCTTAAGATCCTCCCCCAGTATATAAAGTCTGCTGTCACCTACATTGGCAACATGCAGAATAGAATCTCTTATACATGATACAACAAGTGTTGTACCCATACCATTATAATCCTCAGACTCCTGCGCTTTGCGCAAAATATCCGTATTCACCTGCTGTATTGCAGAATTGAGAATACTTATAGGATCATTTTCATCTGAATCTGACACTAATTTTACCATCGTCTCAACTGTATATCTTGATGCCATATCGCCGGCCTTATGACCGCCCATGCCATCTGCAAGGATAAACAGATTAGGCAGATTGCCAACCGGTTTTGTAGAGTAATAGACGTAATCCTGATTCATTAATCTTGTCTTACCTACATCAGTCAGAGAGCATGCCCTCATGTTTCAACCTCCTAATGTAACAACTTATTTACACATTATTTCATAATAGCACAACACAGTCTATTGTGCAACATTGTGCGCATTTTCATTATTCCTGTTTTATGCCGTCAGGTGCGCCCGCATTCGAATCAGTGCTTTCCATATAACTTCTGCGCAGCTGCCCGCACGCTCCGTCAATATCACGCCCCATCTCTCTTCTGACAGTAGCATTGACCCCGCATTTTTCAAGTCTGCTCCTGAAGTGACTGACGCCTGCCTGTGCTGTCTGTTTGTAATCTCTTTCCTTAATGGGATTAACAGGAATCAGGTTAACATGGCACTTAATTCCTTTTACAAGATGAACCAGCTGCATTGCACATTCATCTGTATCATTAACGTCTTTTACAAGACTGTACTCAAATGTAATCCTGCGTCCGGTCTTCTCCACATAATATCTGCAGGCTTTCATTATCTCATCAATGGAATATTTGTTAGCCACAGGCATTATGGAACGTCTCAGTTCATCATTAGGTGAATGCAGTGATATTGCAAGCGTTATCTGTGGCTGCATATCCGCAAGTTCATATATCTTAGGTACGATTCCGCATGTCGATACCGTAAGGTTACGCGCGCTGATGTTAAGCCCTTCTTCATTATTGAGAAGCTCAATAAATCGAAGCAGATTATCAAAATTGTCGAATGGTTCCCCGGAGCCCATAACAACAACATTATCGACACGTTCGCCGATATCCTTCTGAATTCTGTATATCTGCTCAAGCATCTCTGAAGGAAGAAGTCCCCTGACAAGTCCGTCTATGGTTGACGCACAGAAGCGGCAGCCCATTCTGCACCCAACCTGCGAAGATATGCAGACAGAATTGCCATGATGATATTTCATGAGGACGCTCTCGATAAGATTGCCGTCAGACAGTCTGAACAGATACTTCCTTGTGCCATCTATCTGTGATATCTGCACACGTACAGGCTCAAGTACCGTAAGAGGATACTCTGCAGCAAGTTTCTGCCTCAATGCAGCAGGCACATTCGTCATCTCATCGTATGATGCAACAAGTTTCTGATGCATCCACTGATATATCTGCTTTGCCCTGAACTTCTTATCACCAAGTGATACTATCAGTTCAGACACCTCTGAAGGTGTCATGGACTTTATATCATATTCTGTATTTTCCATTATTTATTCAACATCTTTCTTTTTTAATCTGGCTATAAAAAAGCCATCTGTATTATCTATTCCCGGAAGCAGCTGTACATAACCTTTGGCAAGGCTGTCTTTTTCCAGCATAGGATAGTCTTTTTCAATACTGTCTGTCTCAAATGGGTAGTTAGCAGTAAACCAGTCAACATTGTCCTCATTTTCGGCAGAATTAATTGTACATGTGCTGTATATAATGTATCCGCCCGGTCTTACATATTCCGAGCATACAGACAGAATTTTTCTTTGCAGTTCAACCAGTGCCTCTGTCTTTTCCGCAGATGCATTATATCTGATATCAGCTTTACGTCCAAGAATTCCCAGTCCGGAACACGGTACATCACATATAAGTATATCGGCTTTTCCAATGAGTGATTCATCCTTCACCGTTGCATCCCATACTTTTGCGGTTACATTATCCATGTGCAGTCTTTCAATATTATCACGTATCAGCCCGACCTTGGCCTCACTCACATCTCTTGCTTCTACAGTTATGTCACTGCCTCTTTGTGCAGCGTGCAGGCATTTGCCTCCGGGTGCCGCGCATACATCAACGACATAATCCCCCGGATTGGGATTAACAGCAAGTCCCGCAAGTATTGAACTTAAGTCCTGAACCTGAAAAAGACCTTCTTCAAACGAGGTAAGGTCTGCAAGATAATCATATCCACTTATTGCAAATGCATACGGAACACATGTATCTTCGACTGTTACACCCTCATCAGTAAGCTTCTTTTTCAGCCCGCCGGGAGTTATCAGTCCGGTATTGCACCTTATATACAGCCTGTGTTCCTTTTCAAATCCTTTGAGAACATCTTCCGTACAACTACCGCATTCGTCCATAAGAATACGCACGACATATTCAGGCATGGAATAACGTATCATGCAATATCTGATGAAATCACTTTTATCAGGATACTGTATGTTGTTAATATCTCTTGCTAGTGAGCGCAACACTCCGTTGACAAATCCTGTCAGCGACGAAAATCCCCGCTTTCTTGCAAGCTTTACCGCCTCGTTACATACAGCCGATACAGGAACGCTGTCCATGTACTTAAGCTGATATGCAGACATTCTCATAATATTACGGATGACCGGCTTCATCTTCTTAGTACTGACAGATGACACATGGTCTATAAGCCAGTCTTCCTCTATACTTCGTTCAATCGTTCCCTCTGCCAGCCTTGATATAAATGCTCTCTGTGACTTAGGCAGATACTGGAACTTGCTTAACGCCTGTCCGGTAATCAGATTACTGTGTCCGGGATTCTTATCATTCTCGAGCAGTATGTCAAGCACTACCGCCCGCAGATTAACATTGTCCATAGTATTATTCATTAGCGGTCATCACTCCTGCGTCCGAAAAGCATAATCAGCCTGAGCAGCTGAAGAACTGCGGTAAGAGCTGAAGCTACATATGTCATGGCTGCTGCAGAAAGAACCTTCTTAGCCCCTGCCGTCTCATCAGGATATAGCATTCCTGAGTCAGACAATATGGTAAGTGCCCTTCCCGATGCATTGAACTCAACAGGCAGTGTAATAAGTTCAAAAAGAACTGCCAGCGAGAACATTATAATACCAACATCAATCAGTGTAGGACTCATTCCAAAAAACAGTCCTGCAGCAATAAATATCCACGAAAGACTTGAAGCAATATTGACAACCGGTGCTATTGTATTACGTATAAGAAGCGGTGCATATCCGACATCATGCTGTATCGCATGCCCGCATTCATGAGCTGCGACTCCGATTGCCGCTATTGATGTTGAATTATATACAGCATCCGAGAGACTGAGTACCTTATTGCGCGGATTATAATTATCCGTAAGGTCTCCAGCAATATGCTGTATCGACACGTCATAGATCCCATTCATATTGAGAATCTTCTGTGCTGCCTGTGCGCCCGTAAGCCCCAGGTCTGATCTTACCCTTGAATACTTTGAGTATGTTGATTTAACTTTGTACTGTGCCACCATTGCAATAACGACTGATATAAGAATCAGAAAATACAATGGATCAAAGCCATAGTAATAATAGTAACCCATAACAGATACCTCCTTTTATGTTCTCAAGCCGGACAGTCTTCAAAGAATCAGCCAAGTACTGTACCGCTCTCAAGCTTAAATCCTCTTAAGAAAGCATCACTTGCCATCCTTTTCTTGCCCTCAAGCTGGACTTCGCCTATGCTGAGCGCATCTTTGCCGCATTTTACGCAGAATCCGTCCTTTGTTACGTTGAATACCGTGCCGGGCTTCATGTTGTCATCATTGCACTCACACACATCCGCTTCCCAGATTTTAAGAGTTTTGCCATTAAGATGTGTATATGCACTCGGCCACGGATTAAGACCTCTTATAAGCCTTTCAATATTGACAGCTCCTTCATTAAAGTCAATGTTGCCGAGTGACTTTGTAAGCATCTTAGCATAATTGGAAAGACTGTCATCCTGCTTTGTTCTTGTAGCGGTTCCATTCTCAACAGCCTCCAGTGTCTTAACAAGAAGCCTGCCGCCTTCGCTGCTTAATCTGTCGAACAGGCTGCCACCCGTCTCCTTTGCGTCAAGTCTGATTCTGCTCTGCATTATTATGTCACCGGTATCAAGCCCATGATCCATCTGCATTGTTGTAACACCTGTCTCTTCGAGCCCGTCAATAACAGCCCACTGTATAGGTGCTGCTCCTCTGTATGCCGGAAGCAGTGAGGCATGGACATTGATACATCCATACTTTGGAAGTTCAAGAATCGAATCCGGAAGAATCTGCCCGAATGCAACAACAACAATTACATCAGGATCTATCTGTTTCATTCTCTCATAAAACTCATTATCATTCTTAACCTTAACCGGCTGCAGTACTTCTATTCCATGCTCCAGTGCCGTCTCCTTTACAGGTGACATTGCGACAGCTCCGCCTCTTCCCTTAGGCTTGTCAGGCTGTGTAACAACAGCTTCTACAATATGTCCGGCATTTATTATATCTTCAAGTGTTGCAACGGCAAAATCAGGTGTTCCCATAAATACAACTCTCATGCCAACCTCCATTCCTGCCTTATTCCTCCTCGTCTGACACCTCAGACAGGTCACCCTCAACCTTGTCAACATACATAATTCCATCAAGATGGTCAATCTCATGGCAGAGGCATCTTGCAAGGAGTTCTTCACCCTCAACAATATATTCATTCATATCCTCGTCAAATGCCTTAACCTTAGCATAATTAGGTCTTGTAACCGTGCCGCACTTACCCGGAACGCTTAAGCATCCTTCTGAGCCTGTCTGTTCTCCGCTTGTCTCAAGTATTACCGGATTGATAAGTACTATCGGATCATCGCCGCAGTCAATAACAACTATTCTCTTGCGTATTCCTACCTGTGGAGCTGCGAGTCCGCATCCGTTAGCCTCATACATAGTATCAAACATATCGTCAATCAACTCCCTAATCTTAGGTGTCATCTCTGTAACTTCTTTTGCTGTCTTACGAAGTATCTCGTCTCCATCCTGTCCGAGTACTCTTATGTTTCTTAATGCCATTAGTATTCCCTCCCGATATTTCTGATTATAAATGTTTTTATTGTTATTGTATACATTCCTGAAACAAATTTCATAGAAAAATCATATATTAACAGGGTTAAAATCAAACTGTACATTAACCTTGCGGTACGAACTGTCCGTCCGTGCAAGCATCTCCATGCGCTGTGCATATCCCGTCAGTATTGCGTAATCCGGATTCTTTATATACAGTACCTTGTTATAAATGTCATTTGCCTTGTAAAGCGAAGCATTAGCCGGCCCTATGACCTGTGAACTTTCATCAGGCTTTGGCAGCGTCTTTACAGCACGGTTAAGTGCATCCTCATCAACTGACGAAAATCTTACGAGCAGCAGATTACATACCGGAGGATAATTAAGCAGTGTCCTGTACTGAATCTCCTGATTGTAGAACTCTTCATAATCCTGCTTTGATGCTGCCTGTATACTGTAATGTTCCGGCGTATATGTCTGTATTACTGCCTCACCCGTGCGTTTTCCCCTTCCGGCTCTTCCTACTGCCTGTACAAGGAGCTGGAATGTCCTCTCTGATGCCATATAGCTGCCCGCATACAGCGACATGTCTGCTGCAAGCACTCCTACAAGCGTTACGTCAGGAAAATCATGTCCCTTTACTATCATCTGTGTTCCTACAAGTATGTCTGCCTCATGGCCTGCAAACTTTTCAAGGATTCTGGTATGCCCATCCTTGCCACCCGTGGTATCCATATCCATTCTCAGAACTCTTGCCTGCGGATACATCCGCTTAACAAGCTGCTCTATCTGTTCTGTTCCTGCCCTGAAACCTGATATATATGGAGAGCCGCACTCCGGGCATCGTTTTACCATCGGCGTCTCATAACCGCAATAGTGGCATACAAGCTTACCGTTAGTATGCTCTGTCAATGAAATATCGCAGTGAGGGCATCTCATTACATGTCCGCATGATCTGCAGGACACAAAGCCTGCATAGCCGCGTTTGTTAATGAAGAGCATGCTCTGTTCACCCTTATTAAGCCTGTCCGCTATAAGCTCCTGCAGCTTGCGGCTGAATATCGATCTGTTGCCGGACTTCAGTTCATCTCTTAAATCAATCGTATGGACCTTCGTCATTGAAGCACCCGCAGCCCTGTCAGACAATGTAAAAAGCCTGTATCTTCCATCCATGCACCTTGCGTAAGATACAACGGACGGAGTTGCTGAACCCAGTACAACAGAAGCATCTGCAAGTCCGGCCATGTGGATTGCCGTATCTATGGCATTGTACCTTGGCGATGTCTCACTTTTGTAAGCAGCTTCATGTTCCTCATCAATAACAATAAGTCCTATATCTGCAAATGGCGTAAACAGTGCTGACCTGGGACCTATCATTATGCTTATGTCGCCGCGCTTTGCCCTGACGAACTGGTCGTACCGTTCTCCCTTTGACATTCTGGAATTAAGAATTGAAACAGTATCCCCGAATCTCTGATAGAAGCGCATGACAGTCTGATAAGTAAGTGCAATCTCGGGAATCAGCATAATAACCTGTCTTCCCTGATTAACAACATTTTCAATCATATTCATATACACCTCAGTCTTGCCGCTTCCGGTGACCCCGTGTATAAGATATGTTTTACGTATTCCATGTGCATAGTCTTCACAAAATGAATCAACAATATACTTCTGTTTCTCATTAAGAAGCTTTCTGTCGTCCTTCCTTACTCCCTGCGGCACCGGATTACGAAACTTCATTTCTTCTTCCACTCTTATCTTTCCTGTCTTTTCGAGTGACTTTATAGTCTGGGCTGACACTGACAGCTTGGCAGCGGCCATATCCTGTTCAATCCTCGGATTATCCATAAGAGCCTCAAGAAGCCTCGCTCTTGCAGCCAGTGTCCGGTTGCCGCTGATCTTTGCCAGATAATCCGAAAGCTCATTCTGACTGACATTAAGGCATACATACTTTCTGGTTCTGCCATTCACAGTCTCCTTAACCGGAAGTACCGTCTTAAGTGCCTGACTCATAGTTGCGCCAAAGTTGGTCTTCATCCACGCAGCAAGCTGTATAAGCCTTCCCTCAACCGGAAGCCTGGACTCAGGTATTGACGCTATGTATTTCATCTTAGATATGTCAAATGACGGACTTTGGCTTATACCGACCACGTATGCGTCACGCAGTGTATTACCCCTGCCAAACGGCACATGTACTAACATACCGACCACAAGAGTCTCCTCCATTGCGGCCGGTATTATATACTGAAATGTTTTATCAAGTTTTTCATGTGAAATATCTATTATCACATCAGCATATTTCATTGATTATCCCCTTACTCTAACGTACAGCTTCAATTATAAGCTCTCTGTCATCCATATGATGCTTTACGCCCTTTATCTCCTGATAATCTTCATGCCCCTTACCTGCGACAACTATGACATCACCCGGCTGTGCATTATCAACAGCGTATTTTATTGCCTCACGCCTGTCTGCAATCTCAACATGTCTGCCCGATGTCCTGCTTATGCCGGTAACTATATCGGCAATGATTGCCTCCGGCTCCTCATTACGTGGGTTATCCGATGTGATTATCGTAAAATCGGATAATCTTCCGGAGACTTCGCCCATCTCAAATCTTCTGTCTCTGTCCCTGTTGCCTCCGCATCCGAATACAGTGACGATTCTCTTAGGATTATACTCCTTAAGCGTCTTAAGGAGACTCTCAAGTGCCATGGCATTGTGGGCATAGTCCACCATTATTGTAAAATCTCTGCGCGATGCATTAACTTCGGCAAGGTCAACGATATCTATTCTTCCGCGAACCCTTACATCATAAAGTGCTTTCTTGAGCCGTTGTTCATCAACATTAAAATGTCTTGTTACTGCTATCGCACAAAGTGAATTATATATTGAAAAATTGCCCGGCATGCATAATTCAATATCAAGATTAACCAGTCCACTGACATGATACTTTGTTCCAAGCTTACCATGTTCATACAAAAGTTCCTTATCAGCAGCCCTTATATCCGCCGTCTCACTAAAACCGTATTTTTCAACCCTGCATGTTGCATTGGCAAGAATCCGGTCAACATGCTCATCATCCGCATTAACTATTCCTATGTCACACTGTCTGAACAGCTTAGCCTTGCATGAAAGATAATCTTCAAATGATGAGTGTTCATTAGGGCCGATATGATCAGGCTCAATATTAGTAAAAACGCCTATATTGAACTGTATTCCCGCTGTCCGGTTAAGCATAAGTCCCTGTGATGACACTTCCATTACAACTGCCTCACAGCCTGCTTCCACCATCTTTGCAAAGCTTTCCTGAATCTCATACGACTCAGGTGTAGTATTATGTGCCGGCTTATGCTCATCACCAATGATTGTCTCTATCGTACCGATAAGTCCCGTCTTGTGTCCACAGCTTTCAAGCACATTGCGTATCATATACGTTGTGGTTGTCTTGCCTTTTGTACCTGTAATTCCAATTGTAAACAGCTTTTCTGCCGGATATCCGAACCATGCTGCCGACATAAGCGCATATGCAAGGCGTGTGTCGTCCGTCTCAACAACCGTAACATTCTCCGGTATCTTTGCATCTGAAAAATGCTGCATATAATCATACTTACTGCTTACTACTATAAGTCCGGCACCCCTGCCGATTACATCCTGAATATATGTATGTCCGTTGCTTACGGCACCCATTATACATACAAATGCACCTCCGGCCGTTACCTTACGCGAATCCGATGTAAGGCCTGTTACGTCCGCGTCACAGCTTCCGCTGATAACCGATGCATTTATCTTTTCTATGATATTTGAAATCTTCATGGCTTCTCCCATCCCTGATAGAAAATCTGTATTACATATCCAAAACTGCCAGGCTCAGCGCTGTATCAGAACAACCCCGTAATCCTGCCTGCTTCAATGTCATAATCTACATTCTCGGCTGCAGGAACTCTTGGAAGTCCCGGCATTGTAAGCACTGTACCGAGAAGTACAACAACAAAGCCTGCTCCGGCATTCACATATACCTCTCTTACATTAACCTCAAAACCTTCCGGTCTTCCGAGGAGTCTGGCATTATCAGACAGTGAATACTGTGTCTTTGCCATACATACAGGAAAGCTTCCGAAGCCAAGCTCTGTAATTCTTGCAAGCTGCTTCTTTGCGGCTGCCGAATAGCTTACACTTCCGGCACCGTATATTTCCTTTGCGACCTTCTCAATTTTTTCTTCAAGTGACAGTTCATCCTCGTAGAGAGGCTTATATTCCGAAGGCTTATTCTCAAGTGTAGAAAGGACTTTCTGTGCAAGCTCCTCTCCTCCTCTGCCGCCTTCAGCCCATACCTTGGAGAGTGCGAATTCACATCCAAGCTCCTCACAGTGTTTTCTGATGAAATCGTATTCTTCTTCCGTGTCGGTAATAAATGAATTAAGTGTAACTACAACCGGCACGTTATACTTATGCATATTCTCAATGTGCTTATCAAGATTGGCAATACCCTTACGGAGTGCCTCCATATTCTCCTCTGAAAGCTGATCCTTTGGGACTCCTCCGTTATACTTAAGTGCCCTTACAGTCGCAACGATAACAATTGCATCCGGCTTAAGTCCTGCAAGCCTGCACTTTATGTCAAGAAACTTCTCAGCTCCGAGGTCAGCTCCAAAGCCTGCCTCTGTAACTACAATATCCGCCATCTTCATTGCTGTCTTGGTTGCTCTTACGCTGTTGCAGCCGTGTGCAATATTGGCAAACGGCCCGCCATGTACTATTGCAGGAGTATTCTCAAGTGTCTGCACAAGATTCGGCTTAATTGCATCTTTAAGAAGTGCTGCCATTGCGCCTGTAGCATGAAGATCATCGGCTGTAACAGGATTATTGTCATAATCATATGCAACAATAATCTTGCCAAGTCTGTCCTTTAAGTCTGCCATATCATCAGCAAGACAGAGAATTGCCATAATCTCTGACGCAACAGTAATTATAAAATGATCTTCGCGTACAACTCCGTCCGCCCTGGCACCCATACCGATTACTATATTGCGGAGTGCTCTGTCATTCATATCTATGCATCTTTTCCATACAATTCTCTTAGGATCTATATGTAGCGCATTACCCTGATGCATATGGTTGTCAAGCATAGCTGCAAGGAGATTATTAGCTGAAGTTATTGCATGAAAATCTCCCGTAAAATGCAGGTTAAGGTCCTCCATCGGAACAACCTGTGAATATCCGCCTCCTGCGGCACCGCCTTTTATACCAAAGCAGGGTCCCAAAGAAGGCTCTCTGAGTGCTACAATAGCTTTCCTTCCAAGCCTGCAAAGCCCCTGTGTAAGCCCTATGCTTACAGTAGTCTTGCCTTCTCCGGCAGGTGTAGGGTTGATTGCGGTTACCAGAACAAGCTTTGCATCTTTGTTATCTTTACATTTGTCAATAAAATCATCTGATATCTTAGCCTTATACTTACCGTAGAGTTCAAGGTCATCTTCAGTCATTCCTATCTTCGCTGCCACCTCTTTGATAGGCAGCATGCAAGCTTCCTGTGCAATTTGAATATCTGTTTTCATGATTGATTTCTCCTTTATTGTTGTTTTTTAAGGTATTCTTCAAATTCTTCAGTCTTCATAAGAATCTTGCGTGGCTTGGTACCTTCCTCAGGGCCTACCACACCGGCATCACAGAGCTGATCCATTATCCTTGCAGCCCTGTTGAATCCAATCTTAAAATATCTCTGAAGCATTCCAATAGAAGCTTTTTCTTTATCTATTATAAACTTACCTGCTTCCACAAAATATTCATCTCTGTCATCATCAGAAGCAGATGCATTCAGATTTACACTTCCGGTATTAATCTGATTGGTAACCTCCTCGTCGTATGCCGAAGGAGCTGTGCAGTTATCTTTCAGGAAATCTACGACCGCGCTGACTTCCTTATCAGACACAAATGCACCCTGAACTCTGACAGGCTTCGGATATCCTGACGGATAGAAAAGCATATCACCTTTGCCGAGAAGCTTCTCCGCTCCGTTCATGTCTATAATAGTTCTTGAATCAACACCGGATGACACTGAAAATGCAATTCGTGACGGAACATTGGCCTTAATAAGGCCTGTAATTACATTAACGGAAGGTCTCTGCGTTGCTATAACAAGATGAATGCCTGCGGCTCTTGCAAGCTGTGCAAGACGGCATATTGCATCCTCAACCTCTCCCGGTGCTACCATCATAAGGTCTGCAAGCTCATCTATGATGATAACTATCTGTGGCATCTTGTCAGGTTTCACGCCGTCCTCAGGAACTTCCATCGACTCCAGCTTTTCATTATAGCCCTTAAGATCCCTTACATTAAAGTCTGCAAACTTCTTATATCTTGTTGTCATCTCAGCAACAGCCCAGTTGAGTGCAGATGATGCCTTCTTAGGATCTGTAACAACCGGAATCATAAGATGCGGTATTCCATTATATACGCTAAGCTCTACCACCTTCGGATCAACCATTATAAGCTTAACCTCATCAGGTGCCGCTTTATATAATATACTCATGATTATCGTATTAATGCAGACTGATTTACCTGAGCCTGTGGCACCGGCAATAAGAAGATGCGGCATTTTTGCTATATCCGCAACTATTGTCTTACCACCTATGTCCTTGCCTGCCGCAAATGCAATTGATGAAGGATGATTCTTAAATTCCGGTGATTCAAGCAGTTCGCGCAGCGTAACGCCTGTGGTCTCCTTATTGGGAACCTCTATTCCGATCGCAGCTTTGCCGGGGATAGGCGCCTCTATTCTTATGTCTGCCGCTGCGAGATTGAGCTTGATATCGTCAGACAGTGACACTATCTTGGCTACCTTGGTTCCCTGCTCCGGCTGCAGCTCATAGCGCGTTACCGAAGGCCCGCAGCTTATATCGGTAATGGTAACTCTCACGCCGAAGTTCTGAAGAGTCTGCTGAAGCTTCATTGCAGTCTTTTTATTCTCCTGCGCTATATTACTGTTTGCCCTGGATGTATTTTTATTAAGGAGCTCTATAGGCGGGAATCTGTATCCTTTTGATTCTCCCGGCTCTCCCTGCTTTGGCTGTGCTTTTTTTACATCACGGCCGGTTCTGTCCGTATTGACATGCGCTGCTGCGTCATTGCAGCCATTAACAGCGTCCGCTGTCTTTGCACTATGTATATCTTCATCCTTTTGGGATGGTCTTGGCATTATATCGGCATTTATCTCATTAATGTCTGATGCCGGAGTCCTCGGTATATCATTACCGGATGCTGTCTGTGTATCGTGTTTGTCAGACGGATCAAATATATCCTTAGAATATTCATCCTGTATATCAAACATGCCGGATTCATTGTTAGGCTCAAGAGTTATCTCTTCAAGGTCAGGAAGCTGTTCCGGCATCTCATGTGTCTGTTGCGGGTTAAACAGCTCATTATTGAGGACAACACCGCTTACCTTATTATTGGTACGCTTTTTCTTCTGTGCTTCCTCCTGGGCTGCCTTGGCTGCTTCGCGGCGCTCCTGAGCCTTCAGCTCACGTTCCTGACGCTTTTTTTGTGTACGCTCGCGGTACTCTTCATCCTCGCGTTCAATATCCTCTTCATGACGCTGCCTGTAATCTCTTGAATGTTCACGATAGTACTCATAATCATCCTTCGCAGTCATAAGGGCTCTTCCGCCCTTCCTTCTTACTGCACTGATAAATGAGCGTTCAGTAATAACCACAATGCATATAATCATCATAATAAGCAGGACTACTACCGTTCCAGCCGTTCCAAGCGGAGAAAGCGCTTTGCATATAAGACCGCCAATAATTCCTCCGCCGCTCTTATACTGTGCACTATAGCTATAGAACTCACCAGCCGGTGACGATATCTGAGGCCTGCCTGATATCTTCTGTGCAAATGCTGATATCAGCATAAGGAGCACAAATGCTGCCGCCGACTTAATTCTGACTACTGCAAGCTGCCTGTTGGCCATAATGACAAATATTACTGCTACTATTACTATAGGGAGAACATACTCAACAACGCCTACCATACCGAACATAAATCCATTGACTATCTCTCCGAAGCTCCCCGCAAGGTTGAAACTGCTCAATATAAGTATCGCTGCAAAAGCAATTACCACAAGCAGAAAAATCTCATCCTGAAGTGCTGTATCTATTCCGTTCTTTTTTGTACTCTTTTTGCTTCTTCTCGTGCCAGTCTGCGACTTTCCTCCAGAAGCCGGTTTTGAAGATGTCTTCCTGTTGCCGCTCTTTGCAGCCTTTGGTGAAGCCATTATCAATTCCTCCTTAATTATTACTTCAAATTAACCCTATAATTATACTATGAACTGATAATGTGTGCAAATGTTATTTTATGCGGCTGTTACATCCGGCTGTTCATGCCTTACCGCACATACTCCTGAGCTTTATGATTGCATTGCTTATTCCTCCGACTTCACAGATAAGCTTTTTATCAACAGCCTCTTCCCCCACAAGTATAGTTCCCAGGTCTTTTGTAAGTATTCCTGTATTCATCATCATCTGTTCGATCTGTTCCCTGCTGCATTCCGTATGCCTTTCGATAAATCCTGCTATACGATCCTGAATAAGCTTAAAATAATCATATGTCTGAGGCGCACCTATAACAGTCCCGCTCATTCTTACCGGATGTATAATCATCGTTCCCGTCGGTGTTATAAACGAATAGTCACACGCAACCGCAAGCGGTACACCTATCGAATGTGAATCCCCAAGCACAAGTGATACCGTAGGCTTCGACAGTGATGATATCATCTCTGCCAGCGCAAGGCCAGCACTTACGTCTCCACCCACAGTATTGAGCAGAAAAAGCACACCGTCAATATCGCTGTTATCCTCGACCGCAGCAAGTTGTGGAAGAATGTGCTCATATTTTGTAGACTTGCTCGTCGCCGGCAGTACATCATGCCCTTCAACTTCCCCTATAATTGTTATCAGCTGTATCTTTGCACCGTCTTTATTGTTATCAAGTATCACCTGTCCTGTCTTCTCTATCTTATTAACACTTGTAAATTCCTTATTATCCGCCATGCCAATCTCCATTCTGCAGGCACAAAGAGCCATACGAAGATATTGTCCCACACCGGATATTTTTTATGCATATTCAGAAACTAAAAACACAGGCCGTACAACGCCATTGCAGCATTGCAGCCTGTGTCACATCTTCTGTTAAGGTCTTAGCAGAAGAACTATTGCTCCAAGAATTATTCTGTACCATCCAAACACCTTGAAGTCATGTTTCTTTATATATCCCATAAGGAACCGGATTACAAAAAGTGATACAACAAACGCTGCAGCCATTCCTATTATAAGGAGTGCCGCTTCCATCGCCGTAAAGTTAAATCCGAACTTTACTATCTTAAGAAGGCTTGCTCCGAACATAACAGGTATAGCAAGGAAAAATGTATACTCAGCAGCAACAGTTCTTGATACGCCTATGAGAAGTGCACCTACGATTGTTGCGCCTGACCTTGATGTTCCCGGGAAGACTGCAGCTATAAGCTGGAAGAGACCTATCATAAGTGCTGTCTGATATGTAATTTCTCCAAGTGAGTTAATCTTTGAAGTGCGGTTCTTATTCCAGTTCTCAACAACTATAAATGCAACGCCGAATACAATAAGCGCTATTGCAACACAAAAATAATTATAGAACATTGCTTCACATACATCATCAAGTCCAAGTACAACAAATATAACTGCAGGAATGCACGCAACAATAATCTTAAACCAGAGTGTCGTAATCTCTTTGTCAAGATGGCTTAATATTCCACTCTCCTTAAAACCTCGTCCATTCTTATTGGTAAAAGGGAAAATGCTGTTCCAGAACAGAACTACAACCGCAAGTATCGCTCCAAGCTGGATAACAACTTCAAACATGCTCCAGAATCCTTCCGAAACATTCTTAAACGCAAATATCTTTTCAAAGAGAATAAGATGTCCTGTACTGCTTATAGGCAGCCATTCTGTAATGCCTTCCACAATACCGAATATTATGGCTTTAATAATTTCAATCATGATTTACTCCTGTTTAATATTTACATGCAACATGTCATATATAATATCATATTACATCCACTTTTAAAAGATGATTTTGATATCGGTTCCTCTTCCCTCTTCACTATGGAGTTCGAGCTTAGCGTGATGCTGTGATATAATATGCTTTACTATCGCAAGTCCGAGACCTGTTCCTCCGGTGAGTTTTGAGCGGCTTTTGTCTACTCTGTAAAACCTCTCAAATATTCTCTTCTGATGCTCCTTGGATATGCCTATTCCATTGTCCTTCACCTCAAGCACAACATTATCATTGTAGTTAGTATCATCATGGTACACAGACACATCAACCACACCGCCGGCATTAGTATATCTTATTGCATTATCACACAGATTATACAAAACTTCTTCAATCTGCCCGCGATTGGCATATATTCTGCATTCATTCCCACTAAGCCTGAGAGTGATGTCACGGTTCTTTGCATTCAGCTCGAGCATATTTACACAATTCTTTGCAAGCTCATGAAGCTCGACAAGCTCATAGCCGTCACGTCCCTTATTCTTATCATTATTAGATGCCTGTACAAATGCGGTGCCATCCGTCACTATGCAGTCTATTCCATTAGCAGGAACAAGATCCGAAGCATCAAGCTCCGACAGTCTTATAATATCATTGATAAGCGTAAGAAGCCGCTTTGCATTGCGGTGTATCTCCTCAGCAAAATGTGGTATATCGTCCTTAGACGCAATTCCATTCTCTATAAGCTCTGCATAACCGGATATTGACGTAAGCGGTGTCTTAAGCTCATGTGACACATTTGCCGTGAATTCCTGACGCATTTTTGAGCCTTTTATAATGTCTTCATGCTGTTTTTTAATTGTCTCGACAAATGGCTGAAGCTCACTATAAACTCCTGCCTCAGACACAGCATCCATGTTCTTCGACAGATTCTCTATAGGCTCAATAATCTGCCTTACAAGATAATATCCGACAGCATTACATACCACATAGATAACTCCTATCATAAGCAGCAGGAACGGTATTATCGTTCCAAACATATTCCACATGCTTCCACTCTCACGCGATACACGTAAGACATCTGAAGTATCAAGGCGCATTGCATAGTAGAAAACATTTTTCATAATTGTATCGGAACGTCTTACCGACTTACCGCTTCCGTTCTTTATTGCGCTCTCAACCTCCGGACGTGCCAGATGGTTATCAAGTACTGCCGGATCAACTTCACTGTCATACAGGACTTTTCCATTACTGTCTATAAGTGTAATTCTTATGTCATCCATCAACGGTTTATATTGACCGGACTTCATCTCATTAATAACATCTTTATCTGAGATTGCATATGCAATATCCCTTAGATTATCGCCAATCTCTGACTTGAATAACTGATAAAACATTGAAATACTTACCACAACCGTTGCAAATATCGTAAGCAGTGATACTAATGCAAGATTAAGATTTATCTTCTTTTTCATAATCGTTCCTTAATCCAGGCCGATTGCATAACCGACATTACGTACCGTCTTAATCATCGAACCTGATTCTCCAAGCTTTTTTCTGAGTGTCTTTATATGCATGTCAAGAGTTCTTGACTCACCCTCAAATGATGTACCCCATATCCTGTCCATAATCACTTCTCTTGACATTACAATCCCGTAATTGGAAATAAGCAGCTTCAGAAGGTTGTACTCCTTGAATGTCAGTTCCACAGGTTCATCATTGACATATACTGCATGTCTTTCTTCATTTATAATTATGTCGCCTGCCTTAAAGATTTTTTCATCAGATGTATTCCTGCTTCTTCTAAGTATCGCCTTGACCCTTGAGATAAGCTCCATAACGCCGAACGGCTTCGTCATATAGTCATCCGCACCCTGGTCAAGTCCCTTTACCTTATCAATCTCAGACGACTTGGCAGTTACCATAATTACCGGAATATTACACAGCTCAAAATCACTTTTCATTCTCTTGAGAATCTCAAGACCGTCAATATCAGGAAGCATTATATCCAGCAATACAAGATCCGGAACCTTGTTATGCACTTTGTTAAAAAATGTTTTACCGCAGTCAAAAGACTCAACAATATATCCGCTGTTTTTTAGTGCAAAGCTCTCTATCTCCCTTATATTCTGATCATCTTCCACCACATATATCAATGATGCCATCCCAGTCATCTCCTGTTCTCTTATTCTTATCATGATTGTTAATTATATATTAAATCATATATGAAAAAGCAAAATCAAATAAATGTAAATTTTATGTAAAATTTAAAGGATGTAATCCGCCATTATTACATTGCTTACATCTATTCCATGTGGCGTAAGTGTAAGCCTGCCGTCATTCATGCTAAGCAGCCCTTTCTCAATATATCCGGCAGTTACATCACCGAACACCTCATCAAATGATACAGCAAACCTTTTTTTGAACTCTTCTGTGTCTACTCCTGCCGATGTCATGCGGAGTCCCAGAAATACAAATTCAGACATTCGGTCTCTCTCTGTAAGATGTTCGATATCCTCCTTGTCCTGCCATGCTCCCGCTATATATCTGTCTATATCGTATGTATTACGGCAGCGCAGGTCTCCTTTATTAGAGGCAGCAGCGACGCCAAATCCTATATATTCCTTACATTCCCAATACGAAAGATTATGTATGCTCTCCATTGAAGGCATTGCAAAATTGGATATCTCATACTGATGATATCCCTCACCCGCAAGATAGCTCTGCGCATAATGATACATTGCGCGGTCGGTATCTTCATCTGCCATTCTGTCTATCCCCTGCTCCCGTTCCGACTCTATCTGTGCCGCAAGAGGTGTACCTTCTTCGAGAATAAGACTGTACGCAGATATATGTGATGGTTTCGGTTCAAGTGCACATACATCTGCAAGTGTCCTCTTCCATGTATCCATCGTCTGGTCCGGAAGGTCAAACATAAGGTCAACATTAACATTTTCAAAACCGGCCTCATGCGCCAGCCTGTAGCTGTTCTTAAAATCATCCCAGGTATGGATTCTGCCTATGCACTCAAGTTCACTGTCTATCGCAGACTGTAAGCCGAAGCTTAATCTGTTAATTCCGGCATCCCTGTAGATTCTCAGATTCTCAGCCGTAACAGTACCGGGGTTGCATTCGATTGTAATCTCCGTCAAATGTCCGCATATATCCGCAAAATGTTCTTTGACAGCAGTCATTATTCTTGAAATATATTCCGCCTTAACCGCAGACGGAGTACCGCCTCCGATAAATACAGACCGAAGCCCGTATCCCTCCAGCTGTCCGGCGTCATATCCGTTAATCTCATCTATAAGTGCATTTATATAGTTCTCATGCACGAAGTCAGAAGCTGCCTCCGATACAAAATCGCAGTATTTACATTTTCTTATACAAAAAGGGATGTGTATGTACATCCCTATCTGTTTGTTTTTATCTGTATTCATCATTCATCATCAAGCTTCAAAACGCTCATGAATGCCTTCTGAGGAATCTCTACATTGCCAACCTGGCGCATCCTCTTCTTGCCTTCCTTCTGCTTCTCAAGAAGCTTCTTCTTTCTTGATATATCACCGCCATAGCACTTGGCAAGTACATCCTTACGGAGTGCCTTGACTGTCTCCCTTGCAATTACCTTGCTTCCGATTGCCGCCTGAATAGGTATCTCAAAGAGCTGTCTCGGAATCTCTTCCTTAAGCTTCTCACACATCTTACGTCCACGCTCCGCAGCGCTGTCCTCAAATACAATGAAAGAAAGAGCGTCAACCTCCTCCTTGTTAATAAGGATATCAAGCTTAACCAGCTTAGAACGCACATAGCCCTTCATCTCATAGTCAAATGAAGCATATCCCCTTGAACGTGATTTGAGGGCATCAAAGAAATCATATATAATCTCATTAAGCGGAAGCTCATACTTAAGCAGTGCTCTTGTCTCTTCCATGTATTCCATTCCAAGATATATGCCTCGTCTCTCCTGACAGAGCTTCATTATCGGGCCGACGAATTCTGTTGTGACCATAATCTCCGCACTGACAACAGGTTCTTCCATATAATCAATCTCTGACGGGCTTGGAAGGTTAGACGGGTTGGTAAGTTCAATCATCTCACCATTCGTCTTATATACCCTGTATACAACGCCCGGAGCTGTTGTTACAAGATCAAGATTATATTCTCTCTCAAGTCTTTCCTGAATTACATCAAGATGAAGCAGCCCGAGAAAACCGCATCTGAAGCCAAATCCAAGTGCAATTGATGTCTCCGGCTCAAACTGCAAAGCTGCATCATTAAGCTGAAGCTTTTCAAGTGCATCTCTCAAATCCCCATACTTGGCACCATCTGCCGGATACAGGCCGCAGTAAACCATAGGATTAACCTTCTTGTAACCCGGTAACGGCTCATCGCAGGGATTCTCGTCATCAGTAATCGTATCACCTACAGCAGTATCCTTTACATTCTTGATACTTGCAGTGATATATCCAACCATGCCTGCCGAGAGTTCATCACATGGAATAAACTGTCCCGGTCCAAAATATCCTACTTCCACAACATCAACAACCGCACCTGTTGCCATCATTCTTATGCGTGTTCCCTTGCGTACCTTTCCCTCCTTTATGCGGCAGAATACGATAACACCCTTATACGCGTCATAAAGTGAGTCAAATATAAGCGCCTTAAGCGGTGCATTGACATCACCGGCCGGAGCAGGTATCTTCTGCACTATCTGTTCAAGTACTTCTTCAATATTAATTCCGTTCTTTGCTGATATTCTCGGAGCATCCTGTGCCTCAATTCCGATAACATCCTCAATCTCATCTATAACTCTCTGAGGATCAGCACTCGGGAGGTCTATCTTATTAATAACAGGGAATACTTCAAGATCATGGTCAAGCGCCATATATACGTTAGCAAGTGTCTGTGCTTCTATTCCCTGTGCCGCATCAACAACAAGGACTGCACCGTCACATGCAGCAAGACTTCTTGATACCTCATAATTAAAATCTACATGTCCCGGAGTATCAATAAGATTGAAAATGTATTCTTCTCCATCATTCGCATGATACACAATTCTGACCGTCTGGGCCTTAATAGTGATTCCACGCTCACGTTCAAGCTCCATATTATCGAGAACCTGGTCCTGCATCTCCCTCTGTGTAAGGAGGCCCGTCTTCTCAATTATTCTGTCTGCAAGCGTTGACTTGCCATGGTCGATATGAGCAATAATGCAAAAATTCCTTATGTGTTTCTGGTCAATGTGTCCCATTCCTGTCTCCATTTCCTGTAAATTATAATGACTTAAGATATCCTTCTATTCCGTCTGCAATTGCCTTTGCACATTCAGTCTTCTTAGTTGTCACAAGGGCATCGTCCCTGGAATTGGTTATAAATCCAAGCTCCACTATACAGCTTGTGCATCTGCTTGTATTAATCCTGTAATTACGGTTGGCATTATTGATAGTACCGCACTTAACGCCCCTGTTCTTCGTCAGCGACAGCTTGTTAAGCTCCACAAGTATCATATTGGAAAGCTGCGTAGCATCCGAAGGCCTGGTGTTGCTTATCCAGCACTCAACTCCGCCTGCCTGCGAGGCTCCGCCTTTGGATGCATCCTGATAAAAATTGCGATGTATTGATACAAGCACTCCGGCATTGGCTTCCTCAGCAATCTTAACACGTTCATCAAGAGTAAGTGTCTTATCCGAATCTCTTGTAAGGACTACTGTAAATCCGTCAGCCTCAAGCTGTGCCTTGACAAGCTTCGCCATCTCAAGCACCTGTGTCTTCTCATAGTTCTTCTTATATTCAGCACCCGAATCGCTTCCTCCGTGTCCCGGATCTATACATACGACTTTATTATTCTTATGATATCCTGCTGCGGCCGCCTGCGTCTGCGCCGTCTGCTCATCGCTTCCAAGTCCTTCCTCATATGATGGGGCAACCGCTGCTTTTGCATCGAAGTTATCCCCATGGTAATCATGGTATATCGTCCATCCGCAGTATGCAATAAAAAGCACAAGAATCAGAAGAACAAGCTTGTCCCATCTGAAATGCACCTGTTTTTTATTCTTCTTTGCTTTGCTTTTGGCTCTGTCCGTATTGCTGCGCCTATAATCCCTGTGGCTGCGCTCATATCTTGCATCACCATGTCCGTATCTGTCATCATAACCGTCTGCATATCCATCATCGTTATCCTCCCATGCAGATTCTTCCGGTGATGAGATAAGCGGCAGTACAAAATCAGCTTCATGTGCATGTCTGCCGTAATCCTTCTTAGAGTGCGCGCTATCCACAAAACCGGGTACATCTATCCTCTCACTCTTTGAACGCGGTGTTCTTTTTGAAGCACCTGATGAATGTGAAAAATCTATAACATCAATATCTTTTCTGCCCATTATATAAAACTCCAAATTCACACAAACTAAAAGATACGGTACATGTTAATAACCGTATCTTTCATGTATGCTATCTTATTGTAAATGAATTTGCAGCCAACTTCAAGCCTTAATTAACGCATTTATACGCATTTTCCGCACTTATTCATTACCAGAGCTCCGCCAGGTCATATATAAGTCTCTCAGTCTTTTCCCATCCGAGGCATGGGTCGGTTATTGACTTACCGTAACAGTGCTCATCAACCTTCTGATTACCGTCCTCAATATAGCTTTCAATCATAAGTCCCTTAACGAACTTATGAATATCAGGTGATACGTGGCAGCTGTGCATTACATCCTTACTTATTCGTATCTGTTCTTCAAACTTCTTGCCGGAATTAGAATGGTTTGTATCGATTACCACGCCCATATTGTCAAGATTTCTCTCCTGATACTCTTCATAGAGATGACGGATATCCTCATAATGGTAGTTCGGTATGCTTCTGCCGAATTTGTCCACATAACCTCTTAAGATTGCATGTGTAAGCGGATTGCCATGTGTCTTGACTTCCCAGTCTGCATATGCAAATGTATGTGAGTTCTGTGCAGCAACTATTGAATTAAGCATTACTGATATATCACCGCCTGTCGGATTCTTCATCCCCACAGGAATATTAAGACCACTTGCCGTAAGTCTGTGATTCTGATTTTCAACAGATCTCGCACCTACTGCAACATAAGATAAAATGTCTGAGAGATATCTGTGGTTCTCCGGGTAAAGCATCTCATCAGCGCATGTAAAGCCTGTCTCTTCAACAGCTCTTCTGTGCATATGACGGATTGCAATAATTCCCTTGACCATATCAGAAGCTTTCTCCGGATCAGGCTGATGAAGCATTCCCTTATAGCCCGTTCCTACAGTTCTTGGTTTATTGGTATAGATTCTCGGAATCATAAGAATCTTATCCGCAACCTTATCCTGAACATTACGAAGCCTTGATATATAATCAAGTACAGAATCCTCATGATCTGCTGAGCAAGGGCCTATTACAAGTATAAGCTTATCTGACTTTCCCTCAAATACAGCCCTGATCTCTTCGTCTCTTTCCGCCTTAATCTTCTTAGCCTTCTCACTTATAGGGAATTCCGCCTTAAGTTCCTCAGGTGATGGCAGCTTTCTTACAAATTCCATGTTCATAACTTCATATCCTCCACAATCTTATCTTTATTGAAGATTTTAGAATGCTTACGAAAACATTGCACGGTTCATCACAGATTTAAACCAATTGTCTGTGCAATAAAAAAGTCCCGTCCTTGTTCAAAGGACGAGACCAGCAATCCCGTGTTACCACCTTAATTCACATAAAACTCACGCTTCATGCCTTAGCAGGTACGATAAGCAATTAATCCTGTAATATGTCCGGATTAATTATCTGATGATACCCTGACGCCTTATTACGGTGCGTCACCCCCGTCACAGCCTACTAAAATGTATCTTAAATAATATATATCAGATATGCAGTCGTTCGGTGCGCAGCTCCAAGATGTATTCACAGCCACCGCCCCTGCAGCCTTACACCAACCGGCTGCTCTCTGTAAGTTCTTGTGTCTGCTACTCTTTCTCTTCATAGCTTTTCTAAAATATTCAACTATTGATATTTTATAATTATACGCACGTTATGTCAAGGGAAATATTGTCAAGAGCATCATCAAAATATATTCCACGTAATATCAGCATCTTCACATCTTTTGAACATTACGTTGTACAAATCCGATAATATATTTCTCAGTTTATCACTCTCAGGTATATCGCCTGTGAATGGTTTGTACCATATATTGTACCTGACACCGGCTGCTTCTGACATTATATCGGACATAATTACATCATTACGACTGTAGAATGCATTGCGCCTTCTGCGTGTGTTATACTCTTCTTCGTCTGCCGCGCTGTCGATATCCTCTGTCTCAAGAAGCATGCCATGTACTCCTTCAAGATGCTTATCCATCTCTTTTATAAATATGCTTCCCACACCATCACTTCTATATTCTTCCAACACTGCATAATAATCAAGCAGCACATAATCGTCGGCTGCTTTTGTAAACAGTGCATATGCCATAAGCGGACCTTCCTCTGATTCATCAGTACTTCTGCCGGCTTCAAACATTCCAAGCCCAATGTACATCCCGTCCTCAAGAAGTTTTTCTATTGCAGCAACCGGCTTACGCTCGTCAGCCGGGAAGTGTCTTACTGCCGGTCCCGTATATATTTCCCTAATCTGCGATGGTGCAAGCTTTTCTATTCTGTATAACATTATCTGTCTCTCCATTCTTAAGACAGACCACTACTGTACAGCGTCCGTCCCTGTGTTCAAATTCAAATGTTCCATTATATCTGTCAGCTATATTTCTGACATTCAGCATTCCATTGTTAAGTTTCAGTTCACCGTATGAGCTGTATGCCCTTATCATAATTCCGTTATCAGTATCCTTCACATCAACTCCGGCATACGGCACATCCGATGTGCCTGCAAGTTCAAGTGCATAGTCAAGCAGGTTGGATAATATTATTGTTATATCCACCTCGTTAACCATTCCCAGATTACCTGTTATATTCATCCTGAATGGTATTCCCTGCTTTCTTGCTGTCTCAGCATGCATATTAAGGATGGCATCCGCAATCCGGTTGCCGGTTGATATTATATTCACATCAGACAGCTCTACATCCAGCTCCTCCGAAAGGAACTTTTCAGCTCCTTTAATATCACCTTCATCAAGCTTAAACATAATGTATGTGAGCTTGCTTTTCATGTCATGCCTTACAATCATCGTCTGCTTATTAATCTCATGCATGTTCTCTATTATCTTCTTTTCGCTTTCATACGCCGCATTTTTGACTTCTTCCTTTATAAGATTAATGCTGGTATTGGTAAGATTAACAAACAGTGTGTAAAGTATTGCATCAACCGCTACGAGTGCCACAATTACAAAATAAACCGACACAATTGATGAACTCTTGGCGCTCATGTAGACAATATCCATAAGGAAAAGCTCTGCAACCGCTGTTATTATCATTGCAGCATTAAGCTTGAGATATACGGTATTGCTTACATATTGCGAGTCCTCAATCTTATTGCGTATAATCAGCTCCGTGCAGATTATATAGGTAACCTTTGCAAGTACAACAAGCGCAACTCGGAGCACACCAAATTCAGGATATCCGTTGGCATCATATAATATGAAGTTGCCAAACACGCCTGTCAGAAGTATGCCTGTTGTCGATAATATGATTGAATTCATGAATATCAGAAGTATCTTTTCGAGCATACGGCCTTTTAAGAATACGACCATAATAACTAAAAGTGTAACATCTACTATATACTCCTCATGCACACTAAAATAAGCCCATATATTAGACATAGTTACAACAAACATAACAGCCATTGTAAACATAAAAATTTTTAATATTTTGTAATTCTCATTTTTAAATTTAAAATATCTTATAAAAAATTGTGCAATTAAAAAAGCTTCAATAACATTAGCACATAATTCAAATATATCACTCATAAATTCTACTCTGCTTTCTATACAATAACTATAATATTATACATACACTAGACAGAATTATCAAATCTTATATTTTCTATAATGATATAGCGCATAAAATTAGCGGCAGATATTATCCTGCCGCCATCACGTTCTATAAATCATACCGTTTAAAATATTTATCTTTTCTTAGGTGATTCAGGTCTGTAGTAGCCCCTTAATGTGAAAGCCATTTCCTTATCTGTCTTCTCCGCAACAGACTTAACAGCCTTTGCTGCTTTCTTGAGTACCATGCTCTTAATGTCTCTCATACTGTTTTCTCCTTTCTTTTTATATTCGAAGCCACACATACGATGATGCACGCAAACACCATCAGCACAGCTAAGTTGCTATAATATCTCATCATCAGACATTCAGCTGTAAAATACACTGATATGAATAAGATTCTTTTATAAATTGTTTCAAGCTTATAATCAGTTATAATAAGAGCTGCCAGTCCAATCCATATATACCAGGCTCTTGCCGGAAGCAGCGTATATGCTGTAAGAACAAGAAGCATCATCGCTGCCATCATGCATTTGCAGGATATGAATGTTCTTGCATGATAGCCCTCTGTCACGCTTCTTATAATCAGAAAATTACTGTAAAACCAGATTGCTTCAATCAGTCTGCCGAAAATAATTCCCGACAGCAGAACAATCATATAATCAACGACATCGCAGAGCATGACTTCTATTCCGTATCTGTATACATCTTCTTCAGAAGAATCAACTATACCGTTTCTCACAAAATATGAAGCTGTACATTCCGCAAGCCGTCTGATCATTCATCCACCTCATCAGTTACATTGAGCACAACATCTGCGGTATAGATTCCGTCTTTATAATCAAATCCATACATTCCGTCATACTTTTCTGTAATATTCTTAACATTAAGAAGTCCGTATCCATGAATAAATCTGTCATCCTTAGTTGTTACCGGTTCTCCGTCTTCCAGTTCCGGAGCTTCACTGCACGAATTAGTTACAGTAAAATGATACCTTGTTCCGGCATATATAATCTTAAGTCCTGCCTCAGGAGACTGGCATTTGGCTGCCGCCTCAAAGGCATTATCGAGAAGGTTCGACAGAATTATCGCAGCATCGACTTCGTCAATACTGTCAAGATTGCATTCTATGTCTATGTCAAATAGTATTCCATGCTGTGCTGCATATTCAATATGCTTATTAATAATAGCATCTGCCATTCTGTTCTGTGTTGACACATAGCTGACACCTGCAAGACGGACATCAAGATTATCTTTGAGATACTTCTTTGCATCATCAACATTGCCTTCCTTGAGCTTAAGCAGTATATACATAAGCTGGTTATACAAGTCATTGCGTATCTGCATTGTACGAACATGCTGTTCATGCATCGCACCTATCTCTTTTTTCTCACTTTCATATGCTGAATTCTTAATCTGCTCCTTAATAAGCTTAATTCCGTTATTCGTAAGCTCAATAAAAAGTGCGTATATCAGCATTCCGACAGCAAGCAGCAGTATTATTATTAAATATCCTTCCCCGGCAAGCTTCATATTGTCGGAATTGGCATATATTATGTTAGCTATGAATACACTTGCAAATATCATGGCAAGCATTACTATGTTGACTTCTATATATGTCTTATCGCTTACATACTGCTTGTCCCTGACCTGATGGCGTATAATGGTTTCTGTCACTGCAACATATATACCGTCTTTGATAAGTTCTGCGGCCATACTTATTATTACGGAACCTGACAATCCAAAATGCCATTGTGTCCATGACAGCAGCACGCCATATGTCAGTATTATTGCTGTTGCAAATATCATTGCCGACATCTGCGCCACCAGAGCATGTTCAAACCTCCTGCCCTTAAGGAATAACACGGCAAGTGCATATATAATTACAGCCGCTATATATTCCTGATATATCATTCTTACGCCGGCAAGATTCATTATCTGCATACCAATGGCGTATATTAATAACATAACCGTAAACTTTATTCTGTTGTGTCTTGCATCTCTAAGTCCAAAGTATCTGAACAGAAACTGCATAACAATAAATGCTTCCAGTATGTCAGCTCCCGCTTCAAATATGTAATTCATATGTTTACTCCAGGTTCCTGTGTACTATGGTATGATTATACAATGCCACTCCATAAAATGGCAACATCCTATACATCGACAAATTTCTCACTATTTCGACAATAATTCAAATGCCTAATCTCAATACAGGCACTTAACCTCTTGCTCTTGCTGCTGCCTGCACAAGGTGCTTTGCAAGAACTGCCGTAGTAACCGCTCCGACACCTCCCGGAACAGGAGTTGCCATTGATGCAATGCCCTCAAGTGATTCATAATCAACATCTCCGCAAAGCCTGCCATTCTCGTCAACATTTATTCCAACATCGATAACAACAGCATCCTTACCGGCATATGCACTGTCAAGCATCCTGGCACGTCCTGCTGCTGCCACAAGAATCTCAGCACGGCTGCACTCTGCCTTAAGGTCTGCTGTCCTTGTATGGCATATTGTAACTGTTGCATTTTCTTTGACAAAAAGCATCGAAAGGGGCTTACCGACTACCATGCTCCGGCCGACTACCGTAACACGCTTACCCTGCATCGGAATATTGTATGCCTTGAGCACCTCGATTACAGCCTCAGCCGTACATGGAGCAAAGCCTGTGCTGTCACCTGCAAATACCTTTGCAATATTCTCAGGTGATATTCCGTCAAGATCCTTCGCCGGGTCAATCATCTTCTCAATGTCCTTCTCACAGATGTGCTTAGGCAGCGGACGCAGCATAAGAATGCCATCTATTGCTTTGTCTGCATTTATCTTTGCGAATTCCTCTTTAAACAGAGCATCACTTATATCCTCCGGAAATGTATACGACTGCACGTTAAGTCCGAATGAAGCCATCTTCTTCATTGCACCTTTTTCATAAGATATATCATCCGGCTTCTCGCCGACACGTATGATTGCAAGTGTCGGTATGTATCCGTCAAGCTCTGCAAGCCGGTTCTGTACCTGCTCCTTTATTGCTGCTGAAACTGCTGCTCCCTTTAATGCTTCCATAGTTGTACCTCTCTCCATCTAATATTTGATTATATCAACGCCTTAAGGACCTTATCGTAGATTCTGTCTGCCTGTCTGCTTCCTTCCTCAATCATCTTATTGGCGCTGTTATTGAGTTCCTCTGCTTTATTGCGGTCTTTCATTGACTTTGTGTTAATATACACATTCATTGCTGCTCCGAGAAGTGCGGCTCTTGTGCTCTGTACTGCCACTCCCACATCGCTTACAGCCATTCTGCTTCCAATATCTGCAAGTCTGTCAAGAATTGTAAGCATCTGCATTGATTTTTCCATAATCTGAAGAGGAACTGCGCTTGCCGCAAGAAGATTTGTCTCCATGACCTCAGCCTTGTATGCTTTCTGTTCCTCAGTCTCAGATGGAAGTGAATATGCTTTTGCAAGCGGTGCAAATACCTTTGCATCGTCATCTGCAAGTGCTGTAAATTCAGCCTGAAGCTTCACCATCTTCTCAAGATGTTCCTTAACCTCCGGCTCAGCCTCAGCATATTTTTTCTTACCTACAGTAAGATTGGCTACCATCTGCCCGAGTGCGTTGCCGACAGCACCGCACAGTGCAGATGCACCTCCGCCGCCCGGAACCGGCTCCTTTGATGAAAGTACGTCTAAGAAATCCTGAATCACCTGTTCTTTAATCATTGTATTACTCCTTTTTATTAATATGAATACTCAGCTTTTTTAAGGAAAAGCCCTCTTGCAGGGGCAAGCTGTCCGCTCATGCTTCTTGTGCCGCCGTTAAGCATGGCATCTATGTCTGCCGGGCTGAATCTGCCAAGTCCTGCATCAACTATCGTGCCTGCCATGATTCTTACCATGTTATACAAAAAACCGCTTCCGTGAAATTCCAGTTCAATTATTCCCGGCTCTTCACGATTCCACAGGCATGAATAATCCTTATGTATATTTATATCATATACTGTCTTTACTGTATATGGCATAAGCTTCGCATCTGTACAAAATGCTTTAAAATCATGTTCTCCAATCATCCGCTGTGCCGCCTCACACATAAGCTTCACATCAGGTATTCCGTCAGGCTTCCATGAATATCTGCGCCTGAACGGATTGGCAGGCTCTGATATCTCAATTCTGTAGACGTAGTATTTACCTGTTGCAGAATGTCTTGAATGAAAGTCAGGCGGTACTCTCTTAGTAAGATTAACCCTTATATCTTCGGGAAGCATGCTGTTAAGCTCCTCTGTAAAGTGCATCTCATCAAGCCTCTGTCTGCATCTGAAATTAGCCGTCTGCGCCAGTGCATGTACTCCCGCATCTGTCCGCCCCGAACCGATAAGCTTTGTCTTCTCACCGGTGCTCTTTATTATTGCATCCGTGAGTATCTGTTCAATTGTATTGTCTGTGTCATTAAGTCTCTGCCAGCCATTATATCTGCTGCCGTCATACTGTATCGTCAGTCTGTAATTATTCAAGTTTTACCACCTCACATACCGTAAGTACGCCTTCCCTAACGTGGAATCTTATGTCATATCCGCCATATTCCATTCCATAGCGCCTTGTCTCATCGTTCTGGTACTGCGGTCTCGGATCCTGCTTAAGAAGCTCCGTGACAGCCTGTCTCAGCCTTACCGGCAGCAGTTCCATAAGTTCATCCGGGAATACCACTTCAAGGCTGTAGCCGCTTACTCTGTCCGCAAATCCGCATACAGCATCCGGATGGCTGTCCGTATAGGTAATATACGGCTTTATATCATATATCGGTGTTCCGTCAAGAAGGTCAGCACCCTGAACACGCAGGACAGGTCCGTATCTTTTATCAGTCTCAATTTCCAGCAGCTTTACACTCGATAATCCTATCGGGCTTGGCCTTACCGGTGACCTCGTTGCAAACACTCCCATCCGCTTATTGCCGCCAAGTCTTGGCGGATGAACCATCGGAGACCATGTGCTGTTATTATCTGCGCCGTTACCTGCGGGCAGCTTCGAGAATTTCCACAGCAGCCAGATATATGAATACTCCTCAAGTCCTCTGAATGCATTGATATCCCTGTACTCAGGTTCAAATACTATAACCGACTCCGCGCTTGTAAGTCCGCTCTGTCTGGGTATACCGAATTTGGCTGTAAAATCATTGTGTATGTGTGCTATTGTTCTAATCATAATATCCCGATATGCCTTTATCTCCCCTGCCATAAGGCTTATCACCGTATGCAGAAGATTAATGAAGTTTATTTATATCATTTTATTATAAGTTTCTTCCTTCATTTGGGCAATACATTTCTTAACCGCATCCGGAGGTTTCTTATACAACGATTCCGTATACACAAATCGCCATGTAATGATAGAAATTATCTAATCTAAAATATTGTCCAGACTACAGTTACTGTATCTGTAACATCTATGTCGTCTGCCTCAATATCTATATCATATGTCCCCGGTGCACTCATTTCACATTCAGTGCACTCCATTAATTTCATTTCATTCAATGGCTTTGTTGCAAAATCTATCTCTCCCCAGGAATAATCAATTGTTTGTATTTCACCCATTTTCACATTTGCTGCTGTTGTAAGTACCTGTGCCTTTTGGATGGAATCCTCAATCGCTTTATGTAACAGTTCATTCTTACATTTTTCTACATCAGCTACAGTATATTCAATAGAAAATTCCGGTTTTAATGAACTATGTGCCAAAGCATACAGCACCTGCCCCAGCTTTTTGTTGTCAGCTGCAAACTCAATTTTCATATGGTGCTTATACTTATACCCCTCAAATCTACGCTTCCAGCTCTTATACATGTCCTGATAGCTTTCATATTCTGTATCAACATTAAAATATACTGTTTTAAGGTCTCTTCTCTGAAATCCAAGTTCTTCAAATAAATCCTTGAGCAGTTCTGTATCTTCTGCTGACCTGCGAAGAGTATCTTCATATTCTTTGCAAAGCTCTTCCTTGTTTACATATAACCGGATCATATCCGGCTTTACTGCTATTTTTCCTTTTCCCGTAACTTTAATTGCTCTCATCATCCCTGCTCTTCCTTCCTGTCAAGTACATGATCAAATTCATCAAGAACATCCGGCATTAATGCCTCCAATCCCCGGATTACTCCGGCACCTCTCTTTCTTTGTTACAATATGAGTATAATTGAAGGACATCTTCATATGGTCGCTGTTTGGGCGACACTTTTAAGATAAAAAACAAACGCCGATACTATGTGAGTACCGACGTAAAAATTTGAACAAATCAATATTTACTTGTAAACTCTTCATAGAAAATATATTCTTCATCCGCTGTTGTATCCTTATCTATGAATTCCTGCAAGTCATTTTTCATATTATCAAATACTTCCTGACTATGACTTTTATCACAAAAAGCCGTATGCACCATACATCCATATACACCACATGTAATTGCATCATATCTTTCGCATCTTTCCAAGGTTATCCTACACGATTCTTTATATTCCTCATCTGCAATAATCGTGCCACCCTCACTGCCAATAGAATTCGGTTTATATATGTCATCCCACATATCAATCTTGCTCCTATACTCCAAGAATTTCATTCGTATACTTAAATAATGTCACATTCAGCTGCATAATATCATACTGCTTATCTATTATAGCCTTCTGCACGATCAGATCTACCTTACTGCTTGGGCTGAATGCCCAGTCTGCTCTGGCAAGTAAATCTTTTGACTGTTCCAGATCAAGCTGCAGTGCAATACAAAGTGCCATTACCGTCTTCTTCTTTGGATGATAATTCCGGTCACACTGAATCTTTGAAAAATGTTTTCTATCAAGGTTTGCCCGTTTCCACACATCCTTATTATCAATATGTGCTTCGTCGATTAGCTCAAATAATTTGTCATGAAATGAAACGCCAATATTTGCAAGCTGGTCTTCCAAAGAAGTGTCTGCTGACAGCATAGCAGGCTGCGGCAGCCCTGCATCTGTATCTTCCTCAAATGGACCGTTATCATCTGCCTCTCTTTGAAGCATCTCCTCATAGAACACTTCATCTGACAATTCTCTCATGCGGGCGCTGCTTCTTCTTTGCACAGGATACTCTTTTTTATAACTTTCCCTGACATAATTAGCACATATGTAAGAATCAATATCACCTACAATCTGAGCCGATAGCTGAAAAGACCTTTTATCAAACACTACAAGTATGATTTCAATTTCATTTTCTGTAAGAAACTGGCTGAATACTGACACAGCAATCTGTAATGCCTTATCCTTCGGAAATCCATATACTCCTGTCGAAATTAATGGAAATGCAATGCTCTCGCACTTAAGTTCCAATGCTTTTTGCAATGATTTACGATAGCAATCCTCCAGAATTTCGAATTCATGGTGAAGTCCATCTGTCCATACCGGTCCTACTGTATGAATAATATATTTTGCATTTAGGTTATATGCACCGGTAACAGCAATATCACCTCTTGCAATTTTGCCGATGTTCGCTCTTTCTGCGAGAAGCTTTTCTTTGCCTGCTGCCTCATATATTGCTAAGTCCGTGCCACTTGCACATATCGGATTTGGATTGGCAGTATTCACGATTGCATCTGCTTTTACCTTTGTTATATCGTTGCGGACAATCTTAAATGGCATTGTGGCACCTCCTTATCCATGCCTGTATTACTTTAATATCTTTCTTATCTGGTTATCCGTTGCCTCCGGATACATCTCATGCATATAATCTACAATCTGCTTCCATGAATCCTGCGGATTATCCTTATAACAGGAAGTCACATAATCGTATCCATAGATATGCTCAATAGATGAATACACTGCAACATCCCATCCATATTCAATGCCTCTCTTATTCACTCTCTTCTTAAAATCACAGTTGCACAGATAGGTCTGCATCATAAGATTCGTTATTGCACCATCAAATCCCTTTTCTCCATCCTTACCAAATCCAGCCTGTTTTTTCAATTCATTGGAATAAATCTCTGAATCAGCATTGTTTTCCATAAAATTGGCCATTATCTTTTTATGCTTATTAGGTGCTTTCCCATCATCATATAATGCATCAAAATCATATCCATCCCGGCGATAATTAGCAAATACAGGAAGCCACTTTTTTGATATAAATCCTGCCTTCTTATCAAAGAACTTTCCATAGACGATATCATGCCGCCTTGCTATAATAGCCCGCCACATCCATGGATCAATCTCCGGATCATCACTCCACCAGTACTCTGGAACAGTTCTTTCTTCAAGTGAAAAACCATCTATGTCATTCTTAAATAATGGTAAAAAGCCAAGTTCATTTATATACTTGATTGCTTCATCTACAGAATGGATGCAATCCGGGTTGTCCCACTTCATGCCATGCATAATCCATTCACCTGATTCGTTTCCCATAATACACACGTCACCTCTATTTGCTTGCAACAGCAACCGACAATCGGTACCATCGTTTAATATAAGAATCACTTAACAATTTCTTGTCTGCTTCCACCAATTTAGTAAACAGTCCTGTTAATCCATCATATTTATCAAAATCACCGGCATCATACAGTTTCCAATTAAGTTGTTCTAATGTCCAGTTACTCTTAATTGAATTGTGCAGCATAGACGTTGTCGCCCAGTTATCCATAGAATCAGCCCCACCTAATGCTACAGGATATATGTGATCTACAGTTGGTACAAACTCCCAGTAAGCATTATGACATTCTTCCATTTTCCAATGCGCATGATATGGAAATGTCTCAGGCATGTAATAAGATAGTACCTTTAATATTCCTGGATTCACAAGTTTCTGTCCACTATATCTGTCAATAAATCCATCACGTACAAATTGAGCCATCTTCTCTTTATCTGTATAATTACGCCCTTGTGCAGTCATCTTATGAAATGGATATCCTGTTTCTATCGCTATTCTGGCTTCTGCAACATTATGTTGCAGAAGCCTATTTGCTGCCTGCTCAATAACATCTATTTTCTCCATAGCAATTCCTCAACTAAGGTAATTTACTTTTCTTTGTCATCCGGTACATAGTCAATCAAATCTCCAAAGTTACAATCCAACTCTTGGCAGATTTTTTCCAGTACTGATAGTTTCACCGACTCGCAGTTTGTCATCTTTGCCATTGTACTGGAACTAAGACCAGTCCTGGCACACAAATCTCCTTTTTTCATTCCATGGTCGATTAACTGTTTCCATAATCCGTTATAACTAATTGCCATCCTCTTTTCCTCCGTATAATGTGCAATCACTATTAGGATTATTTTACCACAAGCAAACTGCTTGTACAATTTGCATTTGCGAATATTACATATCTTTTTTCAAATATTGAATATCTTTTTAAATTTATTTATAAATCCTTTTTTTCAGTATAATTCTATTATACTATGTGCTCCATAAAAAGGATATCTAAGTGATGTGATTTATTTCGCACATTTTTCTTTACATTTTACTATTAATGTGATATATTTGCAACATATGTTAGAAATATACCACATTGGAGGCTAATATTATGGATAAAGAAAAAGAGACTTTGTCAGTAACTCAAAAATATACAATCCGCTATATAATCAATGGCTGTCTATGGCTTCTATACTCAATTTCAAACTTGGTTCCTTTTAAACCAATTAGAATAATAGGAGCTGTACTTTTATTTGTAAGTGCAATCTGCTCTTTTTACACCCTATTAGTCAGACAGGAATCCGATGATGAAATGAGTATACAGCATATCTGGGCAGCTAAAAGTATGAGCCTTGAGATACTGCTTTGTTCTATGATGACAGTAGGAATTATATCTGGCTTTATTTCATTTCCTTTTTACAAAGCATACGGATTTTTCGTTGCTGCATCACAGATACTTCCCGGATTGCTCTTTCTGAAGTATGAAAAGGAGGGCTGCTAATGCCAATACTAAAAACCCGACTTCATGAACTTCGCAAAGAACGCAATATGCAGCAAGCCGAACTCGCCAAACTTGTAGGCGTCCGGCGTGAAACTATTGGTAATCTCGAAAATGGCAGATACAATCCTTCCTTAAAACTTGCTATGGATATTGCCAAAGTCTTTGATACTACAGTAGAAGACATCTTTACTTTTGAAGACGATGATGAATAAAAAATAGAGGACCACTTGTGTCCTCTATAACTCATATCGTGCTATAATACAGTTTTCCCTCTTTTGCTATAAGCCTTACATCTTCGTTGTACAGGTCTCTCATATCCAAAGTTCTATCATTAATTTGAATGTTTCTTTGCACTCGGATATTTGTAACCGCTTCTTTTCCTATATTCCTATATTTCCATTTTTCACTAATCAGCTCTAGTGGCTTATGTATTGCTGCATCTATTCCCTGTCTTTCCATACGTGCCTGATCGACATCTATTTTAAACTTCTTTTTATGAAATTCGTGCCATTTTCTTAGCTTATCAATTAAGTTATTTTCCATAGCATACATATCAGAATAAGCGGCATAGCATTGTTTCTTTGATATGGCTCCTAAATGTAATGTATAGTTCAAATCTGCAATCATGTATAGCACTTCTGTTAATGCTCCTTGATACTTTTGCCAAATAGCCACTTCGCTCATCAACTTATCATATTTTTCAAAAGACTCTCCCTCTTTACTGCTTAACTCTGAAATAGTTACATTTGCCTGATTAAGTAAATCCATGCATGTTGTCTCCAATCCTTGAAGTCTTTGGATTTCTTCATTCCGTAAATTATTATCTTCAAGTATCTCCGTCTGAAACTCAGATGCTCTTTTTACCTGCGTCATAAGGGTTAGTACTTTGCCTTTGTACTCTGCCATCTGAAAATTCGCTAATTTAGAGATATTACTATTCATATCTGCTAATTCATCATTGATTTGTTTCATATAATATTGTCCCACTACAAGAGCTGCCGCTCCCATAGCAGCATTAGCAATATTTGCTGCTGCAATTTTATTTACAGTACTATCAGCATTCATCCAATTTGCTTGCCCTGCAATTTCTTTTTTATTTCTAAAGAAACCTCTTACAGCACCTTCCATATCCTTAGAATTTACCAATTTTGCTCCTGCCGGTAGTATTGCCTGATATACACCTTGATTTGCCAATTGCATTCCTTCTGCTACTGCACCTACATTTACTCCTGCCTGTGCCAACTGTGGAACAGCACTTATAATTCTGTTGATTACTTTATCATCTTCTATTTCAACAAGTGCCAGTCCATTGTCTTCAAATATATCCGGCAATTGCTCTACTTGCACTTGTAACTCATTCTTTTTTCCAAACATTTTATTACATCATCTCCTAAAATAGTGTTGGATCTGCTCCAAACCATGTCTGTACATCATTTTCTGCCGTTACATTCTCAATCCAAGCCACCCCAAACACATACCTTGTTGTCTTCGTTTCTTCCAAAATCAGATACGAAACGCCATCTTCCATATAATCATTATCATAATCATACACATCTGATGCACGTGTTCCATCAGGATAATATCCAGCATCACCTTCCATACCTATCGACAATTTAGTATTATCTCTGTAAAATGACTTCATCTCCAATCGTTCACCTGATTCTATTCCGTCTTCTTTGGATGAAATATAATCCTTGATTTTGCAAGAAATAACATGGAATTTACCATCTGGGATAAAATTAACTTCTATACTATATCTGCCATCTACATCAGGACATAGTTTATCTGATGTGCTAATATTCCTTTCGACATATTCTATTTTTTTATTATCTATGTATATTTCTATATCTCCCAATGGTGTAGTCAGCATGATTAATCCTCCAATCTTTTTTATTATAACATCTATAATATTTATCCGCACCTAAAAAAAGGACGCAGGATTTCTCCCACGTCCGCTCAATTTACAATTTCCGTAATACTCCAATTCCTCTTGAAGTTTTACATCTCCCTAAACCTCTTGCCCCTCTGAGCTACTATCTCATCCTGCGTCATTCCGCAATACTTTATCATAAAATCCGTTATACAGTATTTCATGTAGCATGTAATCTGCCTGAGATTCTTCTGAGTTGCTGCCGGGAATTCCGGAAGTATGCGCTCTATTATGCCGAGCTTTTTTAAGTCAGCGGCGGTTATCTTCATTGCCTCTGCCGCCTCAGGAGCTTTCTTGGCATCTTTCCAGAGGATTGATGCAAAGCCCTCCGGTGAAAGCACGGAATACACTGCATTTTCAAGCATCCATACCTCGTTGCCTACAGCCATTGCAAGTGCGCCGCCGCTTCCGCCTTCGCCTATGACAATCGAAAGAACCGGGACTTTGAGTGCCGACATTTCAAACAGGTTACGGGCAATTGCTTCGCCCTGTCCCCGCTCTTCCGCCTCAATTCCGCAGTATGCACCCGGCGTATCAACAAAGCAGATTACGGGGCGTCCGAACTTCTCTGCCTGCTTCATAAGACGCAGAGCTTTTCTGTAACCTTCCGGATATGGCATGCCGAAGTTATGCTTCATATTCTCCTTGGTATTGCGCCCCTTCTGCTGTCCGATAACTGTCACCGGCATTTTGCCAAACATTGCAATGCCGCCTACTATAGCCTGATCGTCCCTGTAGGTTCTGTCACCGTGCAGCTCATAGAAGCCTTTTGTAACATTTTCAATGTAATCGAGTGCTGTCGGACGTTTCTTGTCTCTTGCAGTCTGTACGCGTGTCCACGCACTCTTAAGCGGCAGCTCATTGTCTGAATTTTCCGCATTCATTGTATTCTTTGTATTTTTCGTATAAATATTTTTAAGGTATTCCTTGTATTCCGGCATATGTGTATCATCCGGCATGTCGTGCATTGCAAGAATATGTGCAAGAGTTTCCTTCATATCTTTCCTACGCACGATATTGTCAATCAGTCCGTGTTCAAGCAGGAATTCCGCACGCTGAAAGCCTTCCGGTAACTCCTGTCTTATCGTCTGCCTTATGACACGCGGGCCGGCAAAGCCTACAAGTGCTCCCGGCTCTGCAAGTATTATATCTCCCAGCATTGCAAAGCTTGCTGTCACACCACCTGTTGTCGGGTCCGTAAGCACCGTTATATACAGAAGCCCTGCCTCATCATGCTGCTTGAGCGCTGCGGAGGTCTTTGCCATCTGCATAAGTGACACAATTCCCTCCTGCATTCTTGCTCCGCCCGAGCAGGTGAATATAATAATCGGAAGCCTGAGTCTTGTGGCTTTTTCTGCTGCGCGTGTTATCTTCTCACCGACATTCTCGCCCATGCTCCCCATAAGAAAATGTGAATCACATACACATATAACACACTCATGTCCGCTAATAAGGCATCTGCCTGTAACTACTGCTTCATCAAGTCCCGTTGATTTCCTTACCGAACTTATCTTATCAGGATATCCTTCATATTGCAGCGGGTCAGATACCGGCATGTTTTTATCCCACTCCTCAAAACTTCCCTCGTCAGCAATCATGGCTATGCGATCTGATGCTTTCATTCTCATATGGTGCCCGCATTTTGGACATACCATCATATTATTTTCAAGCTCATCTGTAAATACAGAGCCTGCGCATTCAGGGCACTGCGTAAAAAGTCCGTCCGGGATATTGGGCATATCCTTACCGTCACGGTCTGCACCGTCAATCGGAATATAATTTGTCTTTTTAAAAACGCCTTTTAAAAGCATGATAATAAATTCCTTTCTGCAATAAACGAACCTGTTATAGGTTATGCCTCTCTATATATCCGGTATCAATCCGTCCATTCCGGTAATCAGCTTCATGCAGTAATTCATACATAAAGTCAAGGTTAGTAGTAAGTCCGTCTATTACTACCTCTCCAAGAGTACTTATCATCTTATTAATTGCGGATTGTCTGTCTCTGTCACAGACCACCACCTTCATAATCATTGAATCGTAGTACGGCGGAATCGTGCATCCCGGATAGACAGCGGTATCGATTCTTATTCCATTGCCTCCCGGTATGTGAATATCACCGATTGTTCCCGGACACGGGCGGAAATTGTGTGCCGCGTCTTCGGCATTTATCCTGCATTCAATCGCATGCCCCCTGATTACTATATCCTCCTGCCTGTATGACAGCTCAAGGCCTGCTGCGATTCGTATCTGTTCTTTCACGATATCAGTTCCCGTGACCATCTCTGTCACGCCGTGTTCTACCTGAATTCTCGTATTCATTTCCATAAAGTAAAAGTTATTGTCTTTATCAAGGAGAAATTCTATTGTCCCCGCATTCTTATAACCTACTGTCTTTGCCGCACGGACCGCCGTCTCTCCCATTCTCTTTCTCAGCCCGGCATCCACCGCAACTGACGGTGATTCCTCTATAAGCTTCTGATGCCTTCTCTGTATTGAACAGTCACGTTCACCAAGATGAATAACATTGCCATGCTCATCCGCAAGTATCTGGAATTCAATATGTCTCGGATTGACAATATATTTTTCAATATACATCGTGCCATCACCGAACGCACTCTCAGACTCTCTTTGTGCCGTAAGAAATTCATGTTCAAATTCATCATGGCTGCTGACAACGCGCATGCCCTTGCCTCCACCGCCGAGTGCTGCTTTTACTATAACCGGATAACCTGCCTCATCCGCAAATTTCAGCCCTTCCTGCCAGTCATATACAGGCTTTTTTGTACCGGGAATTACAGGGACTCCTGCCGCCTGCATTGTATTCTTTGCCTCAGACTTATTGCCGAGACTTTCGATAAGTGCTGCGTCAGGACCTATGAACTTTATATTGCATTTTTCACATAATGTTGCAAATCTGCTGTTTTCCGAAAGGAATCCAAATCCGGGATGAATTGCTTCTGCTTTGGTGATTATTGTTGCGCTTATTATCTTTTCCATATCAAGATAGCTGTCTGCTGCCTGCGCCGGACCTATGCAGACTGCCTCATCCGCAAGCTGTGTATGAAGCGCATCACGGTCTGCCTCAGAATATACTGCAACGGTCTTAATTCCCATCTCGCGGCATGCACGGATTATACGTACAGCTATCTCTCCTCTGTTGGCTATAAGAATCTTATTAAACATTACCAATTCTCCATTAATTTATTACAAATGTAAGCTCCGCCGTAAGTGCAATCTCGTCACCAACCTTTGCGGTTGCCTTTCCCACTCCGACAGGTCCTTTTCTCTTTATAATCTCGCACTCCATTGTAAGCACATCCCCCGGAACAACCTTCCTCTTGAACCTTGCAGAACTTATTCCTCCGAAATACGCTGTCTTACCTTTATTCTCATCCAGCGAAAGTATCGCTACTGCTCCGACCTGCGCACATGCCTCAATCTGAAGCACCCCCGGCATAACGGGTTCATCAGGAAAATGTCCCGAAAAATAAGGCTCATCATATGTAACAGCCTTAACACCGACGGCACGGATGCCGGGCTTTAGCTCTTCTATTCTGTCCACAAGCAGAAACGGGTGTCTGTGTGGAATTATATCCATAATCTGTCTTGTATTAAGCATACCGGTATCAACTCCTTAACCAATTACAAACAGCGGCTGACCATATTCAACCGTATCTTTATCCTTTACAAGTACCTCAAGGACAGTTCCCTCATATTCACTTTCTATCTCGTTCATAAGCTTCATTGCCTCGATTATTCCAAGCGTCTGTCCTTTTACCACTTTGTCTCCGACTGCCACAAATGCATCCGCATCAGGTGATGATGCCTCATAGAACACTCCGACAAGCGGAGAGCTGACTACATTACCCTGTATCTGCGTATCTGCCGCATTACTGCCGTGCTGCTGTTCTGTCTTTGCCGGTTTTATCTCAACATCCGATGCCATAACCGCCATATTGTCAGGCGAAGCAGTCACTGATATTCTTCCTGCCTCCATCTTGATTGAGGTTCCGTCCTCATCAAGAGAAAAGCTTGAAAGCTCTGACTTAGAGACATGGTCTATCAGTTTCAGAATATTATCAAGTTCCATACACTACCTCTCTGTCCTTCTACGCTTCATATTTTTTCAGGATTATGCTTGCATTATGTCCGCCGAATCCCAGTGAGTTACTCATAACGTATGTAACATCACTCTCAATCCCTTTGCCCTTTACATAATCAAGATCAAGTTCATCTTCCGTGTTCTCCAGTCCTACATTAGGATGAATATATCCGTCCTGAATCGTCTTTACACATGCGATGCACTCTACCGCACCGGCAGCACCGAGCATATGTCCTACCATTGATTTTGTTGAGCTTATCTTTACGCCGTATGCGTCCTCTCCGAATGCAAGCTTTATTGCTCTTGTCTCAAACAGGTCGTTATGATGTGTTGAAGTTCCGTGAGCATTTATATAATCAATATCCGCCGGTCTTACACCCGCTTCATTCATGGCATTAGTCATGGCTCTCGCCGCACCGCTTCCATCCTCTGCAGGTGATGTTATGTGAAATGCATCATTAGAGCAGCCGTATCCGGTAATCTCCGCATATATATGTGCTCCTCTTTTCTTCGCATGTTCAAGTTCCTCAAGCACGAGGATTCCGGCACCTTCTCCCATTACAAAGCCGCTTCTGTCCCTGTCAAACGGTATTGATGCCCTCTTAGGGTCAGTTGACGCAGACAGCGCCGTAAGTGCTGCAAAGCCGCCAATTCCTATAGGTGTAACAGCACTTTCCGTTCCACCTGATACCATAATATCTGCCTCGCCCGACTGAATGCTTCTGTAGCCTTCCCCGACTGCATTGGTTCCTGATGCACACGCCGTCACAACATTAAGGCTCTTGCCCTTAAGACCGAAGGCAATCGCAACATTACCTGCTGCCATATTGGTAATCATAAGCGGCACAAGCAGCGGATTAATTCTTGACGGACCTTTCTCAAGAAGCTTCTTGTGCTCCCTCTCCATTGCATCAAGGCTTCCTATTCCGGATGACACAGAAGTACCTGCCATGTATGCATCTTCATCAGCCATGTCAAGTCCGGCATCCGCAATGGCTTCTCCTGCTGCTGCAACCGCATACTGTGAAAATGTCTCCATGCGCTTTGCCATCTTAAAATCCATATAATTCTTTGCATCAAAGTTCTTAACCTCTGCTGCAAGCTTCGCTTTATAATCCGATGCATCAAATCTGGTTATAAAATCTATTCCAACCTTCTGCTGCCTAACTCCGGCCCAGAATTCATCAACGCTGTTGCCTATAGGCGTTATTGCACCCATTCCGGTAATTACAACTCTTCTTTTCATTGCCTCTCCAATCATTACATATGCATTCCGCCATCAACTGACAGTACCTGTCCTGTTATATATGAAGCCCGGTCTGATGCAAGAAATATTACAGCATCAGCAATATCCTCCGGTCTTCCCATCCGCTTCATTGGTATCTGCTGCATGACAGCCTCCTTGACCGGTTCTTTAAGCACTTTTGTCATATCAGTATCAACATATCCCGGTGCTACCGCATTTACAGTTATTCCGCGTGTTGCCAGTTCTCTTGCCACCGACTTCGTAAGCCCTATTATGCCTGCCTTACTTGCCGCATAATTGGCCTGACCTGCGTTGCCTGACAATCCAACCACAGACGTAATATTTATAATTCGTCCGTTTCTTTGCTTTATCATCTGTCTTGCAGCATGGCGGATACAGTTGAAGGCTCCTTTCAGGTTGGTATCCAATACATCATCAAAATCTTTCTCACTCATGCCAATTAACAGATTGTCTTTAGTTATTCCGGCATTATTTACAAGGATATCTATAGAACCGTATTTTTCAATAATTGTCTTAACCATCTGCTCAACAGCTGTATAATCAGCCACCGAACACTGCATACATTCTGCCGTTCCTCCGGCTTCGGTTATAATACGCACCGTCTCTTCTGCCGCAGCCTTATTGCCATTGTAATTAACAATGACTGTTGCATTCTGTCTGGCAAGCTGTAATGCCGTCTCCCTTCCGATGCCTCTTCCGGCACCTGTGACAAGCGCAACTTTTTTATTAAGCATTAAGCACCTCCAGCTTCTTAAGATCCTCCGTCTTTTCAATATTAATGATATTGACACTGCGGTCTGTCTTTTTAACAAATGATGACAGCGTATGTCCCGGACCTATCTCAATAAATGTATCTGTGCCATCTCCGATAAGTCTTCTCACAGACTGCTCAAAGCGTACTGATGAGCTGACCTGCTTCATAAGGAGTTCTTTTACCTTTGGCTCATCCGTCACATAATCAGCCGTTACATTGGCCACATATGGTATTGCCGGCCTGTTAAATGTGTAATTATCAAGCACGCTGCCAAGCTTTTCTCCTGCCTGTTCAAGAAGTGGTGAATGGAACGGTCCGCTTACATTAAGCTCCACAACCCTTTTTATTCCTGCAGATTTGAGTGCCTCTGATGCAGCACGTACCGCATATGTCTCTCCTGAGATGACAAGCTGCCCCGGACAGTTGTAATTAGCTATGGTTACTGTTCCTGAACATTCTGCAAGAACATTCTCAACAAGCTCTGAATCCGCACCGAGCACTGCCGCCATTGTTCCCTGTCCTGCCGGTACTGCCTGTTCCATAAGTATTCCTCGCTGTCTGACTATACTGATTGCATCATATGCGTTCAGTACGCCTGCCGCAACAAGCGCACCATACTCCCCAAGACTGAGTCCGAGCGCAGTATCTGCTTTAATCCCCATATTCTGTACCACTTCAAGGATTGCACATTCTGTTGCAAGCATGGCTGCCTGCGTGTATTCTGTTCTGTTTATATCATCATTTTCTTCAAAGCATACACGACGTACATCAAATCCTGCCGCCTGTCCTGCCATATCAAAAACAGCTCCTGCCTCGGGATAGTTCTCATAAAAATCTCTTCCCATGCCGACATACTGTGCTCCCTGCCCCGGGAACATAAATGCTATTTTCATATTTCACCTCTGACATGCTCTATTACATTACTCATGCCATCCATGAGCTCTTTTATAATCTCACTGCATGTCTGTTCTTTTTTGATTAGTCCTGCTATCTGTCCTGCCATTACTGTTCCGTTCTTCACATCACCGTCAACTACAGCCTTGCGGAGTGCTCCGAGTGTAAGCAGTTCAAGCTCTTCAAAGCCTGCACCTTCCTTTTCAAGTGCCTGATATTTTCTTGTCATCTGATTGCGCAGTGACCTTACCGGATGTCCGGTGCTTCTTCCCGTGACTTCCGAATCTATGTCTCTTGCCTGAATCACTCTGTCCTTGTATGCCTGATGGACATTACATTCTTTGGCTACAATAAATCTTGTTCCTATCTGTACGGCCTGCGCTCCAAGCATAAATGCTGCAGCCATTCCTCTTCCGTCACCTATTCCTCCGGCTGCTATGACCGGGATAGAAACCGCATCAACGACCTGTGGTACAAGTGACATTGTTGTCTGTTCGCCTATATGTCCACCTGACTCCATTCCTTCAGCAACCACTGCATCTGCTCCGCATTTTTCCATCATTCTGGCAAGTGCGACTGATGCAACTACCGGGATAACCCTGATACCGCTGTTCTTCCACATTTCCATATATTTTGCCGGATTGCCGGCTCCCGTAGTAACTGCCGCAACCTTTTCTTCGGAAACTACTGCCGCAACCTCGTCAGCATGTGGGCTTAACAGCATTACATTTACTCCAAACGGTTTATCTGTTATCTGTCTCGCAATATGTATCTGTTCTCTTACCCATTCAGCCGGTGCATTGGCTGCACCGATAAATCCAATACCGCCTGCCTTTGATACATTGGCTGCAAGCTGCGCATCCGCAACCCACGCCATGCCACCCTGAATTACAGGATATTCAATTCCAAGCAGTTCCGTAATCTGTGTCTTCATTACGCTTCAACTCCCTTAGACTTAAGGTAATCCATTACATTCTGGACTGTAAGAAGATTCTGAAGGTCATCTGATGGAATCTCAATCCCGTACTCATCCTCAAGTGCCATTACAAGTTCAAAAAGGTCAAGTGAATCTGCTTTGAGGTCTTCCTTGAATCTGCTCTCTGCCTTTACTTCTTCCTCGTCTACTCCAAGCTGCTGTGCAATAATTTCTTTCATTTTCTCTAACATATCTTTTTCTCCATTCCGCAGGCTATATATTCTTCCTGCATTTCATAATTTTAAATTTTGGTTCTGTTACCATGTCAGCGCTGCGGCTCCCCATGACAGTCCTGCTCCAAATCCCGAACAGACGATTCTTTTTCCCTGTTCAAGCCTGCCTTCCTCGTCAAGCTGTGCAAGCAGAAGCGGTATGCTGGCTGCTGATGTATTGCCATACTCATCAAGATTAACCGCAAATCTGTCAATATCTATGTCAAGCCTTCTGGCTGCTGACTGGATTATTCTTATGTTGGCCTGATGAAGTACATATAAATCTGCATCTTCTTTTGACCAGCCACATTTGCCAAGCACCTCTTCTATAACCTCAGGCACCCGTCTTACCGCGAATCTGAACACTTCCTGTCCATTCATTGCTATATGCCCTGATGTGCTGCAGCTTAATGCATCACCGGCATTACCATCATTATGAAGTGACAGTGCCTCAATCCCATACTTATCATCCGGTGCAATGACCACTGCTCCTGCCCCATCACCAAACAACACACATGTGCTTCTGTCATTCCAGTCTACATGCCTTGACATAATCTCGGCTCCAACCAGAAGTATCTTCTCAGCCATGCCTGCCCTTATAAATGCATCTGCAGCCGACAGGGCATATATAAAGCCCGAGCACGCCGCGTTAATGTCATAACCGGCTGCGTTAACTGCACCGAGTTTCCTCTGCAGAAGTGATGCCATATTGGGATATACAGAATCCGGCGTTGATGTTGCAAACAGTATCATGTCTATATCCTCTGCATTCGTCCCTGCTCGTATCAATGCCTTCTGTGAAGCTTCGGCAGCAAGCTTAAGACATGCAGCATCATCATTCCTGTCTGCAATATGCCGTCTGCATATTCCGGTTCTTGTCTGTATCCATTCATCATTCGTATCAACCAGCTGTGAGAGCATGTCATTTGTCATGACATATTCGGGACAGCTGCTCCCTGTTCCTATTATTCTGGATTTCATCAGTCTCCAATCCTTAGACGCATTGGTCTGCGTCTGAATTTTCATATATTTTGATATTCAAAATATTATGTTTTGTATTATAGCCATCAGATTATCATTTGTCAATACTATTTTGATATTCAAAGTATTATAATAAAAAATACCGCAGCCAATGCCATATATAATCAGCACGGCTGCGATATTAATAATTATGTATTACTCGTAAAGAGGATACTTATCTGTAAGAGTCTTAACAAGTGCCATAGCCTCGTCACGATTCTTCTCTACATCATCAACAAGGAGTGCAATTGCCTGAGCAACGACATCCATGTCTGCTGTATTGAAACCTCTTGTTGTTACTGCTGCTGTTCCGAGACGGATACCGCTTGTTACATTAGGCTTTGCAGGGTCATTAGGAATTGCATTCTTATTACATGTAATGTTAGCTGCATCAAGAAGCTTCTCAACTTCCTTACCTGTTACATTCTTACTTCTCAGGTCAACAAGCATAAGATGATTGTCTGTACCGCCTGATACAAGGTCAAATCCTCTGCTCATAAGTCCGTTGGCAAGTGCCTGTGCATTATCAACGATTCCCTTTGCATAATCCTTGAAGCTGTCATCCAATGCTTCCTTGAGGCATACTGCCTTAGCTGCGATTACATGCATAAGAGGACCGCCCTGGATACCTGGGAATACCGCCTTATTGAAGTTAATCTCCTTGGCAAATTCAGCACTCTTGCAAAGAATCATACCGCCACGAGGGCCTCTTAATGTCTTATGTGTAGTTGTTGTAACTACATCTGCATATGGGATTGGGCTTGGATGCTGTCCACCTGCAACAAGACCTGCAATATGAGCCATATCTACCATAAGATATGCGCCAACTTCATCTGCAATCTCTCTGAATTTCTTGAAATCAATTGTTCTTGCATATGCGCTTGCGCCGGCTACAATAAGCTTTGGTCTGCACTCTTTTGCAATTCTCATTGCCTCGTCATAGTCGATGAAGCCTTCCTCATTAACACCATAAGGAACAATATTAAAGTACTTTCCTGAAATATTAACCGGTGAGCCGTGTGAAAGGTGTCCGCCTGCATCAAGGCTCATTCCCATTACAGTGTCCCCAGGGTTTACAAGTGCGAAAAATGCTGCTAAGTTAGCCTGTGCACCTGAATGTGGCTGAACATTGGCATATTCGCATCCGAACAGCTTCTTAGCTCTCTCGATTGCAAGTGTCTCAACAACATCTACATACTCACATCCGCCATAATAACGTCTTCCCGGATATCCTTCTGCATACTTGTTGGTAAGCGGGCTTCCCATTGCTGCCATAACTGCCTTGCTTACAAGATTCTCTGAAGCAATAAGCTCGATGTGTGTTCTCTGACGATTAAGCTCGTCATCCATTGCTTTCGCAAGTTCAGGATCAAACCCTGATACTTCATCAAATGAATACATCCTATAACCTCCATAAATTAAATTATATATAATATACATTCATCATTGGATAAATGCAATTAACAAATGTTACTCTACTTTAAAGAGCCCTATTGCCTCTTCAAGTTCATGTGCATCCCTGTCAAGCTTCTCAGCTGCTGCATTAAGTGCCTCAACTGCTTTCATCTGCTTATCAGCGTTCTGTGTAACTTCTTCTGCTGTTGCTGCTGTCTCCTGGGATACTGCCGAAATATTCTGTATTGACATGATTGAATCAGCCTTTGTCGTTGCAATATCAGTTATTCCGCTTGTTATATACTCAAGGCTCTGTATAAGCTCCCCTACATGGCTCTGAATGTCATTAAATACAGTAACAGTATCCTTAAGTGAATTCTCCTGAACAGCAACTACATCCTCAGCTCTTCTTGCAACGTTAACTGTCTGTCTTGTTCCGGATGTGATATCTTCAACAATCTCCCTTATCTGGTTAACAGATTCAACCGACTGGTCTGCAAGCTTGCGAATCTCATCCGCAACCACAGCAAATCCTCTGCCTGCCTCGCCTGCTCTTGCTGCCTCAATAGATGCATTAAGTGAAAGCAGATTGGTCTGGTCTGCGATATCATTGATTGCATTAACAATCTTGCCGATAGACTTTGTCGCTGTCTCAAGCTGCTCTATACCGCTGATTACTTCAGTCGTAATTCCTACTGTATCATGCACATTAGTATTAAGCACGTCAATTGTATCAAGTCCCGACTTTACTATGTCACGTGCTGATTCAGCTATTCTTGCTATCTTTTCTGAATTATCAGATACCACATTAATCTTATCTGAGAGTTCGTCCATCTGCTTCATGCAGCTTTCTGAATCTTCTGCCTGCTGGACTATTCCCTTCTCAATTCCGCTTATGGCATCAGTAATCTCTCTTGTTGCACTAAGCATTGTATGTACACTGTCCGTAACAACAGCCGCCGACTCATCAACCCTGCCCGATACCGACTTAGTATCATTAATAAGCTGCTTCATATTGCCAATCATATTATTGATACCTCCGGCAAGAGCTCCGAACTCATCTTTTCTGTGGACATTAACAGTCGCCGTAAGATCTCCGTTGGCTGCCTTGTCAGTTCCGCCAATAACCTTCTTAATGACGTTACCAATATCAGCTGCCATTATTCCGCCGATTATAATTGCACCTATGAGTGCAATGATAATCATTGTAATTGTTATGAACTTAATTCCACCGGCCTGTGCAACAATTACACTTCTCGGTACAAGTGCACATACCATGAAGCCTTCACTGCCGGTCTTTGAATATATGAAAAGCTGTGACTTGCCGTCATACTTTACATATGAATACCCTGATTCATTCTCTGATTCAAGCGCCTGTGTATAAAAATCCTTATCAGCAAAATACACTCTGCCATCTTCAGCCTCAGAATCCTTAATCACTACATTCTCACCGCCATCAGGTGCAATAAGTGCAACCATGCTCTTATTACCGATATCAACGCTTGATATCGGATTAACAATGTATTCCTTATCAATATCAACAAACATGTAACCGACACCTCTCTTCGATGAGCCGATTACCTGTCTGCCATACGAAACACCATAGTCAATATTGGTCTGTGAATCAATATAGCTGTGGCTTGAAAGCCATACCGAGCGGTCGCTGTCTATCTTCTTTGCCTCATCAGTCTTATTAATATTGGAATACTCAGAACCTGACATTGAATTGGCACTAAGGTATATATCCTTGCCGCTCTTGCCGAATATGTACATACCTTTTATCTGCGTGTTGGTTGTAGATACCGATGTTACCTTGGCACGTATGTCAGAATACGCATTGGCCTCCTCAACACTGTTTGTCTCATAACTCCCTGAATAATACCCCTGAACAACAGAGTCATTGACCAGTTCATTGGCGGATGCTTTGATTCCGGAGAACATAAGGTCATAGTACTCTGCAGTTTTTTGAATTGCAGATTGCGCTGAAGCCTCAAAGCTTGATGTCACAGCCTTGGAAGCGGTTGTATATGACATAACTCCAAGTATAATAATCAGCACAACAGGCAGAATAAAACCGGCTATAAGCTTATAACGTATAGACTGCAGTTTTTTCATAATAATTCCCCCTTTCTGCTATAGGCAATGTTATTTTGTTATTTTATGTTTTGTTGTATAATTATATATTACTTATCGTCCTGCTCCGCAGCAGCTATATCGAGTGAAAGTTCCTCAAGCTGCTTTGCATCTACAGTTCCCGGTGCTTCTGTCATAAGACATGATGCATCCTTAACCTTAGGGAATGCAATTACATCCCTGATGCTGTCGCATTTAGCCATAAGCATTACAAGACGGTCAAGACCATATGCAAGTCCTGCATGCGGCGGAACACCATACTTGAATGCATCAAGAAGGAATCCGAACTTCTCATGAGCCTCTTCATTAGTGAATCCGAGTGCCCTGAACATTCTCTCCTGAACATCCTCCTGATGGATTCTGACACTTCCTCCGCCTATCTCTGTTCCGTTGAGGACTATATCATAAGCCTTGGCGCGTACTGCACCAAGATCTGTATCAAGCTTATCAAGATCCTCTTCCATAGGCATTGTAAACGGATGATGCATTGCAACGTATCTGTTCTCTTCATCCGACCACTCAAACTGAGGGAACTCTGTTACCCAGAGGAACTTATATTCATTCTTGTCAAGAAGTCCCATCTGTCCGGCAAGCTCTATTCTGAGTGCACCGAGTACATTCCATACAATCTTATTGCGATCTGCTGCAAATAAGAGAAGATCTCCCGGCTCACCTTCCATTGCTGTTACAAGTGCCTTCATCTCATCATCAGTCATGAACTTGGCAAATGATGACTTATATGTGCCATCCTCATTGATTGCAATATATGCAAGACCCTTTGCTCCGTAGCCCTTGGCAAAATCCACCAGTGCATCTATCTTCTTACGAGGCATTGCACCCTGTCCCTTGGCATTAATACCTCTCACTGAACCGCCATTTTCGATTGCTCCTGTGAATACGCCAAAACCGCATCCCTTAACTACATCAGATACATCGTGCAGTTCCATTCCGAATCTGAGATCCGGCTTATCCGAACCGAATCTGTCCATAGCTTCCTGCCACGTCATTCTCTGAATCGGAAGCTGTACATCAACATTAAGTACTTCCTTGAAAAGGTACGCAAGAAGTCTCTCGTTAACATCGATTACATCATCAATATCAACAAATGAAAGCTCCATATCTATCTGTGTGAACTCAGGCTGTCTGTCTGCACGGAGGTCCTCATCACGGAAACATCTTGCAATCTGCATATAACGGTCATATCCTGAGCACATAAGGAGCTGCTTGTAAAGCTGTGGTGACTGCGGAAGTGCGTAAAAATGTCCCGGATGTACACGGCTTGGTACAAGGTAATCTCTCGCACCCTCAGGTGTACTCTTACAAAGCATAGGAGTCTCTATCTCCAGGAATCCCTCATTGGCAAGGAATGCCCTTGTAAGAGTTGCCACACGGCTTCTCATCATGATATTAGCCTGAATGTCAGGTCTTCTAAGATCAAGATATCTGTACTTAAGCCTTAAGTCTTCCTTAGTATTGGAATCAGCCTCAATAGGAAATGGAGGTGTCTGTGCCTCTGAAAGAATACGAAGGTCTGTAGCAATTACTTCAATATCACCTGTCTTAAGATTCTCATTAACAGCGCCTGAACGCTTAGCAATCTTACCTGTTACAGCGATAACATATTCACTTCTTAATGAAGATGCTTTTTCAAATCCTTCCGTTCCAATATTATTCTCATCAAAGAGAATCTGAAGTAATCCGCTTCTGTCTCTTAAGTCAACAAATATAAGACTTCCGAGATTTCTTCTTTTCTGGACCCATCCCATAACCGTTACTTCCCTGCCTATATCAGCAGTGCCTACCTCAGCACAACGGTTAGTTCTCTTAAGTCCCTGCATTGATTCTGCCATTTTGTAATATCCTCCATTCTGCCGCATATGCGGCATCATTATTAGCTAATATTATATCTGAAATATCTTAGCATCCTAATTATTAACAAGGTAATTGAACACATCTCCATTCTTACGTTCAATCATCTCGTCTATTCTTTCGATATAGTCCTTTACGCTCTTAACATTCTCGATTCTTTCGATACGCACAGAACCGTCATCCTGTGGCATAACAATCTTGGTCGAAGCGCCTGCTCCAAGTGCGACTATTGACTGTTTTTCCTCCATTATCAGGATATTGTAAATGCATTCAAGCCCCGGAACTGAATATCCGACATTCTCAAAATTCCCTGCCATATTCTTCTGGCGGTACATATAATACGGCTCCATGCCCATATCTGCTGCACAAGCCGCTGCTGCATCAATTATCTCATCTGTATTATTAAGTGCATATGCCTGATACTTATCACGCCATATATTAAGAGCTGCAGCCCTCTTAATTGCAAGAGAATGTACGGTCAGGCTTGTAGGTGCAAGTTTCTTAACTTCATCCAGCGTATGATGGATCATCGCTTCATCCTCACCCGGAAGCCCCATGATAAGGTCAACATTAATATTATCAAGCCCACATTCGTGTGCCATTGCAAATGCTTCCTTAACCTGCTCAACCGTATGTTTTCTGCCGATTATGTCAAGCGTAGCCTGATTCATCGTCTGAGGATTAATCGAGATACGTCCCACATTATGTGCCTTAAGCACCTTCAGCTTGTCTATGGTAAGACTGTCAGGTCTTCCTGCCTCTACCGTAAGCTCTACAATGTCTGACATATCAAAACACTTCTCCATGTGTCCGAGAAGCCTGTCCAATTGGTCGGCGCTAAGGGTTGTCGGTGTTCCTCCTCCGAAATATATGGTATCAAGCCTTCTGTTCTTAAGCTTCGCGGCAACAAATTCCATCTCACAAAACAGTGCTGACAGATACTCTTCAACCCTGTCATGCCATTTATCAATTGAATATGATGTAAATGAGCAGTACAGGCATGTAGTCGGACAGAATGGTATTCCTATATAAAGACTGTATCCGTTAATATAATCTCTCTGTCCGAGAAGTCCGAGTTCCTTGTGTGCAACACCAAGTGCAAGCTTAGCCTTAGCCTCAGATGCGTAATGCTTATCCATAAAAAGCTTTATTATATCTTCATCAGACGTTTTGTTCTCTATAAGATTAACAGCAATCTTACTTGGCCTTACTCCTGTAAGCTTGCCCCACGGTAACGTGCGTCCGGTCATTTTCTCAAGCTTTTTGTATAAATCTGTTTTAAATTCTTCATGCAGTTCACTTCTGCTTCTGCCTTCCTTCTCAGGTATGTCAGGCCTGATTATAATATCCTCAGGAGTTACATTCTGTCCGTCATATTCTCCTACCTCAGTGCGGGGATAGAATGACCTTACAAGCACAACTGCATCATCATAAAATTCTCTGTCGTCTATATTAAGATATATCATAGCAATATGGGTTATTCTCTTCCTCCCATCCAATATCTGTAGGAGCTCCGTGCCCCGGATATACCTTTGTATCAGCAGGTAACTGCTTAATAAGTCTGTGTACGGACTGTATTATTGCCTTGGAGCTTCCTGTCGCAAGGTCAGTTCTTCCCACGGCGTTATGGAATAACGTATCACCGCTTATAAGAACGCTCTCCTGCTCAAAATAATAGCATACACATCCTCCTGTATGTCCCGGAGTTGCGATAACTTCTATATCAAAACCGGCAAGCATTACATGCTCACCATCTTCAAAAAGCCTGTCCGGCTTAACCGTGCATGTGCAGCCATAATCTGTCGAAAGATTAAGCATGCTGCTTGCAAGGAGCTGTTCTTCCTCTCTGCCTGCACATACAGGTATGCCATACAATTCCCGCAGCTCATTAGCCGCAAGTATATGGTCAAAGTGTCCGTGTGTAAGCAATATTGCAGCCGGAGTAACTTCGTTATCCTTAACAGACTTTTCAATTCTGCCTGCCTCAGCTCCGGGATCTACTATAATTGCTTCCTTTGTTGTATTGTTAATAAGAAGATAACTGTTGGTTCCAATCATTCCAACCACATTACTCTTCACTGTCAGATTGCCTGCCATATCAGCCTGTTGTCCTTTCAATATCATCAACGCCCGGAATATTGCGGAGCTTATCAACTATTCTCTGAAGTTCCTCGCGTCCATGAATGTCAAATCCTATGCTGAGCGTTGCCTTGTCATGCTTATTAACGCGGCAGTTAAGGTTCTTAACGTCAATATTGGCTTCCGTAAGAACTCTAGATACATCAACAAGAAGCCCCGTCCTGTTCATGGCATAGAGATTAATCTCTGCACTGTAGGTATCCTTTGATGCAGCTTCCTCCTGCCATTCGGCATCTATAAGCCTTGCCCGCTCATGCTCTGGAAGATTAATTACATTGATGCAGTCAGTTCTGTGAATCGATATGCCACGTCCTCTCGTAACAAAGCCGACAATCTCATCACCCGGCACAGGACTGCAGCACTTTGAAAAACGCACGGCAACATCATGAACGCCCTTAACTACAATCGGATTCCTTGCATTGCCTTTGGATGCCTTTCCCTTCGTATCATCAGGTATTGACTTAATTATATCGCTGTCTGTTATCTCTGACTTACGCTTCTTCTCATATTCATCTATAAGCTTATTAACAACCTGGCCTTCCTTAAGAGCGCCATGCCCCACAGACGCCATCATGGAATCCCAGTCTTTAAATCCATACTTGGCAAGACACTTGTCTACAAATTCCGGCTTAGTATAGTCGGCAAGCACAAGCCCCTTTGACTTTACATATTTGTCAATGAGCTCCTTACCGCGCAATATATTATCTTCCTTGAGTTCCTGCTTGAACCACTGATTAATCTTATTACGCGCCTGCGTGCTCTTGACAATCTTAAGCCAGTCACGGCTCGGTCCTTTGGAATTCTGTGATGTGATAATCTCTATTCTGTCGCCATTCTTAATCTGGTAATCTATCGTAACAAGCTTTCCATTAACTCTGGCGCCTACCATCTTATTACCTACGGCAGTATGAATGCTGTACGCAAAATCTATCGGTGTTGAGCCTGTCGGAAGATTCTTGACATCGCCTGTCGGAGTAAAGCAGTATACACTGTCAGAGAACAGATTAAGGTCATTCTTAATAGAAGAAAGGAACTCCTTATTATCTGACATATCACGCTGCCATTCAAGAATCTGGCGAAGCCAGCTAAGCTTAGCCTCCTCATTCTGGTTGCCGGTCTCTCCTGTCTTACCTTCCTTATACTTCCAATGTGCCGCAATACCATATTCAGCCGTGCGGTGCATCTCATATGTTCTTATCTGAATCTCAAACGGACGTCCGTTGGATGCAATCAGCGTTGTATGGAGTGACTGATACATGTTCTCCTTAGGCATTGCGATATAATCCTTAAAACGTCCCGGTATAGGCTTATACATCTCATGAATAACACCGAGCGCCGCATAACAGTCCTTAACCGTCTCAACCTTGATTCTTACTGCAAACAGGTCATATATCTGGTCAAGCGTCTTATTCTGATTGACCATCTTACGGTATATACTGAAGAAATGCTTAACACGTCCGTCAATCTCCGCCTCAATACCGGCATTCTCTATATGCATCTTAACTTCCTTAATGATGCTCTTGATAAATGCTTCACGGTTCTCTTTGTTCATGTTAATCTGCTTAACAAGATCATTATAAACATCCGGCATAAGATACTGCATTGAGAGGTCATCAAGCTCTACCTTAATCTTGGATATACCAAGCCTGTGTGCTATAGGCGCATATATCTCCATAGTCTCACGGGACTTCTCTATCTGCTTCGCAGGTGACTGATACTGCATTGTTCTCATATTGTGAAGCCTGTCGGCAAGCTTTATCATGATTACTCTGATATCCTTAGCCATTGCAAGAAACATCTTACGGAGATTCTCAGCCTGAATCTCTATCTTATCATGCTCGTAATTGAGCTGAGTCAGCTTAGTTACGCCGTCAACAAGCAATGCGACTTCCGCTCCGAACTCTCTTGTGATATCATCTGTTGTCATAACCGTATCTTCGACAACATCATGCAGCAGTCCGGCAATAATTGATTCCTTATCAAGTTCAAGCTCAGCAAGAATAATGGCAACACAAATAGGGTGAATTATATATGGTTCACCCGACTTACGGAACTGCCCCTCATGTGCTTTGGTGGCAATCTTATATGCTTTTTCAATCTGTGACATGTCCGTTGACGGATGATACTTCTTAATAGTGTCTACAAGCTGTGCATACAACACATCCGGACTTGTAAAATCCGCCGGTGCATCAAGCGATATCTCATCTTCTTCATGATGATGCGGCATCTGTGCCGGATCGCTTATAATATTCTCATTACTGTCAACTTTAATAACATTATTCTCCGTCATGTAATCACCATCTTGCTTTCAGATTTATAATGAATTATTATACTTATAAAAAAAGCAAATTGCAACCCTTAATGCATCCCAACAGCACTGTTATTTACGCTGTTTGTCATCTCAAGCATCTCAAGCGACTTCATCTTTTTGTCAATTACCCTTGACCTTATACGCCCCGCAACCATGGCAAGCTCCCGCAAGACATCTTCTCTTACTGTAAATGTATATAATTTTTCTATTCCCGATGACACAATATACTGTAACGTATACATTGCGGATTCAGTTATCTCAAGGCATTCCCCGGCGGTATTACGGACACAGCTGTCACATACTATGCCGAACCTGCTCATTGAAAAATAGTGCAGCCCCTCACTTTTTCTGCATTCCGCACATTCAAACATATTAGGACATTCCCCATTAATGCTGATAAGCTTTATCTCATATATATATCTGATAAGCTCGTCAGGTATATTATCATTAGCCAGCGCCCTGAGCGTCATATACAAAAGATTGAGAATCTGCGATGCATCAAGATTCTCCCTGCCGTAATAATCGGCAAGCTCAGCAAAATAACACGCATAACATATTGCATCAAGGTCAGATGACACTTCCGTAAAATAATTCGATATGTCAGCCCTTCTTATATCATATGACGTTCTTCCCTCATAAAGCTCAAACTTACCGAATGCAAACGGCTGTGTAACTCCCATCAGCGGAGAATTCATCCTCCTTGCCCCCTTGGCAAATGCCGCAATCTTGCCTCTTTCTTTTGTAAGCAGCACTATTCTTCTGTCAAATTCACCAACAGGCATCGAGGAAAGTACCATCCCCGATGCCATTATAATATTTCCCATATCAGATACCGGTATTATTTAAAATCATTCTTGGCATCATAGCCAAAATTCTTAAGAAGGAAATCACTGTCGCGCCACTCCTTCTTAACCTTTACAAACAGTTTAAGGTTGACCTTCTGCTCAAGGAGCTTCTCAATCTCGAACCTCGCATTGGTTCCTATCTTCTTAAGCATTGAGCCTCCCTTACCTATTATAATGCCCTTATGTGACTCTCTCTCACATATGATAGTCGCATCAATATCAGTAATTTTCTTACCCTTACGCTTCTTCATGCTGTCTATCACAACCGCAATTCCGTGAGGAACCTCCTCATCCAATGCATGAAGTGCCTTCTCCCTGACAATCTCAGCTACAATCTGGCGCATAGGCTGGTCTGTAACCGTATCCTCGTCATAGAACATAGGACCGTAAGGCATGTATTTGAAAATGACATCAACGAGGTCGTCTGTTCCTGTTCCGTCGTACGCAGATATCGGAACTATCTCGGCAAAATCCATCTTATTCTTATATTCTGCAATTACCGGAAGCACTTCTTCCTTCTTAATTGTATCTATCTTATTAATAACGAGTACAACCGGTGACTTTACCTTGGAAAGCTTCTCAAGTATATGCTCATCTCCCGCACCGATAAATGAGCTTGGTTCAACAAGCCAGAGCACAAGGTCGACCTCGTCAATCGTCTTTTCTGCCGCGCCCACCATATATTCGCCGAGCTTATTCTTAGCCTTGTGTATACCCGGCGTATCAAGAAATACTATCTGTCCCCTGTCATCTGTATAGACAGTCTGTATTCTGTTACGTGTGGTCTGTGGCTTATTCGACGTAATCGCTATCTTCTGCCCTATAATTCTGTTCATCAGTGTTGACTTACCTACATTAGGTCTTCCTATTATAGCAGCAAATCCGGATTTGATATCTCCGGATCTGCCATCACTTATACCGCTCTGTGCAAGCATCTCATCAAGATTCATATTAAACTCCATTCCCGCCCGTTCATCGGGGCACCACAGGTTAGTGTGCAAATAATAATGCCGGGGTCACAGGCTTTTCACAGTCCTTCTGACCCCGGCCGATACATTTATTGTGCATTTGCAATGGCAAAATGTCAAGCGGTTTAATTGTACCAAATGTGCAGATTGAGAACTTACAGCAGGATGTTACCCCCAGACTTCCTCTGCAATCTCTTTAACAAGTGCAAGCTTAGCCCACTGCTCATCCTCAGTAATCTTATTACCAATCTCACATGATGCGAAACCACATTGTGGGCTGAGATACAGACGGTCAAGCGGAACATATTGTGCTGCCTCATATATACGTGCCTTAACAGCCTCCTTATCCTCAAGCTGAGGGAATTTGGTTGTGATAAGCCCGAGCACAACTTTCTTATTGCCTGTTACATATTTTAACGGTTCAAAACCACCTGAACGCTCATCATCATATTCAAGATAATATGCATCGATGTTCTCTCTTCCAAAAAGCGGTTCGGCAACCGTATCATATGCTCCCGACGAAAAATACGTTGAATGATAATTACCGCGGCACACATGGCTTGTTATTGTCATATCTGAAGGCTTTGAAGCTATTACCCTGTTATTGATGTCTACAAGCAGATCCATAAGCTTCGGGAGGTCTTCCTCCTTCTCGCCCGTGAGTGAAAGCGCCATCTCTTTATTAACGAGTCCGCCCCATACACAATCATCAAGCTGCACATTGCGGCAGCCTGCTTCATAAAGGTCATGTATAATCCTGACGTAAACATTTACAATATCATCAGCAAACTGCTCAAGCGAATCATAGAATTCCAATGTCTTTTCTTTAAGCTCTGCTCCAGAAAAGAATGCATACACCTGTCCCGGTGAAGGCATTGTCTGCTTTGCAACCGTATTCTCATCCTCAAGTGCCTTTACGAATCTGAAATGCTCAACAAACGGGTGTCTGTCAACTGATATTCTTCCTGTCATGAATGTATCATCTATCATTGCTGCCTCACCGTCAAATGTCGTATTGCCGGCAACTGTCTTCTTATGTTCAATTCCGTTAAGTCCCCACATAAAATCCAGATGCCATGTGGCACGGCGGAACTCACCGTCAGTAATCACATGATATCCTGCCTTCTTCTGCTTTGCGACAAGCTCCCTGATGCATTCATCCTCAACATTAGTAAGCTCTTCTCTTGTTATAGTCCCTTTATCAAATTCTGCTCTTGCTTTCTTAAGCTTCTCCGGGCGGAGAAAGCTTCCTACATAATCATAGCGGAATGGTTCGTGTAATGTACTCATATAATTATCTCCTTATCTCTACCGTTTTGTTGTTCTGCGAGTGTGGATTAATTATAGGGTCATTACAGCGTTATTGTAAAATATGTAAAATATTGTGTTTGGTATAGTTTTTAGCTATAGTTCATCAATATCCTTTTTCGTAAATTGATGTTGAAGATTCATTAGTCCTTTAACCAAAAGTAAGACAACTCACAAATAATGTCATCTACCCGATCAAAATTTGGGACTGACGTTTTGATTGGAATTCTCATGAAAATGAAACAGTTCTTCATCTGGTACACATTCCACTGCTTTATAAACATCAAGGAATGTAATCTGCTCCAATCAGTCTGTTTCATGTTTTTTATATATTTCACCATTCCATGCAGAATATCCGGCAATATATTCATAATCAGGATATTCTTCTATCTCATATAACTTTCTCCCACTATCAGATATACAAATTACCACATTTGATATTTGATAATTTTCCAGTTCAGATGTGTGATAATATTTTACTCCATTAAGATATATACAATCTCCTTTTTGAATTGCCTCATTTTTATAACTTTTATTGTGTGCAAAATAATATCGACCACCAAAAATAATAACAACAATTGTAACCATTATAATAATTAATGCAATTGATTTCTTTTTTTCTAGCATCATTCTCATTAGCTTTCTCTCAACATGTCACAATTGATAACGTAATAAAAAGCGCACAACCCAAAATAATAAAATTCCTGCCATGTCTATGGTTCCATTCAGTAACACTTATCAGCTCATCTTCACGAGGTGGTTTTTCTCCCGTGTTTATTACTACTGGTTTTTCAGCCCTATACTGCCCTATTCCAAGTATGACAAAAATGAGTGAAACCAATAATGAGATTACCAAATAAATAATTGTGTCAGCCATATCTATCCTCCTGACTCAAAAAAGTAATTACTTTTCGTCTACAACCTGGAAGATGTAAAATTTAAGATACAGCGACTCATCAGCCGCCCACAGTATCGGGTGGTCACTGCACTGAGTTCTGTATTCAACCTGACGCAGACGCTTATGTACGTCATGCGCAGCTTCTCCTATCGTCTTTGTGAAAAGCTCAGGCTCCATAAAATGTGAGCATGAACATGTAGCAAGGAAGCCGCCGTCCTTTACAAGCTTCATTGCACGAAGATTAATCTCACGGTATCCTCTTACTGCCTTCTTGACTGATTCACGCGACTTTGTAAATGCAGGAGGGTCAAGGATTACGACATCGAACTTCTCCCCCTTCTTCTCAAGCTCAGGGAGAAGTTCAAATACATCCCTGCACTCAAACTTAACTATATCATCTATTCCGTTAAGTCTCGCATTCTCAGCTGCCTGGTTAACTGCAAGCTCAGACGCATCAACGCCTGTTACCTCGCGTGCTCCTGCCATTCCCGCATTAAGTGCAAATGAGCCTGTATGCGTAAAGCAGTCAAGAACTCGCGCGCCCTTGCATATAGGTCTGATTGAGGCCCTGTTGTACTTCTGGTCAAGGAAAAATCCCGTCTTCTGCCCGTCCTGAACATCCACTATGTATCTGACACCATTTTCCTCAATCTGAACCTTAGTCTCGAATTCATCCCCGATAAAGCCCTTTATCCTTGGCATTCCCTCAAGATCTCTGACCTTGGCATCACTTCGCTCATACACGCCCCTGATATTATAGCCGTACTCACCGAGTATTTCTCTGGCGAATTCCACAATCTTAAGCTTAAATTTGTCAATTCCGAGCGCAAGTGACTGAACAACAAGTATATCAGCGAACTTGTCAATCACTATTCCCGGAAGCCAGTCTGCCTCACCGAATATAACCCTGAACGCTGACCTGTCCTCTTCCTTAATGACCGCCATTCTGTAATCAATCGCATTCTTTACGCGCATTTTTATAAATGCATCATCAATCTGCGTTCCCTTTACTCTGGACATCATCCTCACTGTAATCTTAGATTTGCGGTTGATGAATCCGATTCCCATATAATATCCGTCGAAATCATGTACATGAACCAGCTCTCCGTCAGCTACATCTCCCGTAACCGAATCAATCTCATTATCGTATATCCATGCTCCGCCGGCCTTAAGTGTCCTTCCGCCGCCTTTTTTAAGTGTTATGTATGCGTCTGTCATTGGTTGTCTCCTTTTTCCTGTTCTATTAATCTGAAATTATACTCTGCAATATACATTATGCATGTATTAAGCACCCATATATAGCCATTCTGCCTGTCTCTGCTTAGTTCATTCTGTATATTGAGAATGTTCAAAAAGTCTATATTTTCATAATGCCTACGGTAACTGTTATCATCTTCATCTGTATTTTTAGTTTCATTTTGTATATAATCCGCTTTTAATATATTGTAAACAGCTATCTTCCTAAGCACATTTCTCATATATTGCCAATATGTTAATCCATGTTCTGCATAGTGCTGCTTGTGAATCCAATCAATAAGCTGATATTTTGCTGTCAGTGCTTTTTTGCTATCCATAATATTATTTATTATACATTCGACCTCTGTTTCTATATCTCCAACAGAGTTTAATGCAAGTATTCTTTCACAGCATTTCATTCTTATTACCGGATTATCTATCACGAATCTGTTACTGAGTAAATCCTCAAGTCTGTGCGGATAATCCACCATAGGAGCTATAACGCTGTTTTTCTTTACTGTATTTTTATATATTGCCCCGGCATTAATTGATGCACTTACAGTCCTGTTAATATATTCTGAATCCGGCAGGTTTTTCAGATGCTGATATGATTCAATCATTGGATAATTTATATAAAGCATTCCCATATCTGTTGAATCTGTAAACGTCTGTTGCATACTCATAATCTTAGCCTCTGTAAAATTAGGGTCATGGCGCTCATAATCAAACACAAGGACTATATTGGTAAAATCCGACTTATAGCAGACATTCTCTATTTCCTGTTTTTTACTAATAACAAATGGCAGGTCGATATCTTCACGATATTCAAACCAGTCTTCTCCATATTCCCTTACTATGTCATCATACAAAATATAAATATTCGTATGATATACCCATATGTTACCTTCATCGATTTCAATTTCAGGAAAGCATCTTAGAATCAGCCAGAAAAGCCTGTCTTTTTCATGTTCCCCTTCTACAACCAAAAGGCTCCTACCCCTTTTACGCCCCTCTTCATAATCATTCATACTTTTCAAATTCCCCACTTATGTACATCTTCTCAAGATTGTGACCTTCTCTTAATTCCCTCGGTGTTGCATTGCATAATGATGTCAGTGAACCGCTTCTTGACAGAATAAAAAGGCAGTCCGGTCTCATAAGCCTGTTTGTCATAAGATTAGTGTTGTGTGATGTCATGATTATCTGACTTTCAGGATATCTGCTTTTTAAAAATTTCATGACATTTTCAGCCATCTCGTAATGGTAAAATGCATCAAACTCATCAAGATATATAAATGACGGTTCCCAATCTCTCGGAATAAGCCTCCTGTACAAATGTACAAGTGCAAGTGTTCCGCTTGATGCCGTTTCATAGAATGGTACAAGCCTGTGATGTCTAAAATATAACTGTCTCTGTCCATCCGGAAGCCTCTTTATTACAAGCCGGCATTCAATTCCCATTATATTAAGAAAATCTTCAAAATCCTGTAACTTCTTTTCATTATCCAAAGAATCAAAAAAGTTCTCATTATACTGTCTCGGTTTTGCCATTATCGCATTGCTTACTGTTACCATGTTCATTCTTCGTACATATGACAATAGCTTAATAAGCGGTGAGTCATTATCAAATGCACTATTATTGGCAAGCCATCTGAAAAACGGCAGCTGTGAGTCATGTAACTCATCATCTGCATCTTCTGTACGGAGCATCTGCATATATCTGTCTACCCTGGCAGTCTCAGCATTGATATAGAGTAAATTATCAAAGTTGTATGTATCATTTTTAAAGTCACATCTAAAAATGCTGTTGCCATTAACTATTAATTCTTCATCTTTAAGCTCCTGAGGCGATTTCCTTTTATATTTATATATAACATCATCTTCGCCAAAGATAAATTCATATATAAACTCTGCCGCTTCCTCATCAGAATCAGCATTCAGAAATATCCCCTCTCTCTCAAACCGTACTGAGCCAAATACAGTCCCACATATGTCAGTAATTGCACGTCCAAGATTAGTTTTGCCGGTTGCATTACGCCCGTATATAAGCATCTTGCTTATCAAGCCATTACTGATACAATCTGTGCTGAACTGATATCCTGCAATATTAGAGAAATCTATAACTATTTCATTTTTAAATGTCTTATAATTCTTTAAACAGAATTTTTTTAACACGAAGATTTCCCCCTTTCAAGATTCTTCATATATATAAATAGTATACTTGCTGACATATATTTTTTCAATAGGATGCCGTAATTTTTTTACAGCATCAATCCCACTTCCCCATTCACGCATCCTGTCCTACCATGTTGAACACCACAAGCCCCACAATGGCAATTGCAAGCCCGATGAACTTTCCCCATGAGAAATCCGACTTTTCGCTTCCGAACAGTCCGAAAAGCTCTATTAAATAGGCTGCCGCCACCTGTGTGACAACAATGGTAAGGGATGCCTTGGCAGTTCCGAGTGATGACATGCTCCTGACAACTGTATATGTGATAAACGCACCTATAACACCACCGAGGAGCGCATATTTACGCTCTACTGAAAAAAGTGCCATCACGTCCGGACGCCCGGTCACGAACCACATCACTACGCACATTGCAAGTGCCGTAAGCTGGACAAAACCCGCCGCAACCCATATGCTGCTGCTCTTAGTAACATCCGTATTAAAAACGCCCTGAATACTCATGAGCGCACCTGATATCATTGCAATCAAAAAACCTGTCATAGCCGCCTCCCGGTATAAACTTTAATTTATACATTAAGGATGCCCGCCATGACAGGTTTTATTCATTCATACGCTACTTTGCTGTCTGCGTCTTATTGGTAAGATTCATTGTTGTAGTCACATAATCTTTGAACTGTATATATGCGTCACCAACCGATGCCGTCTTGTCCCATATCTGATGAAGCATTATCTCAAGCTTGAGATAATAGTCGCCTGCTTCCATGTATCTTGCCTTAAGAGCTGTACCCGCATACACGGAATGCAGTGCATTATACTGTTCAGGGTGGTCAGGTATGTCACCTCTTGCCGCCGGCATAGATGACAGGCTGATAAGCTCATCTGCATAATCGTATGTAAACATCCTGGCAACACTTGCCGCAATTCTTGAATTAGACGCATATGGCGTAACCGCAAGCATATATGTCTTAGACATTGCTCTTGTCTTAAGTGTAGAATTATAATCAGGAATCTGCATAATTCCGTAATCAATTCCTGATGCAGCTATCGATGAAAGATCACTTGTATTGACAATTGTATAAAGAAGTGACCCTTCCGTAAACTTCCTGATATAATCACTGTACTTAGGGTTGTCTCTTACAATTCCGTAAGAATCCTTGAACTGAAGATATGCCTGCGCTGCTGCTTTAATGTTGTCATCCTGAAGATATGTCTTTGTAACATCATCAGCATTATCGCCTCCGACATTCATATATTCACCAAGGAATGCATAGTTAAGACTTACATCCGACACATCCCATCCGATAATCTGTGTTACGGCTTCATTCTCGTCCGTATGCTGGAAATTATCACTGAAGCCTGTTATCTCCTCAAATGTCTTAAATGGCGTTGCAAACTTTTTGTTATATACCATAACGCTTGTCTCAAATGTCAGCGGATATCCAAGAAGCCTGCCACTGTATGTTGAAGCTGCTATCGCCGCCCTGCCGTATACATCTTCATTAAATGTCTCAGGGTACAGAGTATTGGCACTCATAAGTCCCATCAGATAGGCTTTCTGCACGTCATCCGATGACATCATGAATATGTCCGCACCATCATCTGACTTTATACATGAATTATATACATCATCGAGGTAATTCTCATCTTCAACAAGATTAAGCATAACCGTAACATGTGCATTGGACTCATGATATCTTCTGGCACATTCCTCAAAATAACCCGTATACCTGTCATCTGAGTACCAGAGATTAACATTAACATCCTCCTCAAGTTCAACCTCAGGTGTTGTCTTATCTGAATTACCCGAGCATGCCGTAACCGAAGCAAGCATTGAGACTGCAAGTCCCAATGCTGCAAATTTCTTAAAATATTTTTTTAAAGTCATACAAATCCTCATCATATTTATGCTAATGCTTTCTTAAGCTTTGTTATCATCTCGTCAACATCAGCCTCTGATATTACAAGCGGCGGAACAAAACGTATTACATTAGTCCCTGCGGTAAATAGAATCAGACCGTTATCAAGACATGCTGCAATTACTTTCTTGAGATCCTTAACATCCGTATTAATCTCAAGTCCCTGCATAAGTCCAAGTCCCCGCCTCTCAACAACATAATCATATTCAGCAACTATCTCATCAAGCTTTTTCTCAAGATAAGCTGATACCTTCTTAACATTATCGAGCACATTCTGCTTCTTGAAAAGCTCAAGGGCCTTAACTGCTGCGGCACATGCCAGCGGATTGCCTCCGTATGTAGTTCCGTGGTCACCCGGAACAAGCGCCTTGGCAACCTCTTCCCTGGCAAGGAATGCGCCTACAGGCACACCACAGCCAAGAGCCTTGGCAACCGTAAGGATATCCGGCTTAACGCCATACTGCTCATATGCAAACATTGTACCTGTACGTCCCATACCACACTGAATCTCATCAAGGATAAGCAGTATTCCCTTCTCATCGCAGAGCTTTCTTACACCCTTAATAAATTCAGGCTTTGCAGGATATATACCGCCCTCACCCTGAACTGTCTCAAAGATGATTGCACATGTCTTATCATTAACGAGTTCTTCAACGCTGGCAAGGTTATTGTACTGCGCAAACTTTATTCCCGGAATCATCGGTCCGAATGCTTCCTGATAATGCCTGTTGCCTGTTACGGCAAGAGCGCCCATACTTCTTCCGTGGAATGAATGCTGCATTGCAATAATCTCATGGTCTGTTGAGTCATCCTTGAGATATGCATACTTCTTAGCGAGCTTAATTGCACCTTCAATTGCCTCAGTACCGCTGTTTGTGAAGAATACCCTGTCCATTCCCGATACTTCGGTTATAGCCTTAGCTGCCTTAGCTGCCGGCTCGTTATAGAAATAGTTTGATGTATGGATAAGCTTATCTATCTGTGCCTTAAGTGCATCGTTATATTCCTTGTTATTATATCCAAGAGCAAATACTGCTATTCCGGCACCAAAATCAACATATTCCTTACCATCAGCATCATACAGATGCACTCCCTCTCCTCTGTCGAGAGAAATCTGATACCTGTTATATGTATGGAAAAGGTGTTCCTCTGCTGTTGTGATTATTTCCTGTGTATTCATCTGTCATCTCCGTTCTGTCATGCATCGCATGGCTATTATATCAGATATTTGTGTTGTAAAAGTGTTCTGCATCTTCTCCGAGAATTGCAGTACCAACACCCTTATTGGTAAATATTTCAAGGAGCAGACAGTGAGGTATTCTGCCGTCAAGAATATGCACCCTTGATACGCCATTTTCAACTGCATCAATACAGTTATTGAGCTTAGGAAGCATTCCGCCGCCGATTGTTCCGCCCGCAAGAAGTTTTCTTGCCTCCGCTGTTGTAAGTTCAGATATAAGTGAGTTCTTATCCTCGAAATCCCTGAATACACCCTCTGTATCCGTAAGGAATGCAAGCTTTTCCGCATCTACGGCTCTTGCGATTGCACACGCTGCATCATCAGCATTGATATTGTATGCGTGATGGTCACTGCCGAATCCTATCGGGCATATGACAGGAAGGAAATCATCCTTAAGGAGTGCATGAATTATCTCAGGATTAACATCGTCTACATCGCCTACATATCCGATATCTTCTCCTGCCGAAAGCTTTTTCTTAACATGAAGCATGCCGCCGTCCTTGCCGCTTATACCGCATGCCTTAACGCCAAGATCCTGAATCATTGATACAAGGCTTTTATTCACCTTATTGAGAACCATCTCTGCAATCTCCATTGTAGGTTCGTCAGTAACGCGCAGCCCGTTCACGAACTTTGGCTCCATTCCTGATTTTTTAACCCAGCTGCTTATCTCCTTGCCGCCGCCATGAACTATTATCGGCTTGAAACCAACAAGCTTAAGAAGTACTACATCCTCAATAACCTTTCTTTTAAGTTCCTCGTCAACCATGGCACTTCCGCCGTACTTGACAACGATAATCTTACGATTGAACTTCTGTATATAAGGAAGCGCCTCAATAAGCACTTCTGCTTTTTTTAATTCTTCATCAATATTAACCGGCATCTCTATTCTCCTTAACTTCTGTAATCTGCATTAATCTTAACATAATCAAACGTAAGGTCGCAGCCCCATGCTGTTGCTGCCGCATTGCCCATCTTAACATCTGCAATTGCTGTCACCGGACTCTGCGAAAGAATCTTAGTTGCCTCATCCTCGCTGTAGTCAGTTGCAGTTCCGTTCTCAACAATCTTAATCCTGCCTGCACTGCTCTCAAAGTAAATATCAACCTTCTCAGGGTCAAAGTCAGCTGAAGAATAGCCCATTGCACAGAGAATCCTTCCCCAGTTGGCATCATGTCCGAATATCGCTGCCTTTGTAAGGCTTGATGTAACTATTGACTTGCTGAGAATCTTCGCCTGCTCCTTGTCCGATGCATTGATTACCTTAACCTCAAACAGACACGTTGCTCCTTCGCCATCGCCTGCAATCTTCTTGGCAAGCTCCGTACAGATGTAAAGAAGCGCTTCGTAGAACTCCTTGTAGCCTTCGCTGTTCTCTGAAGTAATCTCTGCATTGCCTGCCTCGCCATTAGCAAGGACAAGAACCGTATCGTTAGTTGATGTATCACCGTCAACTGATATCATATTAAATGTATCTGCGATAATTGCCGAAAGTGCTTTCTGAAGAACACTTTTTTCAATCTTTAAGTCTGTAGTGATAAATCCCAGCATTGTTGCCATATTAGGATGAATCATTCCTGAGCCCTTGCACATGCCACCCATTGTAACTTTAGTTCCGGCAACGTCAAATGTAACGGCAGCCTGCTTCTTAACCGTATCTGTTGTCATAATTGCCTCTGCTGCAAGCTCTCCGTCTGTAAGCTCTTCACCAAGCAGTCCCTTAAGCCTGCTTATTCCTCCAAGCATTATGTCCATCGGAAGCTGCTTGCCGATTACACCTGTGGATGCTATGAGTACTGAATCGGCCGGGATTGAAAGCTCCTGTCCTGCCTTAGCAGCAAGTGCCTTACAGTTATTAAGTCCTTCCTCGCCTGTACAGGCATTGGCTACACCGCTGTTAATGACAACTGCCTGAGCATATTCTGAATTATATACAACGCTGCGGTCCCACTTGACCGGTGCCGCATATACCTTGTTAGTTGTAAATGTTCCCGCTGTGACGCAAGCTGTCCTGGAGAACACCATTGCCATATCTTTTTTTACATTATTTTTAATACCTACATTTATTCCCGTTGCAAGAAAGCCCTTAGCTGCGGTAACTCCGCCATTTATAATCTCCATAGTCTGATTCCTCCGTTAAACATTTAAACATTAAACAAATAAAAATTATTATGGGAACATTGGAACCTGCTTAAGTCCCGTATTCTCAGGAAGACCAAACAGGAGGTTCATGTTCTGTACTGCCTGACCCGCTGCACCCTTAACAAGATTATCAAGTGCGCCCATCATTATAATTCTGTTTGTTCTCGGCTCTATCTTAAAGTTGACATCAACATAATTACTGCCTTCTACCCATCTTGTCTCAGGGCAGACATCCTTATCAAGCACTCTCACAAAATACTCATCCTTATAGTACTTGTCATATGCCGCCTTAACATCTTCATAAGTTACATCCTTCTTAAGGTCAGCATATGATGTAACAAGTATTCCTCTGTTCATAGGAACAAGGTGCGGTGTGAATATAAGCTTTATATCCTTGCCTGCTGCATAACCAAGCTGTTCCTCAATCTCAGGAGTATGTCTGTGAGTACCTACTCCGTATGCCTTCATGCTCTCATTAACCTCGCAGAACAGATTGGCAACCTTGGCACCTCTTCCTGCCCCTGACGTTCCTGACTTTGCATCTATTATAATTGAATCCGGGTCAATTATTCCTTCCTTAACTAAAGGATATATTGTAAGTATGGAACACGTTGTGTAGCATCCCGGATTAGCAACAATTCTTGTATCCTTTGTTATCTTATTCCTGTTTATCTCACAGAGTCCGTATACAGCTTCATCTATGTACTGAGGACTCTTATGTTCTATCTTATACCACTGCTCATATACATCTACATTCTTGAGCCTGAAGTCAGCACTCAGGTCGACTATCTTCACCTTAGAAAGAATCTTATCATTAACGAGTGATGCACAAAGACCCTGCGGTGTGGCAGTAAATATCACATCCACTCTGTCAGCAAGTTCCTCCATATTGTCGTCCATGCACTTAGCATCAACAAGCTGAAATACATTTCTGTATATATCTGCATATTTCTGGTCAATATAACTTCTTGAACCAAACCATTCAATCTGTGCTTCGCTATGTCCGAGGAGCAGCCTTACCAATTCATTGCCTGCATATCCTGTAGCACCGATAATTCCGACTTTAATCATTGTCTCATCGTTCCTTTCATATAAGGTTTTCAAATTAAGTACTTTAGATACAATACTACTCTTTTTACTTATTGTAAAGAGGTTTTTGCAATAATTTTTATATTTATTCATATTTTTTGCATATTATTCATTTTTATATGTTGCATTTACAAAAATAATGTTGTATATTAGATTCTAGTTTTAAACAACGCTGCCACAGGCAGCATACATATGGAGGATATCATAATGAAAGAGAAAGTTATTCTTGCTTACTCAGGTGGTCTTGATACCACAGCCATCATTCCATGGCTTAAGGAAAATTTTGATTACGAAGTTATCTGTGTCTGCGCTGACTGCGGACAGGAAGAGGAACTTAACGGACTTGATGAAAGAGCTAAGAGCTGTGGTGCTTCAAAGCTTTACATTGAAGATCTTACTGACACATTTGCAGAAGATTACATAGTTCCATGTGTTCAGGCACATGCCGTATATGAGGATAAGTATCTTCTTGGTACTTCAATGGCAAGACCTGCAATTGCCAAGAGACTCGTTGAGATTGCACGTAAGGAAGGTGCTTCTGCCATCTGCCATGGTGCAACAGGTAAGGGTAACGATCAGGTTCGTTTTGAGCTTGCAATTAAGGCTCTCGCTCCTGATATCAAGATTATCGCTCCTTGGAGAAATGATAAGTGGACTCTTAAGTCACGTGAAGATGAGATTGAGTACTGCAGACAGCATGGAATTAATCTTCCATTCTCAGCTGATAACAGCTACAGCCGTGACCGTAACTTATGGCATATCAGCCACGAAGGTCTTGAGCTTGAGGATCCTGCCAATGAGCCTAACTACAAGCACCTGCTTGTACTTGGCAACAGCCCTGAAGAAGCTCCTGATGAAGGCGAATATGTTACTATGACATTTGAAAAGGGTGTTCCTACATCAGTTAACGGCGAGAAGATGAAGGTTGCTGATATCATCCGTACACTTAACAAGCTCGGTGGCAAGCATGGTATCGGCATCATTGATATCGTAGAGAACCGTGTTGTTGGCATGAAGTCTCGTGGTGTATATGAGACACCTGGCGGAACAATCCTTATGGAAGCTCATCAGCAGCTTGAGGAACTTATTCTTGACCGTGACACATATGCAGTTAAGAAGAACATCGGCAACAAGCTTGCAGATGTAGTTTACGAAGGTAAGTGGTTCACTCCTCTTCGTGAAGCTCTTCAGGCTTTCGTTGAGTCAACACAGCAGTATGTTACAGGTGAAGTTAAGTTCAAGCTTTACAAGGGCAACATCATTAAGGCCGGAACAACTTCTCCATATTCACTTTATAACGAGTCAATTGCTTCATTTACAACAGGCGACATGTATGATCACCATGATGCAGAAGGCTTCATTAACCTGTATGGTCTTTCATGCAAGATTAGAGCCATGAAGCACAAGGAACTCGAGAATAAGAAGTAATTAATTATGATTAATTTACCTAATGGCGGAATTGCAACTGAGATGACAATGGATCTTGAAGCTTTGAGGCAGCAGACAACAGCTGTTGCCAACGAGCTTCTTGCCGTTGCGCATCTTGAAAAGGATGACATTCTTGTTGTCGGATGTTCATCCAGTGAAATAGCAAAGCATAGAATCGGCACTTTTTCAAGTGAAGAGATTGGAAAGACTGTTTTTAACGCGCTTAATGATGTATGCAAGGCTAACGGTATTTTTCTTGCCACACAGTGCTGTGAGCATCTTAACCGTGCTATCATCGTTGAAAAGGAATGTGCAAAGCTGTACCGCCTTACGCGTGTGAATGTACGTCCACAGCTCAAGGCCGGCGGTTCATTCTCAACAGCTGCATATAATGGTTTCGATAATCCGGTTGCCGTTGAATATATTCAGGCTCAGGCAGGAATTGACATCGGTGATACACTTATCGGGATGCACCTCGCTCCCGTGGCTGTTCCTGTCCGCACTGCCGTTTCTTCTATCGGAAACGCGCATGTTGTATGTGCAAGAACACGTGCCAAGTATATCGGCGGCGAACGTGCATGCTATGAATCATCACTTGCATAAGGATGTTTTATGCAAGAAGCATTTTAACATTAATATTCTTAATATAAAAAATAGCAAAATAAGTTTATGTATTTTACATTGAATCTTATCTTGCTATTTTTTTATATCTTATCCAGCTATTTTTACTGTACTATGTGTACATCCATCTGATTAAACGGAATCTCAATTCCGTTATCGTCAAACGTTTCCTTATAACCTTCCAGCAAGGCAAATCTCACATTCCAATAATCAGAGGTCATAACCCAGCATCTTGTCTCAAGTGTGACACAGCTGTCATCAAGTGACTTGACAACCACCATGATATCTTTGTCTGTAAGCACGCCGGCCTGCTTATTCATGGCATCAAGCAGAAGCCTTTTGGCAAGCTTGAGATCTGATGAATATCCTATTCCAATCTGGATATCAAGACGCCGCTGCGGCTGCGATGCAACATTTACAATACTTGAATTAGAAAGCGTTCCATTAGGGATAGTTACCATTTTGTTGTCAATAGTAATAAGCTTTGTATAAAGAAGGTCTATTGTTGTAACATTGCCTTCGTATCCTCCTGCAACAATATAATCTCCTACTGCAAACGGCTTGAACAGCAGGATTAATATACCGCCTGCCACATTGGCGAGACTTCCCTGCAATGACATACCAAGCGCGATACCCGCTGAACCAAGTACTGCGATAAATGACGTTGTATCAAAGCCGAGTATATCTATTATCATTATCACAAGCACTACATTGCCGGCAAATCTGGATAATGACAGCATGAATTTAGTAACACCCTCATCCAGCCTGCTTCTGTCAAGCGCCTTTCCAAGCACCTTAAGAAGTGCCTTAAGTATCTTCTTTCCGATTACCCATACAATGAGTGCCCATACAATCGTTCCTACTGTACTTGCACACCACTCAATAAATTTATCAAGGATTGTCCTCATGTCATTCATTGTAAAGAACCGCTGTGTCTCCTCAACAACTTCTTTGACATCTTTCACTTCTGCTGTCTGTGCAAAAGCTGTTAAAATATTATTCATATACTAACCTCCATTCCGCAGGCACACCAACACACTAATCTCCATTCATTACGGCATCTTACGTTTTGCAGTAACCGGCTTCTTGGAGCCTGACTTTGCTCCTCCGGTTTTTATTACCATACGTTTCTTTTTCTCTATATCCTCTGCCTCACGTTCAAGCCTCTTTGCTTCCTCAATCAGCTTACGTGCCTCTTCGCGTTTCTGACGTGCCTCTTTTTCCTTGCGGGCATTCTCTATCTCAATAAGCTCATTTTCCGTATACGGAGTACATCTGAATACGGCAATTCCCATAGGAGGAAGCGTAATTCTTACAGAATTATCCCGTCCGTCACATTCACTTTCAACTGATCTGATTATATCAGGATTAACATTGCCCTCTCCGTCAAATTGGAGTGAATCGCTGTTAAATATCTCACGGCATTTGCCTGCATACGGCACACCTATTTTATAATTCTTTCTTACAACAGGCGTAAAATTGACCGCCGCAATAAGATGTCCGCCTTCAGATGACTTACGGCAGAATATAACAACTGTCTCATTAGCAGAAAAATTATTAATCCACTCGAATCCGTCAGGATCATAATCAAGTTCGTGCAGCTCAGGATTGCTTCTGTAAAGGTTATTAAGCTCTTTCACATAATTATTAAGCTTATTATTATCATCCATATTGCATACACTGTCTGATATAAGCTTTTTCCCCGGATGTAAAAATGTATATCCGAGTGCTGCCTTTACACTTGCAAATTTCTCTTCATCGCTGCCCGGCATCATATTCAGCATAGAATAACCATAGTCAGCAAACGCATCTTCCGGAAGTGCCAGGATGAACTTTTCACTATAGTTATATATCATGCTGAATACAAGCTGGTTATAACGGTCTTTTCGGTATATCGGGTCAAGTTTCATAAAATCAAACAGTTCCTTAAGCCATCCGTTATTCCATTTGTAATCAAATCCAAGTCCGGTACTTACATTACCGGTAACGCACGGCCACGCCGCCGATTCCCTGGCAATAAGCATAATGTCAAGTCCGCGTTTTTTTATTATTGAATTAATGTGCTTAAATAATTCCACCGCTGCAAGATTTTCTTTACCACCGTATATATTAGGCGTCCATTCTCCCGGAGCCATTCCGTAATCAAGATAAAGCAGCCTGTCCAGTTCTGTAAATCTTATTCCGTCTGCATGAAATTCTTCAGCCAGCATAATAATATTGGCAATATAGTAATTGGAAATCTCAGGTACGTTAAAGTTATCCCTGCTGCATTCCCAGTCAAGAATAACACCTATACCCATATCATGCATTGTGTTAATATATTTTTTCAGTTCATTGCGTCCGCCAATCTTCGGCGAGACGGCATAACAGCAATGTGTTCCTTCCATAACCGGCATAAGTTCAACATGCGTATACCCCGCATTCTCCACATAGCTGCATGAATCTTCCGAAAAAGCTGTCTGGTAAATTGATGCAGGCGTTCTTCGTGTATCTTCCATCTTACGCAGTGCCATCCATTTATCATCAGACCACACGAAGTCATCATCACCACATACAACAGCTGCATTCCCTTCATCTTCAACAGCCCGCGCATATGGGTCTGTAATAAGCATACAGCTTCCGTCTTTTTTACGCACCTCGTATTTGTATATGCTGCCTGCCTCAACACCGGGAATAAAGAGTTCATACACGCTGCTTCCATCGTGTTTCATCATCTGGAACACTCTTCCGTCCCATTTGCAGAAGTCACCCACAACACTTACGCGCTTGACATCAGGCATCCATATGGCAAATCTTGTTCCTCTGACGCCATTTATCACTCCGCAATGTGCTCCGAGTATCCTGTATATCTCATAATTAATCCCCGCGCGGAACTTTCTTATCTCAGCATTGTCAATACTCACATCAAATGCATATGCATCCTTGTATTCCCTTTGCTCACCTTCCACATTTTCGGATATAAATGTATAATTCTGTTTTCTCTTTCCGGGAATGAGTACGGCATAATATCCGGCTTCATCTACCTTTTGCATCGGATATATCTTGCTTTTACCATCAATCTTTACCTTCATCTCAACTGCATGCGGGTTGAATGTCTGTATAAGAAATCCTTCTTCACAGACATGTCCTCCGAGCAGCTTCTGCGGTGAATCCGTATCCGAATATACAATTCCCTCTATATCCGGCCAATTCATAAGATTATATAATTTATTATTCATACCTGCCTCCCATCATTAACGCACTTATGTATCACAATCAAAAAGGCTGCACCACAGGCACCTGCCACATGACAGGTGCCGCTATGCAGCCAATTGTGTTATTCGTATATTGGTCCTATTGTACTCTCAAACCATGTTCTGAACATATCAGGCCATACGCTGCACTCAGGTTGATATTTACTTCCATCCTTCATGTCAGTTTCCCTTGTTCCAAGACCAAGTCCATGACTTCCCTTAGGGAATATATGAAGTTCAAACGGAACCTCCTGCTTTTTCATTGCCTCTGCAAACAGAAGCGAGTTCTCAACAGGAACCGAGCCATCCTCAAACGTATGCCATATAAAAGCTTCCGGTGTTCCCTTATTGACACGGTTTTCAAGTGAAACCGTATCATGCAGTTCATCATATCTGTCACCCAGAAGTCTCACAAACGACATTCTATGTGCTTTATCACCTGACGTAATAACAGGATATCCCAGAAGCATTCCGTCCGGTCGCACATATTCAGGCTCACACCTGAGATAATCTCTTATATATGAATCCAGCTCCTGCTGATTCCACAATGTTCCAAGACTTGCAGCCACGTGTCCGCCGGCAGAAAAACCCGCTATTACAATCTTATCCGGATTAATCCCCCACTCATCCGCATGGTCACGGATATACTTCACTGCATACGCAGCTTCATATAAAGGAACCGGGTATTCGTTAGGAATCAGGCTGTATCTCAATACGCATGCATTAAACCCCATACTGTTCATGCGGATTGCTATAGGCTCTGCTTCTCTTTCCGCAAGGTGCTCATATCCTCCACCCGGACATATCAGAATACACGGACGTTTACGGTCACCCTGCATCTGTACAAGTCTCTTAAGGATATATGTTGTAAGCACAGGCACCGATGTATCATGCTTAATTCCAAGGGTCTCATAGTCAATCTTAAGTTCTATATCTTCATGCAGCATCGGCTAATCCTCCGTTATATCATCATATTCTGTGAATTATATTCTGTGAATAAATATTCCGCTTCTAAGCTTTGGTTCAAACCATGTTGACTTAGGTGGCATCAGGAGTCCTGCGTCTGCAACTGCAAAAAGCTCCTGAATGGATGTAGGATACATTGAAAATGCTATCTTCATATCATTCTCTGTTCTGCGCTCAAGCTCGCCAAGCCCTCTTATTCCACCAACAAAATCAATTCTTGCATCTGTCTTCGGATTCTTAATTCCAAGCACAGGATCAAGCAGCTCATTCTGAAGTATTGCAACATCCAGTCCGTCAACCGGTGAATCCGGACGTATATCTTCATGTGCCGTAAGCGTGTACCACTGTCCTTCAAGATACATTCCAAATGTATACTTCACGGCAGGCGCTACCGGCTTGTCTGACTTAACCACATCAAACTTATCTGAAATCTTTGCAATGAACTCATCCTTACTGTATCCGTTAAGATCCTTAACAACTCTGTTATACGGCATAATCATAAGCTGCTCGTCAGGAAACAGTACCGAAAGGAAATAATTGAATTCTTCATCACCTGTGAATCCCGGATGTTCTGCCCTTCTCTTGAGTCCTACTTTGTAAGCAGATGCCGCACGGTGATGTCCATCCGCAATATAGATAGAATCTATGCCTGCAAATGCTCTTTCTATTGCTTCTACAGAATCCTCTGATGCAATCTTCCATACTGCATGTCTTATTCCATCAGGAGACGTGAAATCATAAAGAGGGTCATTCTCTTTCGCCTTAGCTACCTCAGCATTAATAACCCCGTCAGCTCTGTAGGCAAGGAATATAGGCCCCGTCTGCGCACTGCATGTATCTACATGTGTAATTCTGTCAACTTCCTTCTCAGCTCTTGTATTCTCATGCTTCTTAATTACATTATTACTGTAATCATCAATAGAAGCACATGCTACAATGCCTGTCTGGCTTCTTCCATCCATTGTAAGTTCGTATATATAATACGTTCTGTCAGAATCCTCAATATATGTACCGTCTGCCATAGCTTCATCCAGCATCTGCCTGGCCTTCTGGTATACTTCAGGCGCATACATATCAACAGAACTGTCGAACTGTGTCTCAGGTCTGTCTATGCGAAGAAATGATAACGGCTCGCGCTTAACCTCCTCGCAGGCTTCTTCTCTGTTATATACATCATATGGGAGTGCAGCTACTCTCGCAGCCACACTCTCATTAGGTCTTACACACTGAAACGGTCTTATAATTGCCATTACTTCACCACTCTAACCTTAATAACGCCTTCTACTTCCTCAAGCTTCTTAATTACATCTGCATTAACCGCATCGTCAAGATCAAATAATGAATATGCATAATCATTACGTGACTTGTTAAGCATATCTGAGATATTAACGCCTGCTGCACCAAGAACAGCTGTAATATTGCTGATTACTGACGGAATATTCTTGTGGCATACCGCAATACGTCCTGTGTTAGTGCATACGCCCATGTCACATGCAGGATAGTTAACTGAATTACGGATATTGCCATTCTCAATATAATCACGAAGTTCCTTAACTGCCATCACTGCACAGTTATCTTCTGCTTCCTTAGTTGAAGCGCCAAGATGAGGAAGAACAATTGTATTCTCAAGCTTAACTGAAAGAGTATTAGGGAAGTCTGTAACATACTTCTTAACCTTGCCTGACGCAAGTGCATCTACCATTGCATTCTCATCAACAAGGATATCTCTTGCACAGTTAATTACAACAACACCATCCTTCATCATGTTGAAAGCAGCCTTGTTAATCATTCCCTTTGTGCTGTCAAGAGCAGGAACATGAATTGTGATATAATCACATTCTCTGTAAATATCTTCAACATTAACAATGTGCTTAACATCTCTGTTAATGCTCCATGCAGCATTAACAGAGAGATAAGGATCATATCCGTATACCTGCATGCCAAGTGCTGCAGCAGAGTTGGCAACCATTGCACCAATTGCGCCAAGTCCGATGACACCAAGCTTCTTGCCAAGAATCTCTGTACCTGCAAATGCCTTCTTAGCCTTCTCTGTTGACTTTGCAATATCTGCATCATCCGCATTGGCCTTTACCCAGTCAACCGCACCGATATAATCGCGTGATGCAAGAAGCATTGCAAGTATTACCTGCTCCTTAACTGCGTTGGCATTGGCACCCGGTGTATTGAATACTACAATACCCTTCTCTGCACACTTATCAAGAGGAATATTATTAACACCTGCACCGGCTCTTGCTATGGCAAGAAGTCTGTCCGAAAGCTCCATGTCATGCATCTTAGCACTTCTTACAAGCACCGCATCAGCCTCTTCATATGAAGCATCCTTGTTATAATCTGTTGTAAACAGGTCAAGACCTATGCCTGCAATATTATTAAGACAATTAATATTATACATTGTATGTATTCCTTCCTTATCTCCGACTCATTAATTATTCAGTTAATTAAACACTGATAATCCGGTAATTACTTAAGATTCTCAGCTTCAAACTTCTTCATGAACTCTACAAGCTTCTCTACGCCTTCGATTGGCATTGCATTGTAGATACTTGCACGCATACCGCCAACTGTTCTGTGTCCCTTAAGATTCTCAAAACCTGCTGCCTTGGCTTCGGCTACAAACTTAGCATCAAGATCTGCATCACCTGTTACAAACGGTACATTCATAAGTGAACGATCTTCCTTACGTACTGTTCCCTTGAAAAGCTTGCTCTCATCAAGGAAGTCATAAAGAATCTTAGCCTTCTTCTCGTTAATCTTCTTCATCTCCTCAAGACCGCCCATCTTCTTAAGCCACTTGAATACCTTACCACAGATATAGATGCCGTATGCAGGAGGTGTATTGTAGAGAGAGTTAGCATCTGCATGTGTCTTATATCTTAACATTGTAGGAGTTCCCGGTAATACATCCTCAGTAATAAGATCCTCACGGATAATAACAATAACAACACCTGCAGGTCCTATGTTCTTCTGAACTCCTCCATAGATTACCCCATACTTTGTTACATCTACAGGCTCTGAAAGGAAACATGAAGAAACATCTGCAACAAGTGTATGTCCCTTTGTGTTAGGCAGTGTCTTAAACTTAGTGCCATAGATTGTGTTATTCTCACAGATATATACATAATCAGCATCTTCCGGAATATCAAGATCTGAACAGTCCGGAATATATGAGAAAGTCTTATCCTCTGAAGAAGCAACCTTGACTGCCTCACCATACATCTGGGCTTCCTGATATGCCTTCTTAGCCCACTGTCCTGTTACAATATAAGCTGCCTTCTTATTCTTCATAAGGTTCATAGGAATCATGGCAAACTGCTGTGATGCACCGCCCTGAAGGAACAATACCTTGTAATTGTCAGGTATATTCATCAGTTCACGAAGATCAGCCTCTGCCTCTTTGATAATGTTGTCATAAGCCTTGGAACGATGGCTCATCTCCATTACAGACATACCTGTTCCTCTGTAATCAAGCATCTCATCTGCTGCTTCCTGCAGCACCTCTACAGGCAATACTGCCGGACCTGCACTAAAGTTATAAACTCTACCCACTTTTTCATCCTCCTGAAATTCATAAAAAATATAATGCCATTTTATGGCAATGATACACAATTGTCAAATAATCTTTACATAACATAAAAAAATTAAGTCATTTTATTGATTATCTTTTTTATCAAGGTCTTCCCTGTCAAAAGCTTCTGATATAGGTGCTCCCGGTGATACCATAGGGAATACTTTGTCATCCCTGTTAAGCTGGCACTCAATAAGAACAGGGATATTAAGGCTTATTGCTTCCTCAAATACAGGAACAATCTCCTCAGGCTTCGTTATTGTATATGCCTTAATTCCCATAGCTTCAGCAATCTTTACATAATCCACTGAATCATCAAGAACCGTAGCCGAATATCTCTTACCATAGAAAAGATCCTGCCACTGACGCACCATACCAAGGACATGGTTATCAAATATAACTTCGATAACCGGTATATTATATCTTGCTGCTGTCGCAAGCTCGTTCATGTTCATTCTGAAGCATCCGTCACCTGCAATATTAATAACGACCTTATCACGGCATCCCACCTTGGCACCGATAGCCGCTCCAAGTCCGTATCCCATGGTTCCGAGTCCGCCCGATGTAAGAAGCGTACGTGGCTTCTTGTAATTATAATGCTGTGCAGCCCACATCTGATGCTGTCCTACATCTGTTGATATGATTGCATCTCCGCCTGTTACCTCGAATATCTTCTCCATTATAAGTGGTCCGTTAAGGCGGTCTGTATTATACTTCATAGGATAATCCGCTTTGAGTTCTTCAACATGCTGAATCCATTCTGAATGATTGCACTGGTCAAGAAGAGCATTTATTCTCTTAAGTATCTCAAGCGCATCTCCTATAACACTGGCATCTGTCCTGATATTCTTATTAATCTCAGCAGCATCAACATCAAACTGAAGAATCTTTGCATTGTTCGCAAATTTTCTGGTATTACCTGTAACACGGTCTGAGAATCTTGCACCAACAACTATAAGCAGATCACATTCCGTAACGCTGTAGTTAGCTGCCTTAGTTCCGTGCATTCCAAGCATTCCTGCATATCTTGGATCTGTTCCGTCGAATGCACCCTTGCCCATAAGTGAATCTACAACAGGTGCATCTACCTTGTTAACAAATCTTCTAAGCTCATCCGATGCATCAGAAGCAATTGCACCGCCTCCTGCAAACACAACAGGTTTCTTTGCTTCCTTAATCATATTAACAGCTTTAACTATATCTTCTTCTTTGATTGTGTCAGTAACACGTTCAATTGTCTTAGGTGTTGTCTTCACATAATCGCACTCATTGGCAGTTACATCCTTTGTGATATCAACGAGTACCGGTCCCGGTCTTCCTTCTTTGGCAATTGTAAATGCTCTCCTTATTGTATCTGCAAGCTTATTAACATCCTTTACAATAAAGCTGTGCTTTGTGATAGGCATTGTAATTCCGGCGATATCAACCTCCTGGAAGCTGTCCTTGCCAAGAAGCGGTACTGTTACATTACATGTGATTGCAACTATCGGAATTGAATCCATTGCCGCAGTTGCTATACCTGTAACAAGGTTAGTTGCCCCCGGACCTGATGTTGCAAAACATACACCGACTTTGCCTGTTGCTCTTGCATAACCATCCGCAGCATGTGAAGCTCCCTGCTCATGTGATGTAAGGATATGTGTTATCTCATCAGAATGCTTATAAAGGGCATCATACACATTCAGAATAGCTCCTCCCGGATAACCGAATACAGTGTCTACGCCCTGCTCTTTAAGACACTCTATTATAATCTCTGAACCATTTAACTTCATTATCTTGCCTCCTTTGGAACCTCAAGGATTGCTCCTCTGTTACCTGATGTAACCATAGATGCATAACGTGCGAGGTA